>JAFTIL010000022.1 GCA_017456905.1 Clostridia bacterium
CTGACGAATCGGCGGCACTTTCTTTGGCACTTCTTCACAAATATTCTTCACGTAGCTCCTGCTACGCGTGCGAATTTTTGTTCGAATTGCCTAACAAATTGCTCGCCGCTCGTTCAGCGATACAGTTTTTAGAGATGCCCACTTGTTTAAAATGCTACGTCCTGAAAGGAGAATTATCATGTATCAATTTCCCATTGGCGCTATGCTGGAATCCTTCCGTCTGCCAACCGCAGAGGCCCTCGCGACTGCCGAAAAGATCGGCGTCAAGGGTATCCAGATGTACTCTACCAACGGTGAGCACGCCCCCGAAAATATGACTCCCGCCAAGTGCGCAGAGCTTCTTGATATGCTCAAATCCCACGGCCTTGTCTTCTCCGCCCTCTGCGGCGATCTGGGTCACGGCTTTGGCAACGCAGAGCTGAATCCTTCTCTCATCGAGAAATCCAAGCGCATCCTTGACCTGTCTCTCACCCTGGAAACAGGTATTGTTACTACTCACATTGGTGTGGTGCCCGCCGATCCCAACCACGATAGATATAAGATCATGCAGGACGCCTGCTATCAACTGGCAGAGTATGCCGACTCTGTGGGCGCACGCTTTGCCGTGGAGACAGGCCCCGAGACTTCTGCTGACCTTAAGAAGTTCCTCGACTCTCTGGGCGGCACCAAGGGCGTGGGTGTCAACCTCGACCCTGCCAACCTGGTGATGGTCACGGGCGACGATCCCGCTCAGGCCGTTCATAACCTGAAGGACTACATCGTCCACACCCACGCCAAGGACGGCGTCATGCTCCACCGCGGCAACCCCGAGTACCTCTATGGTGTGGTGCATCCCGTGCCCCAGGAGTTCCAGGGTATCCAGTACTTTGCCGAAGTGCCTCTCGGACAGGGCAGTGTTCCTTTTGACCGCTACCTCCAAGCTCTGGACGACATCGGCTACAAGGGCTTCCTCACCATCGAGCGCGAGTGCGGCGACGATCCTGTGGCAGACATCCTTCTGGCCGCAGAGCATCTGAGAGCCGTAATGGGCAAGTAAACCCTCTCCGTCACGCCCAATGGGCGTGCCACCTCCCCCAGAGGGGGAGGCTTAGGACTCGGAAACATGGCTCCCCCTTTGGGGGAGCTCCCGCCGCAGGCGGGTGAGAGGGTAACTCTCCCTGCCAAGCATCCACGAAAGGACAAATTCATTATGAATATCTCCGTCAGCTCCTATTCCTTCCAGCAATACATAAACGCGGGCAAGCTCGCCCACTTCGACGTGATTCAAAAGGCCCACGATATGGGCTTCGAGGCCATTGAGTTCATCGACCTGCCCGCATCCTCCTACGAGGAGCAGGTGGCCTATGCCCACAAGCTCCGTGCCGAGGCCGACCGCCTGGGAATGACCATCAACGCCTACACCATCGGCGGTAACCTCTACCAGCCTACCCCCGAGGCCTCCGCCGCCGAGGTGGAGAGACTCAAGAAGCAGGTGGATATCGCCGCCATCCTGGGTTGTTCGGTCATGCGCCACGATGTCTGCTACAGCGTGGGCAAGACCGGCACCTCCCGTTCCTTCGGTCTCATGCTCCCCACCATCGCCGAAAACACCCGCGCTGTCACCGAATATGCGGCAGAGAAGGGCATCAAGACCTGCACCGAGAACCACGGCTACATCGCCCAGGACTCCTACCGCGTGGAGCAGCTCTTCAACGCCGTTGCCCACGATAACTACGGCCTCTTGGTAGACGTAGGTAACTTCGTCTGCGCCGACGAGGACAACTGTGCCGCCGTCTCCCGTGTGGCCCCCTACGCCGTTCACGTCCACGCCAAGGATATGTATAAGTCCTCAACCCCCGCCCCCGGCTTCGGCCAGACCCGCGGCTGCAACTATTTCAAGGGCGCCATCGTGGGTGAGGGCGATTGCAACGTGGAAAAATGTCTGCAGATCCTTAAGCGCGCAGGCTACGACGGCTATTGCTCCATTGAGTTCGAGGGTTCCGAGGACTGCATCGAGGGCATCGCCAAGGGCTTTGAGAATCTGAAGGGGATGCTGGCGAGAATTTGATCGATCCATTCACTCGTAGGGGCGAACTTTGTTCGCCCGAAAACCGGGATTGTATTTTGTGTAATGGGCGAACACAGTTTGCCCCTACGCCGTTATTGAAGATATAATGGAACCTTTGAATTTATCTCAGCTTTACACCTTTTTCAAGGATACCCTCACCCATTGCGGCACTTTTCTGCTCACCTGTGACCGAGAGGATATCGAATACCATATCTTTGAGGAATTTGATTCCGATTGCTCGTCTTTTCTTCACGAAAGTAACCTGCGTGCCCTGTTGGACGGCGGCTTCATCAACGCCGAGATCTGTTCGGAAGCTCTGCGCCTGTCCGCCGCCTTTCGCGCGTTGGAAGGGACGGCGTTATGGAATCCCGAGGCTGTGACTTGCGGCGAAACGTGGCGTGAAGTGCTTGGACTAGGCGACCGGGTGCAGGGAATGGTGAAAGCACACGAGGAATGGGAAAATTATACAAATTGTTTATAGATTTGCGATGATGGCGGGCGAAGCCCGTGACAAAGCCTCCCCCTCTGGGGGATGGTGTCCTCCTCGCAAGCTCGGGTGACAGAGAGGGTTCATTAGGTGGTAATTCGCGTTTTTACCCTCTCACCCGCCCGTCGCATTCGCTGGGCGGGAGCTCTCCCAAAGGGAGAGCCTTATATAGTGCATCCCACGCTAAACAACAATTTCCCATACTAATATCTCTTATCCAAAATTTTCTTTTGTGAAATTCGAAATTCCACATTTTTCAAATGTGAAATTTCCTTAAATCTTTCATTTACCCCTTGAAAAATCCAAGAAAGTGTGGTATAATACCATGGTCAGCAGCCTTCTGCTGCGAAAGTAGGCCATACCAGCCGGGGAGATAGCGGAGCCCTGTACCTGCAATCCGCTACAGCAGGGGTGGAATCCACTCTTGAGAGTGAATCTTTTCTGAATTGAGTTTGTTTTCTTGTGTTGAGGAACGGGTCTTGCGCAATGCGGAGCCGTGAACCATGTCAGGTGGGGAACCAAGCAGCATTAAGCGGTGAACCGTATGTGCCGCGAGGGTGCCTGTTCTGAGCAAGTGAACAAAAGATCGCAGGGAAGTGAAGCCCGAGAGAGCGGTGTATGGTCTTCTTTCGTAGCAGAGGGGTGCTTTTTCTATGGATCTATGTTGTAGAGTAGAGCATTGCCCGTCCGAAACTATCAGCGGGAGACCGAAGGTCGCCCTTACATAGAAATTTTTTAAAAGTTCTTGGGGTCAAGGGGCCTTCTTTCAAGAAGCCTCCTTGCGTACCCCAAAAGGAGGTATTCCCGTGCATCAAGCCTTATATCGCAAATGGCGCCCCTCGAATTTTGACGAGGTCAGCGGCCAGGAGCATATCACGTCCATCTTAAAATATCAATGCCAGACGGGAAAATTCTCCCACGCCTACCTGTTCTGCGGCTCACGCGGTACGGGTAAGACCTCTTGCGCCAAGATCCTCTCCAAGGCGGTCAACTGCGAGCATCCCACCGAGGCAGGCCCCTGCGGTCAGTGCGCGTCTTGCCGTGCCATTGACGCGGGATCGGCTACCGACGTTTTGGAAATGGACGCCGCCTCCAACAACGGCGTTGACGATATCCGTGATATCCGCGACGAGGTCATCTACGCTCCCTCCGAGCTGAAATACCGCGTCTATATCATCGACGAGGTACATATGCTCTCCACCTCGGCCTTCAACGCCCTGCTGAAGACTTTAGAAGAGCCCCCGGAGCACGTGGTCTTCGTTCTGGCCACCACCGAGCTGCAAAAATTGCCCGCTACCATCATCTCCCGCTGTCAGCGGTTTGATTTCCGTCGTATCTCCACCGAGGCCCTCTCCGCCCGTCTCCACCTCATCGCACGTGCCGAAGGCTTTACCTTGGAGGATGAGGCCGCCCGCCTCATCGCCCGACACGCTCAGGGCGGCATGAGAGACGCTATCAGCCTCCTTGAGCTGTGTGCAGGCAACCATTTGCCCATTACCGCCGACCTGGTCACCGATACCATCGGCTCGGCGGGCAGGGAAGGGATGCTCCGCGTGGCCACCGCTGTTGCCGATCGTGACTACGAAACACTCTTCTCTATGGTGGACGAGACGGTCAGATCCTCGCGAGACCTTGCTGTGTTCTGGCAGGATCTTATCACCCTCTATCGGGATATGCTGGTGCTGAAAACCACCAAAAACGCCGTGAAATACTTGGATCTCACCGACAGCGAGCAGGCCGCTATGACGCAGGTTGCCGCTCGCTTCACCCGCGAGACTTTGCTCTGGCACGTCGGCCTTTTGGAAGACGCTCTGTTCTCCATGCAGAAGTCCCATAGCATCAAGCGCACCGTGGCTGAGATCACCCTCATCCGTCTCTGCGACCCTCTGCTGGACACCTCCACCGAGTCTATCCTGTCTCGCCTCTCCAAGCTGGAGGAGGCCGCGCTGACAGGGACGCCTGTGGCTCGCCCCGCACCTGTGGCCGCTCCCGTAGCTCCTGCCATCCCCGTGGCAGACCCCGATGAATTCCCCCCCGAGCCTTATTTCGGGGATGAACCCGTATGCGAGCCTCACATCCCCATGACGTCCACGCTTCCTAAGACGGCTCCTGTGGCCCCTGCAAAGCCCGTGAATGCACCCGAAAAGAAACCCGTTTTCCCTGTGGGCGTTGAGCAAAACCGCCGAATCCTACGCCCCTTGCGGGCATGGTCTGAGGTGGTGGCTCGCGTGGGTGAACGGAATCCTATGGTAGCCCCCTTCTTCAAGCAGGCCAAGGCCTATACCACTGAAGACGGCAAAGTGATTATTAAGTTTGGTAATGAATTTGCTCTGGGTATGACCAAAAAGGGTGATATCCCAGAAACACTCCGAGCAGCCCTCGCTGTGGCGCTGGGACGTCCCATTTCTCCCGACGACGTGCTCACCGAGGTAGAGAATGACACCAAAGCCTCCCCCGACTCTATGCTTGACCTCATTCTTGAGGCGGCAGAAGAGTAAAAACGAAAGGAACGATCATTATGATGAGATATATGCGTTTCCCGGGCGGAAAGAAAAAAGCCCTGACCTTCAGCTACGACGATGGCGTGGAGCAGGACATCCGCCTCATGGAGATCTTCAACAAACACGGTCTCAAGGGTACCTTTAACTTGAACGGCAGTCGCTTTGAAAAGGATGAATACACCTACCCCGCAGACACCATCCACCGTCCTATGGGACGAAAAATGGCACTGGAGACCTACGGCGGAGAGTTGGGTAAAAACCATGAGATCGCCATCCACAGCTATAACCATCCCTTTCTGGACCGTATGCCCCGCGATGTGGCTGTCTACGAGATCATCAAGGACAGGGAAATGCTGGAGAATACCTTTGGACGCGTGATTCGCGGCTGTGCCTATCCCATGGGTACCTTCAGCGATATGACCGTGGAGGTGCTCTACAACTGTGGCATCGCTTATGCCCGTACCACCGTTTCCACAGGCAATTTCGCCGTTCCTCTCGATTGGCTGAGAATGCCCGCCACCTGTCACCATAACGATGAGAGACTTTTCCCCTTGGCGGATACCTTTGTCAATGGCCAACCCAATGCTTGGGTGGATCCCTGGTTGTTCTATGTCTGGGGTCATGCTTATGAATTTGAAAACGACAATAACTGGGACCGCATCGAGTCCTTTTGCGAAAAGGTAGCCTACCGCGACGATGTGTGGTACGCTACCAATATGGAGGTCTACGATTACGTGCAGGCATACAACGCTCTGCAGTTTTCCGCCGACTTCCGCATGGTTAAAAACCCCTCGGCCCTCACCGTGTGGTTTGATTTTGACGGTGGCTCTGCCGAGGTCAAGCCCGGGGAGACCATTAAATTCAGATCATAAAAACAAATACATAAAATAACGGAGGAAAACAACATGAGAGCAAACGTCCCGAAGGGAATGGGCGGCGGCCCCCAGAATATGCAGGCTATGATCCGCCAGGCACAGAAGATGCAGGAGGATATGGCTGCTAAGCAGGAAGAGCTGGATGCCCGCGAATATGAGATCAAGGCAGGCGGCGGTGCCGTTGTGGTCAAGATCAGCGGCAAGAAAGAGGTCCTGTCTATTGATATCTCTCCCGAGATCGTAGATCCCGACGATATCGAGACCCTGTCCGATATCCTGGTGGCAGGTGTCAACGAAGCCATCAAGCGTGTGGAAGAGACCAACGCTGCCGAGATGGAAAAGATCACGGGTAGCATGAATATGCCCGGTCTGTTCTGATATGGCCGAGTACATTGAATCCCTGGCCCACCTGTCCGAGCAATTCGGTAAGCTGGGAGGCGTAGGGAAGAAAAGCGCCATGAGAATGGCATTTTCGGTGCTGGATATGACCCCCGAGGATGCGGCGGCCTTTGCCCAGGCCATTGTTGATGCTAAGGAGAAGATCCACCTCTGTCCCGTGTGCCAGAACCTCACCGACCGCGAGCTTTGCTACGTGTGCGATGACGAGACCCGTGACCGCTCCACCGTTTGCGTGGTATCGGATGCCCGTACCGTCATGGCCATGGAAAAGGTTCGTGAATACAAAGGGACCTATCACGTGCTTCACGGCGTGCTCTCTCCCCTCAACGGTATCACGCCCGACAAGCTGAAGATCAAGGAGCTGCTTGCGCGTGTCAACGAGGGCGAGATCAAAGAGATCATCGTGGCCACCAATGCCGATGTGGAGGGTGAAACTACCGCCATGTATCTGGCGCGTCTGCTTCGTCCCTTAGGGCTGACCGTCACGCGCTTGGCCTATGGTATTTCCGTTGGCACGGATATTGAATATGCCGATGAGGTCACCTTGCTCCGCGCCCTCAAGGGACGTCGAGACGTGTGACTCAATCAAAAAATACTCACTCGTGTGCCCGGGTATGGGCAATCACGGGTGAGTATTTTTTATATCATCCTGTAGGTTGAGATAGCTTCAACTAACGGTTGCTTGACTTTGTGGGACGCTCGTGTTATACTGATGTCATCAAATAAACCATTTGAAAGAAAGGATGACTACATGAGCAAAAGATCTTTGAAAAAGGATGGTGCCCGTTACTATCGTCAAACCGATCTCTGGCGTCTCTTGGGCGCAGGAATGATGATCGTTGGCGTGGTATGGTTTTACTTCGGCTTTTCGATGGCCTCCTATTACGTCCCCTGTGTCATCACTCCTGTCGGCTTGGCCCTGTTTTTGATCTTCAGCAGCCGACATATCAGCGATAATGACGTGGAAGAGGAAAAGCAACACCGCCTTTTGAATTACGACAGTTCCGTCACGGGACGGGTGGATTACAGCCGTTTTGTGCTGAAGCAGCCCGCTGACGTGGAGACTGAGGCTTACCATATGGGAGATAAGGCCACCTATTTCAAGCGTGGTAAAAACAGCGCTATCGTCTCTGATATTTTCGTCAAAACCCACTTCTTTTTCACCAAGGACACCCTCCTTGTTTGCTCCCGCGAGCTGTCTTTGGCTGCCTCTCGTGAGGAAGAGGGAGCCTGGACCGACACCGAGACTTCCTTCTTTTACGAGGAGATGATGCTTGTACAGCTTTGTGAGCAAAGCACGCAGATCACGCTGACCAATACAAAAAAGCCCGCCACAGTTAAATGGGTGGAGCTAGTGATCACAGGCAAAGAGGGAGAGCTTCTCCGTCTTCCCGTGAAAAATGATATGGATATGTCCGATATGTGTGACCAATTGAACCGCAAGATCAAGCAAATGCAAGCATGACCTTTGTTGGTCACCGCTAAAAACTCTCTTGACGGAAAATCCACGGTGATTTTCCCTTCGCGTAGCTCCACTACGCGTGCGAAAAATTGTATTATTTGACGAAAAACTCCCACGTGGCTTTCTTGCCAATAGAGTTTTTAGAGGTTTCCTGTTGTTTCTCTCCTGTCCCTCTCCGAAAGGAGGGGGACTTTTTAAAGTCAAACGGGCCACCTCGTGAGAGATGGCCCGTTTTTCAAGTTGTTGATATGTGCTTATGCGTTATTTTTCGTTTTGTCCGATGACCATATCCTGCCATTCGCGGCAAAGTGTCACGAAACGGGCGTTCCAGCCCGATACGCGGACAGAGAGGGTTTGATAGTTTTCGGGATGCTTCTGGGCGTCACGAAGAATTTGGGCATCTGCCACGTCGGGCTGAAGGAAGAAGCCTCCCTCTGAAACGAAGCCTCTCATGATGGCCACAAGAGCGTTGATTCCGTCCTCCCCCGTCACAGAAGAGGGCAAAAGCTTGCAGTCCAGCGCCGCGCCCGTCACCTGTTTGCGTAGATCCGCGGCACAGTAGGAGCGGATCATGGCGGTCACACCCTCACGGTCGGTACCGGGGGTAGGAGAGGCGTTGGCGGCCAGAACTTCACCCTGCTTTCTTCCATGGGGAGCGGCCAGACGGTGGGGGGCCCACTCAAGCTGACGCCCGAAGGTAGAAACACCGGAAGGGAACTTGTAAGGGCTAAGACCGTTGTTCTCGGCACAGAAGTCGGAAAAGCTGTTCAATATCTCGGCGGCAATGGCATCGCATTCGGGATTGTCGTTGCCATAGTATACGTATTTATTCAGCGCGAACTGACGGAGAGGCTCACAGCCCTCCCAGTTGTTTCTCAAAATCGTCATGAATTCGGAAAAGGACAAACGCTTGTCGTCGAACACCAGCTTTTTGATGGCGTACAGGCTGTTGACGGTGTCTGCCAGCCCGCCGATGTGGGGGGAGAAGATATGGTACACAGGACCGCCCTCGCCGTAGGAAAGTCCCTTCTCAATACAGCCCTGTTCGAAAATGGAGACCACGGTGCAAGGGGTCGTAGGATGCCACTCAAACACACCGTTTTCAGTATCCATGACACGGAAAGCGCCGAAGCGGCTTTGGGTGATGGCCAAAACCTGATTGCGGAGATCCGACAGATAGGCTGCCAGCAGATCGTCAAAATTCCCGAATTCTATCCCTTCTCTATAGCTTTGGAGCGTGGTCTTTTGCAGGATTGCCAATCCGTCAAAGGGACAGTAGACAAAATTGGTCTTGCCGGGGATCTGTACCTCCCAACAGCCGTCGTTGGCAAATTTCCGTGCCTCGGTTACCTCGTAGCCGTAGCCTGTCAAGGATTCCAGAATGAGATCTTCATTGTAGACGGCCAGCACACCGCCGCCGTGGCGCATGACCTCGGCGATGCGGCGTAACAGCTTCTCATGAGTCTTGCGATTGATGCGAATGGTCGTGGGAAAATCGCCGATGGGAAGCTCCTCTAAAATATCCAACACCAGATAAGTAACGGCGTTGGTGACTTCGTTTCCTTCCTCGTCTACACCCGCAAGCACGATGTTCTGATAGTGTTGTGCATCACCGCTTCCTTGGTCACCGCCCCGCACCCACTCACAGCCCTTGATGAAGAAGTGGGCCAGGATCTCGCGGGCCTCGTCAAGGTTCAGCGTGCCGTCGGCCAAGTCTTTTTCCAGATACTTGCCCAGCAGTACGTCCAACCGTCCGATGCCGGGCCAGTTACCCATGAGACGGACAAAGGCAAAGGTCATCCATAGGGCTTGCACCGCCTCATGGAAGGTTGTGGGCGGCTCCAAGGGAACACGGCGGAGGTTCTTCAGGGTAGTTTCAAAGGCGGGACACGCAGGAAGAACACCATCCGTCTCAACGGCCTGTACGTAATGCTCCAGGGCATCCACGTAACGTCCGTGCCAATGCTCGTAGGCGTCTATCGCGGCGATACAGTTGAGAAGAAAGGCTTCTTTTTCGGTTCCCTTGTAGGATTTAAGAGACGCCTCCACACGGCGGCGGATGCCGCTCAGACCCTCGTTGAGGATCATGGAAAAATCAATGGTTAAGTGGCTGACCGAGGGAAAAACCACATTCCCCTCAAAGGTGGCGGGGATGACGTGATGAATGGCCAAGCCCAGCCGCGCGCCGCCGCACAATCGCTCCCCGTATCGGAGCGGCACAGGTGCCTTCTCGGCGATCTCTCGCAGGATCAGCCGTTCCTTCTCCAAAGGAGTCATCTCGGCAAAGCCCTCGATGTGATCCATGGTCACGGCAGGGGTCTTCATGGCCTCCAAGCCGTAAGCGTGAAGCTCCAGGGATTCATAAGCAAACTGCCGTGTGGACTCGGAGAGCCGCACGGGGCGGGGGTCTTTATAGACAGTATAGAATTTCATATAAGTTCCTTTCATTAGAAGCTCATCAGGTGTGTGCTTTTTTGCGGAGAGCCAACCAAGCGCCGCTCATGGCAAGGAAGAGTGCCCACAGGGATGCGGACACGGCAGACTTACAGCCGCCCTCGGCAGGCTTGTCGGTATCTGCGGCGGTGTTGGCAGGCTCACTTGTGATGTCTCCGCTGATGGGAGGACGAGTGGCCGCATCGGTATCGGGCGTGCTTGTGTCCATGGGCTCGTCGGGCTTGTCGATATCGGGCTCGGTGGTGTCCTCGGGGATGGATTCCACCACCTGAACCACCACGCCGCCGATATAGCGGCCATCCTCGGACAGGGCATAGATCAAGGTCTCACCCACCTTTTCGGCGGTCAAGGTGCCGTCCTTGAGCTTGGCGGCGTCACCTGTGACGGTCAGCTGCAGCCTGGTCTCGCCTAAGGCCGTGATGCCCAGGGGTGCGGTCTCCCCGGGAAGCAGGGTGATGACGGGCTGTTCCACATGAATGCCGCCCTCGGGCTCAGGCATGACAAGGTGGGCCTCGTAGCGTGCCATGATAGCCTCAGAGGTCAGAGCTTCATTCGTGAGCTCACCCTCGGTGATCTTACCGATGAAGTCAAAGCCGCCCTCCACGAGACGTCCGTAGTAGTAGGTATCACTGCCCGATGCCAGAGTAAAGTCGGCGGCGATAGAGTGGAGATGCACACCATCCATATAAACCTCAAACTTACCGTCGGTATGTACCACGGTCAGCATATGCCAGCCGCCCACGTAAGCGCGCAGGTCAATATTCAGGGCGATGGGATGACCGCCGTTGGCGGCAGGAGCATAGAAGCGGAGCTGTCCCGCCTCGGTGTAGATCTCAAAGTGACGGTTTGTCGCCTTGGTTCCCTTGGCAATGAGGATGCCGAAATCCGAGGGAATGGTATCGGCATTGAACCAAAGATTGACGGTAGAGCCATCGGAAAAATCAAAGTCGGTTTTCTGTGCCTTGCCGATATCGTTACCTGTAGCCTCGGCGTATGCGCTCTCGTGCTTGGAATTGACTACAAGTTCTTCGGCGGTCAGGGCTCGGTCGTAAAGGCGCACCGTATCCAAGGTGCCGCCGAAGGCCATACTGCCGTCGGTTTGTCCGCCAAAGGCGATGGTCTCTACTGTCTCCGTAACGGCGGCCTTGGCCGAGCAACCGCCCACAGCCTTGCCGTCGGCATAAATCGTGATGGAGTGATTCTGCCAAACGAAAGCAAGCTGATGCCAGCCTTCATCCAGCGTGTTCAAATTAAATCCAAGGGAGTAGTCCCCCAGATCGGGTGCGAAGAAATACATATTTCCGTCTTTGGTATAGAATTCGAAGTGTCCCGCCGTCTTGGGGCCCTTGGAAATCAGGACATTGTATCCCGAGGAGGCTTTGCCATTCACCCACATGGTGATGGTCTTTCCCTCAC
Organism: Clostridia bacterium; assembly: GCA_017456905.1. GTDB lineage: Bacteria > Bacillota > Clostridia > Oscillospirales > CAG-272 > CAMEON01. The sequence continues at coordinate 11,642 of JAFTIL010000022.1, forward strand.
CGAAGGTGTACGGAACCTCACGGAGCTGAACGCCCGCACCTGCGGCCAGAGCCCTGCCGATATGTCCCTTGTCGGTGAAGGTGGGTTCGGCAGCGATCTTTTCCAGAAGGCCCGAGATGGCGCCGCCTGCATAGACAAAGCCGTTTTCGTCCTGCTCGAAGTCCACAGACAGGTAGAGTCCGCGCTCCACGGCGGCCGAAGCAAAACCGATGCTGTTGTGTGCGTGCTTGGTATCGGTGAGGCCGATGACGCCCACGGTGTAGGCCTTGGACTCGTCGATATCCTCGCAGGTCAGCGTCACAGTCAGCCCGTCGGCCGAAAGGGCGGCTGCTTTGACGGTCGCGCCGTTGCTCAGCATATAGTAAGCCGCATCCTCGGCGCGGTCACGGCTCATAGGGGTAGAGAAGGTCAGGATGACCGTGTTGTTTTCCCCAAAGACAGCGGTGTGTAGAGTGGGACGGGTGCGGTCGGGAAGCGTTGTAAAACTCTTGACAGACGACGCGCCTGATCTGTTGCCGCCATTGTCCAGCGCTTCCACCGTAAAGGTGTACTTTGTTACTTCCGAAAGTCCCGTCAGCTTCAGTGAGTTGTCGCAATCCTGCACGAAATGCGTAGTCATGGTGCCGTCGGGAGCCGTAACGGTGACGTTGTAGCCAAACAGACCGCCCTCGTCGGCAGAAGGCGTCCAGGAGAGGGTGGCAGAGTCGCAGGCCACGTCGCTGACCTTGAGTTTGTCAGGGACGGAGGGGGCCACCTTGTCGGCGGTGTTTTTCAGGTTGAAGCAGGTCACGCCTTCGACAAGCTTACCGTCGTTGACTGTCAAAGTCATGGTTTCCCCCGCGACCAGGAAGAAGAAGTTATCCTCGGTCACGAAGGCGGCGGTATCGGCGGTCAGGATCTCCACACCCAAGGCAGGGAGATCCCCCGTGTTCTTGACGGTGACGGTATTTCCGCTGACCGAGTAGGTCAGAGACGTGCGGGGCAGGTAGAAGAGACTGCCGGGCTCGTACTCGTAATTGAAGTACACGAAGGTGCGGTTGATATATTTGCCGTTCACGTAGAGCTCTACCGTCACGGTCAGGGGTGTGTGATCGGTCTGTTCCGAAGTGAGTTCAAAATCGCCGACCTTGCCGGCAGTACCAACAGAGCCCTTGCCCTCGAAGGTCTGGGTCTTGACAACCGTCAGATCCTCGCCGTAGGCCGTGACCTTGACAGACCAGCTCTTGCCCTTGAGCGCATCCAAATCGTCGAGAATATGAATTGGCAGAGTCAAAGCCTGGGACTCCCCTGCGGCGTTGTAGGTGTTGTAGTGATCCGTCTTGGGAGCGGCCATGAGGGAACGGTAAGCGTCCTGCATCATGTAGTAGGCGATCTTGGGGGCGCCGTACCAGTCCACGATGGCCCAGGAGGCACCGGGATAGTTATCGTTCAGCTTGTAGACCACGTTCATGGAGCTATAGGGGTAATTGATACGGGCATTGATGGCGGGGAGATAATCAGCTTGTGCTTGCGCCATCTGAGAGCCACGTACCAGATCCTCCAGCGAATCCACCTTGAGGAACATGGAGGCGTAATGCAGATGGGTGTCGATATCGTAGCCGTGAGGCGAAGGAGTCCAGCCCTCGTAGCCGTTGAAGGTAGCGGTATGGTAGGAGATCACGCCCTTCTGATTGACGGGCCACTCGGCCATCTCTTCGGCGGTGGCATACTTGGCAATGGAATCCGGGTTCATCATGCCGCCCAGACCGTACTCGGTGAGGTTGACGTTGAGCATATTCGAGTAGGTTTTAATATAATGCTCGGGGGAAGCGCCTGACCACCATATGTGATCGTGAGTGATCTGCGTGCCGCCCGTACCGCCGTCCTGCCGCCAGAAATCTCTGGGGCCGTCGGTCTCGTAGGTCAGCTTGCCGATGTTGTTCAGTACCTTGTCGCTGTAGGGAGCCGCGCCCTCGTTGCCGCCGCCCCAGACCACCAGGGACGCGCGGTTGCGGAGCCGCTTGGCGCCCCAAATGACGGTCTCGTACAGTACGTCGGCGGGCTGGGTATTGGTGCTGTCCCAGCAGCAGGGCCACTCCTGATAGACGCAAATGCCGTACTCGTCACAGAGATCGTAGAATTCCTCGGTCTCCACGAGGCCGCCGCCCCAGGCGCGGAAGTAGTTGATGCCCGCATCCTTGGCACGGGAGAGGATACGGTCGTAGTCCTCTCGGGTGAAGCGCATCATGGAGTCCAGGGTACACCAGCCCGCGCCCTTCATGTAGATCTCCTTGCCGTTGATAACGAATACTCGATTGTAGGTATTCTGACTCTCTCCTGCAGGGAGGGCCTTGTAGTCCAGGGTGCGGATACCAAAATCCGATTCAGCATAGGAAACGGTGCCGTCGGCAGCCTCAAAGGTCACCTTCATGGTGTAGAGATTTTGCTCACCGTAGCCGTTCGGCCACCAGAGCTTGAAGTCAGGGATGTTGCAACGGTAACGCAGGGTGGTGGAATCCACGTTCCCCGCCGAGACGGTCTGGGTGAAGTAGGAGGTCTTGCCCTCAAAGTTCTTGGGGGTAAAGCTCACCGTCAGCTCACCCGAGAGGGAAGAACCGTTGTTTTTATCCAGCTCAATGGATAGATCCACCGTACCTTTGGTATGATCCGTCGTGGTGATGAAGGGGGAATCCAGGGTCACCGAGGGGATATCCCGTACGGCTACCGACTGCCAGATACCCAGCGGATAGAGCTTGGCGTAATGCCAGCCGTAGGAGCAGTTGAACACCACGGTGTTGGCGTAATACTTGGCCGGATAGAGATGTACCATCAGGGTGTTTTCGCCCTTCTTGATGGTGTCGGTCACATCAACGTAAGGACCGCCAAACATACCCTCGTGGGAGGAGATCTTACTTCCGTTGAGATAAATATCCGCCACGTTGCAAAGTCCGTCAAAGGCCAGTTCTACCCGCTCACCCTTGCCCTCGTAGGTAAAGGTGCGGAGGAAGTACCAGCTCTTCTCGCTGTACTTATTGGCGCGCTTCATGTTGTCACCCACGTAGGGATCATCAATGACTCCAGCATCCATGAGAGCGGTATAGATGCTCCCGGGCACCTTGGCATCGTAGGCCTTTTCCCAGCCCTTTCCGCTTGCCAAGTCGGATACCTTACCCGTGGAGGTCATCTTCCAGATGCCGTCCAGAGAGAGGGTGTAGTTTTTCTCATTCTGCACGGGCGCAGATGCCGTGGAGAGAGTCACGGTCTTAGGCGCGCCGCTCATGGGAGAGGCGCCATTTTTGTAGTAAGTTTTTTGCTCGTACTCTGCCAAGTCCATGGCACCTACCATAGGGATGGCCAGGGGAATGATGGCTGACAGCACCATGACGGTGGCCAACAGGGCAGACAGAAGTCTTTTGTTCAAATGCTTCATGGTGAGACGTCCTTTCATTTAACAAATTGGACATATTGCTATACTCAGTATAACAATAATGATAAGAAAAATCAATTCACTATTTTACCGACTGTTTGTATAAAAATCCCACGAAATAAAAGTCATCACGAAAAGTCCATAGCCAATAAAGAAAAATTCATTTTTGACACAATGTATAAAATTTTCAAAACCCCTTGACAATCAGCGGCGTGTCGTGTATCATAAAAGAAAAAGGAGGTGAGGGTATGGAGATACGTTCTATTTGCGTATGTGACCACGTGACAGGCGGCTTTACTCACAGCAGCGTTTCCGCCGAAACAGAAGAAAAGACCCTGCCCATGCTCTCGGTAGTGCAGAGCATCCGAGGATCTTACCGTATATCGGTGGACGGCTCCCCCGAAGTCGAAACAGGTGATATGGGCGTTTTTATTGCTCCGCGGCAGGTCAGCCAGCGTATCTTTCATATTCCCTCCACCGACGGGACCATGGACGCCCACTGGGTATTCCTCGACGTGGAGATCAACCGCCTCTATAAGCTGGACGATCTCTATGCTTTTCCCGTCCTCCTGCCCCCCGCTTACAACAATGAAATATACGACCTTCTCAGGCAGATCGCGCATGAGGAACGTTTGCTCCGCAAGCTTCCCGCGCTTCACCGCATCGTGGAAATATTACTGGAAAATGCCATGCCTAAGAGCCAAGTCAGCGAAGAGATCATCCGCTTGCGAAGCTATGTGGAGAACCACTATATGCAGACCATCACCCCCGATGACCTCTCCCGCGTTCTGCATTGCTCCCGCTCGGCCATGTACCGCCGTTTCAACGAATATTTCGGGGAATCTCCCAGTCACTATGTCAACCGTGTTCGTATTCGCCACGCTCAGCTTCTGCTCAGTAGCACCAACCGTTCCATCAGCGATATCGCCGCCGCTGTGGGTATTCCCGATATTTACTATTTCTCTCGCCTTTTTCACACGATCACCGGAGAAACGGCAGGCGCCTACCGTAGCCGTACACTCTTGCCCTCAAAAAACAAATAAGCCTATAAAAGAGCACGGAACGATGCTGGATCGCCCCGTGCTCTTTGGGTTATATAGAATTGTAAAAAACAGGGGAGAAGCCGTGAAGACTTCTCCCCTGAAATTTAATTACAGACCACGCTTAATGTAGTGGGTATGCAGGATGTGGTGAGCCTTTTCGCTGTTGGGCTCGCCGAAGTACTCGTCGTACAGCACCTTGACACCGGAGTTGTCCTGAGACTTACGGAGATCGCAAGCCTTGTCGTCGTTGTAGAGAACGGCGGCACGGACGGCGCGCAGGTCGATAGCTGCACGGACGGAAGCGGGCTGGATGGGCTGACCACCGCCGTTGACGCAACCGCCGGGACAAGCCATGATCTCGATGAACTGAACGTCAAGCTCGCCTGCCTTGACCTTGTTGAGCAGGGTCTTGGCATTGCCGGTGCCCGAAGCAACGGCTACGTTGACGGTCATGTCACCCAGCTTGTAGGAAGCAACCTTGATGCCCTCTACGCCACGGACCTCGGGGAATTCCACGGACTCCAGCTTGGTGCCGAGGATGAGCTCTGCAGCATAGCGGAGAGCAGCCTCCACCACGCCGCCGGGAGCACCGAAGATAGCGCCTGCGGAGGAACCGATATCGAAGGGCTGATCGAAGGCTTCGTCGTCCAGGTTCTTGAAGTCGATGCCGGCCTTCTGGATCATGCGGCCCAGCTCACGGGTGGTGATGGCCACGTCAACGTCAGGTACACCTGCAGCGGACTGACCGGGTCTGCCCACCTCGAACTTCTTGGCGGTGCAGGGGATAGCGGACACGAAGAAGATGTCCTTGGGATCCCAACCCATCTTCTCAGCGTAGTAGGTCTTGACCACAGCGCCGAACATCTGCTGAGGAGACTTGCAGGTGGAGAGATTTTCGGTCATCTCGGGGAAGTAGTGCTCGCAGAACTTGATCCAACCGGGAGAGCAGGAGGTGATCATGGGCAGAGCGCCGCCGTTCTGGATGCGGCTGATCAGCTCGTGAGCTTCCTCAACGATGGTCAGGTCAGCGGTGAGGTTCATGTCGTAAACGCCGTCAAAGCCGAGACGCTTGATAGCGGCGACCATCTTGCCTTCGCAGTCAGTGCCGGGCTCGTAGCCGAAGCACTCACCGATCTGAGCACGAACGGAGGGAGCGGTGCAGATGAGCACGTGCTTGGAGGGATCTGCGAGAGCGGCGAAGACCTTATCGGTGTCGTCCTTCTCATACAGAGCGCCAACAGGGCAAGCGACGATACACTGGCCGCAGTTGATGCAGGAGGTACCGCCCAGGGGGTTCTCCATGGGAGAAGCGATGTGGGTGTCGAAGCCACGGTCGTTGGCACCGATGACGCTGACGCCCTGAACGTTCTTACACATAGCCACGCAACGACGGCAAAGGATGCACTTGTTGTTGTCGCGGATGATGGAGAAGGAGCTGTCGTCGATCTCATACTCGTTGCGGGCACCGCCAAACTTGGACACGCTCACACCGTACTGGTTGCAGAGGGTCTGCAGCTCGCAGTTGGTGGAACGGACGCACTGGAGGCATCTCATGTCGTGGTTGGACAGGAGCAGCTCCAGGTTCATCTTACGGGAAGCAACGATCTTGGGAGTGTTGGTCAGCACGGACATACCCTCGGATACGGGGTAAACGCAGGCGGTGACCATACGGTAGGGCTTACCACCCTCAGAGACCTCCACGAGACAGAGACGGCAAGCGCCGATCTCGTTGATGTCCTTCAGGTAGCACAGAGTGGGAATATCGATCTTGGCGGCACGGGCAGCCTCAAGGACAGTAGAGCCCTTGGCAACCTCGTAGTCCTTACCATTGATTTTAATATTTACAGTTTCCATGGTTCAAAGTTCTCCTTTCTCAAGACTTGGAAATCGCGCCGAACTTACAACCACTCATACAAGCGCCGCACTTGACGCACTTGCCGGTATCAATGGTGAAGGAAGCCAGCTTATGGCCGGGAGCGATGTAATCGGTACGGGTGATAGCGTCTGCAGGGCACTGCTTAGCGCACTTACCGCAACCGATACACTTATCAGCGTCGATCTTGAACTGCAGGAGCGACTTGCACACGCCTGCGGGACACTTCTTGTCAACGATATGAGCTACGTACTCATCGCGGAAGTACTTCAGGGTAGAGAGGACGGGGTTAGGAGCAGTCTGACCCAGGCCGCAGAGAGAAGCAGACTTGATGTAGTTGCAAAGCTCTTCCATGCGGTCGAGATCTTCCATCTCGCCGTTACCTGCGATGATCTTGTCGAGGAGCTCAAGCAGGCGCTTGGTACCGACACGGCAGGGGGTACACTTACCGCAGGACTCGTCTACGGTGAAGTCCAGGAAGAAGCGGGCGATATCTACCATACAGGTATCCTCGTCCATGACAATGAGACCGCCGGAGCCCATCATGGAGCCGATGGCCATCAGGTTGTCATAGTCGATGGGGGTATCGATGAGGTGAGCAGGGATACAACCGCCGGAAGGACCACCGGTCTGGGCAGCCTTGAACTTCTTGCCGTTGGGAATGCCGCCGCCGATCTCTTCGATGATGTGGCGCAGGGTAGTACCCATAGGAACCTCTACCAGACCGGTGTTGTTGATCTTACCACCAAGAGCGAATACCTTGGTACCCTTGGACTTCTCGGTACCGATCTTATTGAACCAGTCAGCGCCCTTCAGGATGATCTGAGGAATGTTGGCGTAGGTCTCCACGTTGTTGAGAACGGTGGGCTGACCAAAGAGACCCTTAACTGCAGGGAAGGGAGGACGGGGACGAGGCTCGCCGCGGTTACCCTCGATGGAGGTCATGAGTGCGGTCTCCTCGCCGCAGACGAATGCGCCTGCACCGAGACGGATGCTCAGGTCGAAGTTGAAGCCGGTACCGAAGATATCGTTGCCCAGGAGGCCGTATTCCTTTGCCTGATCGATAGCGATCTGGAGACGGTTAACGGCGATGGGGTACTCGGCACGAACGTATACGTAACCCTCGTCAGCGCCGATGGCGTAAGCAGCGATGGCCATAGCCTCGATCAAAGCGTGGGGGTCACCCTCCAGGATGGAACGGTCCATGAACGCACCGGGGTCACCCTCGTCGGCGTTACAAGCAACGTACTTCTTCACGTTGCCGCGATTACCGCTGGCGAATTTCCACTTCAGACCGGTGGGGAATCCACCGCCGCCGCGGCCGCGCAGGCCGGAATCCAGAATGGTCTGGATGACATCGTCGGGGGTCATTTCAGTGAGCACCTTACCCAGAGCGGCATAACCGTCCATGGCGATGTATTCCTCGATGTTCTCAGGGTTGATGACGCCGCAGTTACGCAGAGCCAGACGGTGCTGGGACTTGTAGAAGGTGGTGTCGTTCAGGGAAGAATGAGACTCGGTAGCCTCGTGACCCTCAGCGACGTCGTTGTAAACCAGACGCTCCACGGGACGGCCCTTGAGCAGGTGCTCGGACACGATCTCGGCAACGTCAGACTCTGTCACGCGAGAGTAGAAGGTGCCGTCGGGATAGAGGATAACGACGGGACCCAGAGCGCAAAGACCGAAGCAACCGGTCTGAACGACCTTAACTTCCTCTGCAAGACCCTGCTTTTCGATCTCACGAACGAATGCTTCCTGGATCTTCTGGCTGCCGGACGAGGTACAACCCGTACCGCCGCAGCATAATACATGTGCACGAATCATAGTTTACTTACCTCCGTTATACATTCTTGGCGTAGGTGTATTCCTCAACTACCTTGCCGCCCTTGATATGCTCTGCGATGACCTTCTCTGCCTTCTCGGCGGTCATCTTGACGTAGGTGACCTTTTCCTTGCCGGGCTGGAATACCTCGACAACGGGCTCGTACTGGCAAATGCCGATACAACCGGTCTGGGAAACGGTAACGGAGCTTGCGAGACCCTCACGGTTCACGCCTTCCACAAAAGCGCTCAGCACGGGACGGGCGCCTGCCGCGATACCGCAGGTTGCCATGCCGACAACGATACGGGTATCGTTGGTACCCTCACGAAGGACCACCTTGTCCTTCATCTTCTCTCTGATCGCAGCGAGTTCTGCCAAAGATTTCATGATGTTCAAATTCCTTTCGTTGGTATATCAAATTTTTTGATTACACAGTTTCATCTGCAGGCCGGTATTGCTCCCGCAGATATTCTCCGATCCACTGAATGACCTCATAACTGTCCAAAGGGACGTCTCCCAGCACCTCGCGAAGCTGTCTTGTGTCCAGCTCCACTTTCTGTCCGTTTTGATCGTGCAGAAAGGTGAAGTCGATGTCGGGAGAACCCATGATGAGCGTCTCCATGGTGGAGACCAGATCTCCGATGGGGGTGAAATCAATGTGGTCGGTGAAAAACGTAGCCGTGACCACGGTGCCGTGGTTCTCGGGATATGCTTCCTCGTGGCGAGATTCAATGGTCACGCTGCCGCCCGTCTGCTCCGCGGCCAGTATGAGCAGGGGAATGCCCATGCCCACCTTGCGGGTGGTGCGGGTGGTGTAGAAGGGGTTCATGACCGTGGCGACCACCTCAGGCTTCATACCGCAGCCGTTATCGGTGATGGTCATGGTCAGCTGGTTACCTTCTTCCACGAGAGAGATGCCGATCAGCGTCGCCTTGGCCTTGACGGAGTTCTTGGCGATGTCAAGCACGTTGAGTGATAGCTCTTTCATCACAAGCCTCCTTTCAGGCGCAAAAAGAGTTGGTGACGCACGAAGTCGCCGCTGTAGGGCTCGTCTTCCAGATCGAAATAGGTATTGGCGTCACGGATGTCCCACAGATAGTGGGCATCTGATCCGCACAAGATCAGTTTTTCTTTTAAAATGGGATATTTGCTTTGATATTCTTCCTTTTTATCATAGTCTCTCAGTTCAGCGCAATCAAAATGCGGTGTTTCGGGGACCGTACCAAGAATGGCGATGATGCCGTTGGCCTCTCTGTCCACGTGGGCAGGGAAGCACAGGCCGTTGAAGGCTTCCACCAGCGGTGGCACCTCTTCAAGAGAAAGGGTGGTGGCGTTGGGGAGCATATCTTCTTCGATACCCATGGGCTCGTCTTCTCCGTCCATGATGATCTGGTCGCCGAAAATGTCCACTCGGTTTTTGATGCGGATGCGCCGCTTGTCCACCGCGTCTCCAAAGGCCATGGCATCCGAAAGCTGCTCGAAGAGACACACCACGTGGATGTCCTCTGCGGTGGTCAGCTCCATTCCCGCGATGGGAATGATGCCTTGTTTCTTGGCCGCCTTGAAAAAGGCGGGGCAATTCTTTACGGAATTGTGGTCGGTAAGAGCGGCGATCTGGAGCCCGGCCAAAGCACACACGCCCGCGATGTTGTTCGGGGTCATGTCGTTGTCGGCACAGGGGGAGAGACAGGAATGAATGTGAAAATCGTAGTAATAGCGGTTCATAATCCCAGCCCTGCCAAAGCGGAGGCCACCTCAAAGGCGGTCTTGTCGGTGGACAGGATATTGACGTCCTTGGATTCGGCAGTGCGCTTCACCTGCTCGTCAAGGGTAACGCCCTCGGCAAGGATGATGCAGGACACGTCGGCCAGGGTGGCTACGGCCACGATGTTCAGGTTGGACATGATGGTGACCCAAGCGTTGCCGCTCTGAGCGCGCCCCATGACCCAGCTGAGCAGATCTCCGATGTATACCCCTTCCACCTCACGGTCGCCGTCGGGCAACGTGACGGGCACCAGGGAGAGGCTTTTGATCAGTTCATTTACAGTCACGGTTCAATTCCTCCTCCTTGGATTTCAGCAGTACCTCCAGCTGTTGCTTCTGCAGAAGAACGCAACCGTCTTCAGGCACTCTGCCGCAGACCACGTCTTCGGCAAAGGCACGGCAGTTGGGGGCGCCGCAAGCACCGCAGTCGATGCCGGGAAGCGCCTCGTGCAGCTTCTGGATCACGGCCATCATACGGAGAGATTCTCCGAAGTTGGCGCTGAGCCGCTGAATGGGCAGATACGTAGGAAGCTCATCAAAGAAATAGTTTTCGGGAATGTATTCCCGTTCGTCACCTTTCAGTACAGCCTGGGAAACGGGCAGATAACGTCTGAGGGTCTGGAGTCTCGCTTTGGCAACGAAGGGGTTTTCCACCACCATGGCGCCGCCCACACACCCGCCGGGGCAAGCGTTGAGCTCGACGAATTCAAGACCCGAGATGTTGCCGTTGTCCAACTGCTCAAGCACTCGGTTGACGTTTTCAATGCCATCGGCCGCCAAATACTTGTCGTTGAACAAGGCGGAGGCCTCACCGCCCGTGGTGGCCCAGCTGATACCGATCACACCTGATTCGGAAAGCGGCTCGGGCTGACGCGCACGGCGCATGACGTTGATAAGATTGAAGTAGACGTCGCTGATGGACAGCACCTCGTCCACTTCGCTTTTGTAATCTCCGAACCCGTTTCGGACATAGCTGACCTTAGCGGGGCAGGGAGAGATAAAGCATACGCAGATATCCTCGCGGGTAAGCTCGGGATGCTCCTTCATGGCGCGCTCGCGGGCCAGTCTGGCCGCGATCTCCATGGGGGGCAGGAGCTGCATGATATGTTCCTTCAAGGTAGGATACCGCAGGGATATCAGACGGAGTACGACGGGACAGGCGGAGTTGATGACGGGCTTGGGAATACCCTCTGTTTTCAAATACAGACGGGTATATGCAGAGACAAGCTCAGCGGCCTTGGAGACTTCAAATACGTCATCAAAGCCGATGTCCTTGAGGCCCTGCAAAACGAAGTCAACGTCGTCAAGATCCTCAAACTGCCCGTATAAGGTAGGCGCGGGTAGAGCGATCTTATAATTGCGCTTCAGCACCTTGTCCAGACGGCTGTAGGTAGCCTTTTTGGCTTTGCTGGGGCAGGTCTTGATGCAGATGCCGCAGTCGATACAGCGCTCAGGGTTGATCACGGCGTGGCCGTCCTTGATGCGGATGGCCTCGGTGGGACAATGCTTGAGGCAAGCCGTACATCCCGTACAGCGCGATAGGTCAAGAGATACCGAATGTTCATACGAGTTCATAGCACCCGTGTCTCCTTTCCCGGTCATGCCGAAATTTTTGATGGCGGAGAGACAGCCTTGGATCAACCCAGGTTGACGGTCATGGTGATGGTTGTACCCTCACCTACGACGGAGTCTATCGTCATGCCATCGGTATAGCGCTTCATGTTGGGAAGTCCCATGCCTGCACCGAAGCCGAGAGAGCGCACGTTGTCGGGGGCTGTTGAAAAGCCCTCGGTCATGGCCTGCTCGATATTTGCGATGCCGGGACCGTGGTCGGTAAGGATCATCTCGATGCGGTCCTCATATACGAGAACCTCCGCCTCTCCGCCGCCTGCGTGGATGACCATATTGATCTCTCCTTCGTACATAGCGATGGATATTTTGCGGATGGTCTCGGGGGGGATGCCCAGTCTGCGCAGATTTTTCTTCACCTGCACCGAGGCTTGCCCCGCAGAGGTAAAGTCCTCTCCGTCCACCACAAAATGAAATCTTACTGCCTCATTCATATTACTTCACCGTACTTACGCCGAGTCCGCCGAGGTAGAGCTTACCGCACGCCTCGTACATTCTCATTTTGGTGCAAAGGATCACCATGTCGGATTCCTTTGCGAGACGGATCATTTCCTCCGACGGGGTCTTGGAACGGACAAAGACGATGCACACCATGTCCATCATCTCAGCCGTGCGGATGACCTGCGGATTCACAAGGCCCGTGAGCAGTACCGCCTGATCCTTTACGTAAGCGAGCACGTCGCTCATCATATCGCTGCCGCAAGCGGAATGGACCTCGTGATCGAGGTTTTCCTCACCGCAAACGACTTCGGCATCAAGCAGTTCCTTGATTACAGAAATCTTCATATAGCCAAGCTCCTGTCAGCGGGATGAAAATTACATGTACTTTGCCAGAATGCCGGCCATATCCTTAGCAACCAGACGGCCGTAAACTTCGCCGTTGATGGTCAGGACAGGAGCCAGACCGCAGGCACCGATGCAACGGGTAGCTTCAAGAGAATACTTGCCGTCAGCAGAGGTGCTGCCTACGGGAACACCCAGAATTCTGGAGCATTCCTCGATGATGTCGCCGGAGCCCTTGACGTAGCAAGCGGTACCGAGACAGACTGCCACAGCCACTTCACCCTCAGGGTTCAGCTTGAACTGTGCGTAGAAGGAGACGACACCGTAGATCTCTTCCAGAGAAATACCGGTGCGCTCGGCGATGATTTTCTGCACCTCGATGGGCAGATAGCCGTAGATGGCCTGTGCTTCCTGCAGGATAGGCATCATCTTGCCCTTGACGTCTTTGTACTTGTCAATGACAGCGATGAGCTGCTGCTCCTGCTCGGGCGTACCATGGAATACGACTGTTGTCAATTTCTTTTTCATTTGAAAGTAACCTCCCGATAATAATGTATCAAATGATCGCCTTCCATTATAACATAAAACATTTAAAAAATCCATAGCAAAATCGAAAAAAATCAAAAAATCTTATAAATATTTTTTCCAAATCTCAACGGCGGGTAAAAAAATCGAAAACCGACGATAAAAATCTTTGCGGAAAGCATGGAACAAGGGCTTGGCGGGAAGGGTACTGTTGATTTTGCACGGAAAGCAACTGCAGAGATTTGGTAACTTCGGCTTTTAGAGTATTGACAGATGTCGAAAAAAGTAATATAATAGTTGCAATAAATTTAATAAAGAGAGAGGTATCCCATGAAGTCTAACGCTTTTTCCCGCCTGCGAATGCTGGCACTTGTGATGGCTCTGCTTGCGCTCGTCTCTATTTTGCTGATTTCCTGCAACAAGGAAAACAACGAGCCCGAGGAGACCACCGTCGAAGCACTCACCCAAGCGCCTACTGAAGCACCCACCGAAGCTCCTACGGAAATTCCCACTGAAGAAACCACCGAAGCTCCCACGGAAGAACCCACTGATGTGCCCTCCGAGACGGAGACGGAGCTGATCATTTTTGATGATACCGAGGAGCCCACGGAAGCTCCCACCGAGCCCGTTGAGCCCGAGGATCCCGCTGTGGTCCACGTTTCTCAGGACGAGATGTACTATGGCGACATTGAGTTCAACAAGATCGAGGGCACGGATATCTTTGCTCCCGGCCACTACACCGATTTCAACGGCGTCGTCAACTATACCCTGGGTGACTATCCTTATTTGATCGACTGGGGTTGGGTTGCGCTCAACACCGAGGACTTCCAGTTTGGTTATATCATCGACAACGGCGATCCCATCATCAATCCTGACTATACGGTTGCCGCAGGTGATGACGTTAAGGCTGTTGCTACCCAGATGGGCGCTTCCAACGCTTCCCGTTTCAAGGGCGCGCTTTTGGTCGCTTGGTTTACCGTAGGTGAACACAACGTCAAGTTCGTCGTCAAAATTGGTGACGAGCTCCATACCCTTCGCGAGTACACCGTGGTGGTTACTCCCCACGAGCATAAATTCGAGACCGTCGTTACCGCGCCCACCTGCACCGAGGTCGGATACACCACCTACACCTGTGCTTGCGGCGAAACCTACAACTCTGACGAGGTCGCGGCTACCGGCCACAACTACGAGGCCGCTGTCACCGCTCCCACTTGTACCGAGGGCGGTTTTACCATCTACACCTGCGCTTGCGGCGACACCTACAAGGGTGACGAGACTGCCGCAACCGGCCACAGCTTCGCCGATGGCGCTTGTAGCGTTTGCGGCGAGAAGGATCCCAATAGAGTTCTTACCGTCGCCGAGGCTCTGGCGCTGTGCGGTGATGAAGCCGGCTATACCACTTCCGAGCGCTACTACGTCCGCGGTATCGTCCAGACCGTAACCAACGGCGCATACGGTGCCATGATCATTGGTGACGAGACCGGCACCATCTCCATCTACGGTATGTATAGCGCAGACGGCTCTATCGGCTACTCTCAGTTTGAGTACAAGCCTGTCAAGGGCGACGAGGTCCTGGTTCATTGTATTCTCCAGAACTACAACGGCACCAAGGAGATCAAGAACGCCCGCCTGATCGAGTACGTCAACAATCAAAGCAACATTGATGTTTCCCAGTACGCTGACGCCACCATCACCGAGGCTCGTGACGCCGAGAAGGGCGCCAACCTCAAGATCAGCGGTGTCGTTGCCCGCATTACCTACGCCAACGGCATGAAGCCCAGCGGCTTCATCCTCGTGAACGGCGGCGCTTCCATCTACGTTTACGATGGCGATGCTGCTCAGCGCGTACAGATCGGTAACACCGTTACCGTGGCAGGTACCAAGGACTACTGGATCCTGGACAGCGAGATCGACGGTGCCAACAAGTTCGGCTACAAGGGCTGCAACCAGCTGACCGACTGCATTTTGGTTGAGAATGACGAGCTGGTCTCCGAGATCGACTTCAGCGGTGTCACCGAGATGACCGTCAAGGAGCTTCTGAACACCCCCGTCACCGAGAACATCACCACCCAGATCTTCAAGGTCAATGCCCTGGTCAAGGAGGTTCCCGGCAACGGCTTTACCAACTACTACTTCTTCGACATCGACGGCGAGACCGGCAACTACACCTATTCTCAGTGCAACGGTAATGACTTTGAGTGGCTTCGCGCCTTCGATGGCAAGATCTGCACCGTCTACATCACCGCTCTGAACGCCAAGTCCACCGGCACCTCCTGCAACTTCCGCTTCCTCCCCGTAGCCGTCATCGATGAGGGCTATACCTTTGATACCGCCAAGGCACCCGAGTACGTCCTGGAATACCACATCATGGATCTCTTCAAGACCGAGTATACGGGTAATCCTCTCATGGAGCTTCCCACCTCCGTCTCCTCTGCTTTGCTGGGCTTTGAAAACGCTGTCGTTTCCTACACCTCTTCTAACGAGGCTGCCGTGAAGTTCACCGAGCAGGACGGCAAGCTGGTCATGGAGTGCCTCGCGAGCGGCACCGCTACCGTGACCGTCACCGTGACCTACGGCGAATACACCGCCACCGAGACTGTTGAGATCACCGTTGCCGTTCCCGAGGGCATGGACGCAGGCAGCGTACAGGATGCTATCAACGCTGAGCTGTACTCCGAAGTGACCGTCAAGGGCATCGTTGGCCCCTCCCTGGTCAACCGCAACGGCTTCTACCTCATTGATGAGACGGGACTGATCGCCGTTATTGTCAATGATGTGTCCATCTTCGCTGATATTGAGATCGGCCAGGAGATCGTCATCAAGGGTAAGCGCGACAAATTCCATAACAACGAGGGCGGCACCCACGCAGGTCAGACCGCCATCACGGGTGCTACCGTGGAGGCAAATTATTACGGCAACCACGCTTACGACACCTCTAACTTTGTCACCGACAAGACGCTGGCCGACTTCCGCAACCTGGACGCTTCCGTGGATTACTCCACCACCGTCTTCGTGGTGAAGGCTATCGTCAACTTTAAGGAGACCGCCTACTACACTAACTGCAATCTGACCGATGCCGACGGCAATAAGGTCACCCTGTACTGCTCCAGCGGTAAGCAGTACGGCTTCCTGAAGCAGTTCGCAGGTCAGGAGGTCACCTTGGAGCTGGCAGCCTGCAACTGGAACAACAAGAACTTCTGGGCAGGTTGTGTCCTTTCCGTCATCACCGAGGACGGCAAGGTCATCAACACTCTGAATTTCGATAACAACTGATCCTGTGTCAAGCAAAAAGAAAGGGATACCCGCCATGCGGCGGGTATCCCTGTTTTTCTTTTTCTTGGTCTCAGGCCTTACGTGCTTCCAGGAAGCGGCACACGTCGCCTACCGTCACGAACTTTACGGGCTCGGTAAATCTGAAATCAAAGGCGGCCTCGATCTCCATAGCAAAAAGCATGATAGAGAGAGAATCCAGACCCAGATCCTCAATGAGACGGGTATCTTCGGTAACGCTATTCATGTCAATGCTTTTATTGACCTTGGAGAGAATGGCTTTGAGTTGTTCAAGCATGATGATATTCCTTTCTTTGCTTTTAAGCTTTTAAGAACGTATTTTTTTGACATAGGAACGGCGGCTCTTGTGCTGTTGTGCATCAAAGTATTTCCATTGTGCCATGACCTGCACGTTGGTTTCGAGATTCAGATTGGTTTCAAAATATTCGATCTCTCCGCTTTCCAGGTATTCGGTCATTTTTTGAAGCATCACGGCGTTCACACCTGCCGATTGGTATTCGGGCAAGATAGCTACGAGACCAAGGTCTATCACCTTGGGGGAACGAACGGCTTTCAAAAGCCTCAAAAGAGCCAAAGGCGTGAGGCGGCCGCCGCTTTTCTGCAAAGCTTCACCAAAGGAGGGGAAGCAGAGGGCGAAGGAAACCACCTTCTCGTTTTCGTCGCAGATGATGATGAGATATTTTTTGTTGATGATGAGCATGAACTGATCGATGATCTGGGCCTTCATGCTTTCGGTGAAGGGAACGGTGCCGTACAGATGGGAGTAGCATTTGTCGATACACTCGAACACGCCGTCCTTGTATTTGTCGATGTAGGCCTTTTTGGAGAACTGATCCGCATTAACCACGTGTAGCTTGGAAAGCTCCAAAGCACGCTCGGCTACCCTTGCCAGCATTTCGTTTTTTTCTTTGGGGGCGCGGAGACGGAATTCCAGCCAGTCGATCTCCTTGCCGTATCCGCAGCCCTCGATGAGGGAGGCGTAATAATCGTAATTGTACTGCTCTTCAAAGGTGGAGAGATGGTCGAAGCCTTGAATCAGGAGTCCCTCGCGCTCCAGATCGCTGTAGCTCAGCGGCCCACAGACTGTATCAAGACCCTTGTGGGAGCCCCAGGTCTCCAGAGCGTTGAACAGCGCTTGGGCCGCTTCAAGATCATTGGCGGCGTCAAATCTTGTGAAACGAAGCCGCTTTTCATTGTGGAGCTCGTTGGATTGGTGCTGAATGATGCCCTGAATGCGTCCCACGGTCTCCCCGTCCCGCAGAGCGAGATAAAAGACGGACTCACAGGTGTCGGCGTAAGCGTTTTGATCTGTGAAGATCTTCATCTCATCGCCATAAAGGGGCGGTACGAAATGAGGACAATTTTTGTAAAGGCGTAAGGGAAAGTTAACGAATTCACGACGCTGCTTGGGAGTCTTGACTTCAATGATCTGCACAGCATTCGTCATACGCCGTCTTCCTCCAAAGGCTCGTCCTCGCGGCGCAAAAAGGCAAGGCCGTAGCCTGCCAGCCAGGGGCCGTTGTGGCATCCGCTGACGGGAGAGACGATGACAGCCTCATGGTTTGTCTCGATACCGTAGGCCTTTTCGATCTCTATGAGATCCTCCAACAGAGCGGTGCCTGTATAGACGTGCCAGAGCAGGTAATCCTCGGGGGCGCGGTCACCGATCAGCTCCTTTAGGACCTCGCAGGTCTTGTGAAGGGCCTTTTTAGGCGTTCTGACGCTTTGCAGAGCGCAAAGCTCACCCTCGTGCGTGAAATGCACCACGGGACAAATGCTCAGCATTTTGCCCATGAGCGCCTTGCCGCCCTTGAGACGGCCGTTGTAAATAAGATAGTCCAGTTTCCCGTCCACGCCGAGGAATTCCTGGTGCTTCATCATCCAATGAAGCTCCTTGATGATGGTGTCGGTGGGGATGCCGGCCTCTATCATCTCGGCGGCTTTAATGGCCAAAAGACCTTCGCCAAAGCAGGTGATCTTGGAGTCGATGACCGTGATCTTCATTCTGTCAGCAAACTCTTCGGCGATCAGGCGGATGAGGTTATAAGTTCCGCCCAGATAAGCGCTGAGGGCGATGACGATGACCTCCCGATAACCTTCGGCGTAAGCCTTTTCAAAATGCCCCATGATGGCTTCTCTCGTGGGCATGGCCGTGTAGGGAAGATTATTTTTGGGATCCTCCAGGGTTTCCAGCTCGCGGTAAAAGGCCACGGGATCCAGATCCAAGCCCTCGAGATATTCCCGACCCTTGAAATTTACGTGAATACGAATGATGTCAATGTCGTACTTTCTGTAGCGCTCGGGGGCGTATTCGATACAGCCCGTAGAGGTGCACATGACTTTTCTTTTGATCTCCATTATCTGAAATCCTTTCCGTAAAATAAGTCTTGATTTTTGACCATGTTCAAAAGCATGGCAGAGGTGTTGGTGATGGCGTCGGCGTTAGCCGAGCCCCGTGCCTTGATGATGGGCTTGCCCGCGCCCAAAACGATACCGCCGCCCAAAGCGCTGAAATCGTAAATACCCATGAGGTGTCCCACCAGCTTCATGATTTCGGGGTTGTTCGTTTTCTTGGCGTATTTGACGATATCCGTGATGATACGTCGAGCGATGCCCTCGGAACTCTTGAGGATCTGATTGCCTGCAAATCCGTCGGCCACCAGCACGTCGCAATCTCCCGACAGGGCGCGGTTGCCCTCGATATTGCCGATGAAGTTCAGATCCGTTTCCTGCTTCAGGAGAGCGTGGGTCTCCTTGACCAGCTTGTTACCCTTGGTCTCCTCGGTGCCGTTGGATAAAAGACCGATGCGCGGTGCTTTGATATTGTAGAATTCCTTCATGAAATCCGAGCCCATGTGGGCGAAGTCCACCAGCTGATAGGCGTTGCAATCAATATTGGCACCCGTATCCACAAGGCAAGTGAAGCCGCCTTGTTCCGCAGGCAGGAGGGCTGCCAAAGCGGGGCGCTTCAGTACCTTGGCAGGAACGTAGCGCAGAGCGCCTGCCAGCAGGGCACCCGTGCTGCCGGCATTGATCAGACCTACCAGATCCTCCCGCTCGCCCAATGCCCGGAGGGCTTTGACGAGGGAGGCGTCGGTTTTTCTGAAAATGGCCTCCATGGGGTTGTCGTAATTGGTAATGACGTCGGATGCGTGTACCACCTCAATGCGGCTCACGTCGCATTCCGAGGCTTCGAGGGTCCGATGGATGATCTCCTCGTCTCCAAACAATACAATACTCAGATCCTCGTGATTTTCCAAGGCTTTGACAGCACCCCGGATCAGCATCTCGGGGCCGTTGTCACTGCCCATCACGTCAATGGCAATTTTAAACGTATTCATATGCGTTTCCTCCTATTCTACTGCGATAAGATAGTCGTAGATCTCCTGGCCGCCGATATAAACCTCCACCGCCAGATCCCGGAAGCTTTCTTCCAAGGCTTGGGTCATCAGGACCCGCGCCTCGTCGGACACGTTCGCACCCACGAACAGTGTGATCAGCTCCCGCATATCCAGATCCTCGATCTGTCCGATCATGCGGCACAGCGCCTCGGAGGGCAGGGCATGGGAGGTTACGATCTCTCCGTCAAGAATACCGATATATTCTCCTTCCTTCACCTCGACTTCCCCCATCACCGTATCGCGGATGGCTACGGTCAATTCACCCGAAGCCACGGCGTCCTTGGCTTCGGTCAGAGCAGAGATCTGCTCGTCGAGATCCGTGACGGCGGAGTTGTAAACGGATAGCGCCGCATACCCCTCGGGGATGGTTTTCGTGGGAATGACCGTGACGTTTTGCTCCTTCCAAAGCTCTGCCGCCTGGAGGGCTGTCAGATAAATATTCCCGTTGTTGGGAAAGACAAGGATCTTATCTGCGTTCAGCCCTTCAAAGGCGCGGATGAATTCCTCGGCGGCTGGATTGCCCGTCTGCCCGCCGTTGATCACCACGTCAGCCCCCAGGGTCTCAAACAACGCCTTCATGCCCTCTCCCGTGGCCACCGTTACCACGCCGTAGGGCTTGCGCGGCTTGCTTTTTTTCTGAGCCTCGGCCAGGGTCTTTTCGGAGTGCTGCAGCGACATATTCTCAATCTTTACGTTGAGAAATTCTCCGAATTTCTGGCAAAGGGTCAATATATCGGCGGGGGTACTTGTGTGCGCGTGGAGTTTGAGGATATCACCGTCCTTGATGGCAACGATGGACTCACAGCCCAAGGCCTCTAACTCCCGAACGATGACCTTTTCATCCAAAGCGAGGGGATGTATCTTGGCTTTCTGGATCCGCAACAGACATTCGGTACAATAGCCGTAGGTCAGTATGGAATCGGTGGTAAACAGATCGTAATTCACCTCGGTCGTTTTTTCCGTCTCTGCTACTGTCGGCAGGGAAGAAGTGAACGTCTTTCCGCCGGACAGGGCCTTGTACATTCCTTTGGCGATGCAAAGGTAGCCGGCACCGCCGCTGTCCACCACGTCAGCCTGCGTCAGCACGGGCAGGATCTCCTTGGTCCTGCAGAGGGAACGCTCGGCTTCCTCAATGTTCAGCCTGAGCAGATCCTCCAGGGTACTGTCGTGATCCAGATGATCCGCCGCGTATTCGGCACTTTCGCGGAAGACCGTAAGGATGGTACCCTCCACTGGATTGGCCACGGCGGAATAAGAGCGCTTGACGCCCTGCAAATAGGCATTCGAGAATTCTCCGGGCGAGACCTGCTCCTTGCCTGTGAGGGCGCCGCATAGTCCCGCGAAAAATTGGGACAGGATCACCCCCGAGTTGCCTCTGGCGCCAAACAGAGAACCCTTGGAAAAGGCCTCAGCCACATCACCGAGGAGCACGTGCTCTGCCTGAGAGATCTTGGCGATGCCGCTTTCAATGGTGCGGCTCATGTTGGTTCCCGTGTCACCGTCGGGGACGGGGAAGACGTTCAGATCGTTGATCTCACGGATGTGGGAGCGGATGCCCTCAGCGCCGCCCAAAAGCATCTGTCTGAACGTATTGCCGTCGATTTGTCTTGTGTTCATAGAGTTTGCCTCCAAAGAAAAATCAAGGTGTGGCCGCGCTCTGCAAGCGATCCTGCTTGAACAGCGCTTCCATCATGCGGATGGTGGTATCGGTCAGCTGTTGGATATCACATTTGTTCTCGGAGAACAAGTAATCTTTAATGATGCGGGTAAATCCTCCGATGGCAAAGGACAGCTTCATATTGTCTCTGTCATCCCGACGTATGGAGTTATAGATGGATCGGAAACGCTCCTCCAGCTTGCTGCACAAAACGTCCTGCTTCCCGCGAAAAACGATCTTCAGATAATCCGCCTCTCCTTCAAGGGCACGGAACAGGCCGAGGATACATGCCTTGGGATCTTCGAAGAGCTTGTCCCGATCGGGAAAATCAGAGATCACACGATCAATGGCGTTGTTGTCGATCTCGTCGGATAATTGGGCGGAATCTGTGTAGTGATTGTAAAAGGTGGTTTTGTTGATCATGGCCATTTCGCAGATGTCCTTGACCTTGATTTTGTCGGGCATACACTTTTCTCTCAGCTTTAAAAATGCCGCTTTGATCTGGGCTCGGGTCTTTACCATTCTGAGATCCATCAAAAAATCCTCCTGTTTTCAAGATAATCAACTTTGGTTGTTTAACTGTATTATAGTCGGCTTTTGTTAACCTGTTGTTAATTTTTTCGAAAAATCGAGAAATCTGTCGAAAAATTTTCCATAAAAAAGCGACACCGCTTCAAAAGCGGTGCCGTTAAAAACGATTTTCCCATATAAAGCTGCCGCTTGGCCGCGGCATAAAACACCCGTTAAAATGCAATTGTTTGGTTTGCGGATATGATTAAAGTCCGAAATAACGCTTGGCGTTGCCGTAGCAGATGTCGCTGATGATGGTGCCGAGGGTATCCATGTCGGCGGGATATTCACCGTTCTCCACCCATTCGCCAATGAGGCCGCAGAGAATACGGCGGAAATATTCGTGTCGGGTGTAGCTGAGGAAGGATCGGGAGTCGGTCAGCATGCCTACGAAATTACCGAGGAGACTCAGGTTGGCAAGGCTGATCAGCTGATCTCTCATGCCTTGCTTGTTGTCGTTGAACCACCAGGCAGAGCCGTGCTGGAGCTTGCCGGGGATCTCGGTGCCCTGGAACGCGCCGATCAGGGTGTCGATAAAGGCGTTGTCCGAAGCATCCAGGCTGTAGATGACGGTACGGGGCAGAGCGCTCTCACGGTACAGACGGTCAAGGAGCTTAGCCAGCTTGCGGCATCCGTCGTTGGGGCCGATGCAGTCAAAGCCCGTGTCGGGACCGAGACGCTCCAGCATGGCGGAATTGGGATTTCTCAGACAGTTGTAATGGATCTGCATGACCCAGCCGAGGCGGGTGTATTCACGGCCGCAGAAAAGGAGCAGGGAAGTCTTGAAGGCCTCTGCCTCGTCGGCGGTGACAGACTTGCCGCTAAGTCCCTTTTCAAGAATTTGGTTCAGGGTGTCCTCGTCAGCTTCGGCGTAGACCATGAAGTCAAGACCGTGGTCGCTGGCGCGGCAGCCGTGGGTCTTGAAATGGGCCATTCTCGCGGACAGCGCTGTCCTCAAGGCTTCCATGCTGTTGATCTCAACGCCCGATACCTCGGACAGTTTGGAGATATAGTCAAGCCATCCTGCCTTATCAATGTTGAGTGCTTTGTCGGGGCGGAAGGAGGGACCGACAACGGTCTCAAAGCTCTTGTCCTTGGCGATCAAGCGATGATATTCCAAGGAGTCGATGGGATCGTCGGTGGTGCCAATGAACTTCACGCCGCTTTTTTTGATGATGCCGCGCACGCTCATGGCAGGATCCTTCAGCTTTTCTTCGCACAAAGCCCACACCTCGGGAGCCGTGGATGCGTTCAAAACACCCTCGTAGCCGAAATAGCGTTTCAGCTCCAGATGGCACCAATGGTACATGGGATTGCCGATGGCCTTCGGCAGAGCTTCGGCGAATTTCATAAACTTATCGTATGCGGGTGCATCTCCCGTGATGTAATACTCATCTGTGCCGTTTGAACGCATGAGACGCCATTTGTAATGATCACCGCCCAGCCAAAGCTTGGTGATGTTATCAAAGTGCTTGTCTTCAAAGATCTCCTTGGGACTGACGTGGCAATGGTAATCAATGATGGGCATACGCTCGGCAAACTGATGATACAGATCGCGGGCAGTTTCTGTTGTAAGCAAAAAATCTTCTGTTAAAAACGCTGTCACGGAAAGCCTCCTCGGTAGGTAGAATAAAGGTCGCCTCAAAAATGGCTGCAAGTGCTTTATCAAAAACATTATATCATACAGCCCCGAAAAATGCAACAGGAAATTTAAACGTGGAGGATAAAACCGGAAGCGTGCATAAATAATTGCGACTTCTCCCTCTTGATTTTTCGGACACGCTGTGGTATAATGAGCCCGAAGTATATTCCGGGAGGAGAAGCCTTTATGAAAAATATCTATTCTTATCTGCCGAACGGTGCGGCGGTTTACGAAAACGCCGTTCACGAAAATGCCGTATTCATTCTTAAAAAGCAACTGATGGACAAGCCCCTGTGGGATAAGTTCGTTTACGTTTTCACCGAGCGCCCTGATCACCTCGATCTTGGCTGGCGCGGTGAGTATTTCGGCAAGATGATGCGGGGTGCCTGCCTTACCTACCGATATATTCCTGACGAAGAGCTGTATAACATCCTCTACGAGACTGTGAAGGGCATCCTTGATACACAGGATGCCGACGGCCGTATCACAACGTATCCCCAAGAGAAGGAATTCTGCGGTTGGGATATGTGGACGAGAAAATACGTGATCGTGGGCTGTCTCTACTTCTACGGTATATGCCGCGACGAGGCCTTCAAGGAGAAGATCATCACCGCCCTGAAGGGCCAGGTGGACTACCTCATGGAGAAGCTGGGTGAAGATAAGCTGTCCATCCTCGACACCTCTACCTGGTGGGGCGGCCTCAATTCCAGCTCTATCCTGGAGCCCATCGTGGAGCTTTATAAGCTGACGAAGGAAGAAAAATACCTGTCCTTCGCTCAGTACATCCTGGAGGCCGGCGGCTGTAAGGACGGCAATCTTCTTGCGCTTGCCGAGGCAGGGGAGAAGATGCCCTATGAATATCCCGTGGTCAAGGCCTACGAGATGATGTCCTATTTCGAGGGTGCGCTGGCCTATTATGAGGTCACAGGCGAGACGAGATACCTGAATATCGTGGAAAAATTTGCGGATGCCGTTCGTAAAACAGACATTACAATCATTGGCTGTGCGGGTTGTACCCATGAGCTGTTCGACCACTCTGCCGTCAAGCAGACCGAGGAGACCGAGCCTTTGGCCATCATGCAGGAGACCTGCGTCACCGTTACCTGGATGCGCCTATTGGATCGTCTGCTACGTCTGACGGGTAAGGTGATTTACGCCGAGGGCATTGAGCAGTCGACCCTCAACGCCCTGTATGGCAGCCTCAACTACGAGGGCCTGCCCCAGCTTGAAAAGGGGGAAAATATCCGCGTGCCCGGCGTTCCCTTTGATAGCTATAGCCCCCTGACCTTCAAGGCTCGCGGTATCGGTATCGGTGGCTATAAGAAATTCTCTATCGGTGGCTACTACGGCTGTTGCGCTTGTATCGGCGCGGCAGGCACGGCCCTGTTCCCCCTCATCAGCGTTATGACGCAGGATAATGGCTTCGTACTGAACGAATACAACAATGGTACTGTCAATGCCACCACCCCTGCGGGTAACCCCGTTACCCTCCGCATCAGCGGTTATTTTGCCGATGAGGGTCACGCCACCGTTACCCTCGCGCTGAATACCCCCGAGACCTTTACCCTCCGTCTCCGCGTTCCCGCCTGGAGCCATGAGCCTACCGTAACTGTGAACGGCGAAACCCAAAACGCGGAAGCCGGCTACGTGGATCTCACCCGTGAATGGAAAGACGGCGATAGCGTCACGATCGAATGTTATCCCGAAGTGGAAATCACCGAACTGAACGGCAAGATCGCCTTCACCTACGGTGCCTTGGCTCTCGCCCGCGATGAGCAGAAGGAGGACGGCAATATCGAAGCGCCTGTGGTTCCCGTACTGCATAACGGTCATCTTGTTGTCAACCAACTGGATGTTCTGGAAGGCGAGACCGTTCGTTTCACGGTCAAGACCGAGGCCGGCGATCTCCTCCTCACTGACTATGCCTCCTGCGGCAAGCATTGGATGGAAGAAAGAAACCGCATTTCCGTGTGGTTGAACCGGTAAATTATTGTCTAATGGGGAGTACGCCAAGGGGAACTTTTGAAAAAGTTCCCCTTGGAACCCCTCAAAACTTCTAACAAAAAAGATATTTGCCAAGTAATTGAACAGCGAGGAGAGAGTGGAAATCTCTTGACCCGTCGAGGGATATTCGCATGATAGCGAGGACGCCATAAATCGCCCATGTGGGGCCCCTACCCCACAAGAACCTCCCAATGACCCCCTCGCGGGATATGGTTGACACGGGTTGAACCTCCCCGATCCAGAGCCCGATTTGCGCAAGCGCAAATGGCCGCTGGTGGCGAGTCAGAGCCGCCCCACAGGGGTCTACCATTTACATACTCCCACATATAGAAAACAAGGAGAATCACCATGAAAGAACTGCATTTGATCTGTAATGCCCACCTCGATCCCGTTTGGCAATGGGACTGGAACGAGGGCGCCACAGCCGCTCTCGCCACCTTCTACGCCGCCTGCGAGATCGCGGACGAATACGAATACATCTTCTGCCACAACGAGGCCTTGCTCTACGAGTTTGTGGAGACCTACGATCCCGCCCTCTTTGAGCGCATCAAGGGGCTGGTCAAGGCAGGGAAGTGGCACGTCATGGGCGGCTGGTACGTTCAGCCCGACTGCAACATTCCCTCGGGAGAGGGCTTTGTCCGACAGATCGAATCGGGACTCTCCTACTTCAAGGAGAAGTTTGGCGTGATCCCCACGGCAGCCGTCAATTTCGATTCCTTCGGCCACACCCAGGGTCTCGTTCAGATCCTTTCCAAGTGCGGCTACAGCGGCTATATCTGCTGCCGCCCCATGAAGGAGCTGAAGGAATTCCCCGCCAACTACATGGAGTGGAAGGGCTTTGACGGCAGCAGCATCAAGGCCGCCCGCTTTGATGATCTCACCATTTACACCAACGATCTGGGCGACGCAGTCAACGCCGTCAAGCGCAAAATGCAGCCTTGGAACGCCCAAGGCGAGGAGATCGCCTTTGCCCTGTGGGGCGTGGGCAACCACGGCGGCGGCGCATCTCGTAAGGATCTTTCCGAGCTGGCCGTCTTTATGGAGGAGCAGGAGGCAGAAGGTGTTCACGTGTTCCACTCCACCCCCGAGGCTTTCTTCGCCGCATCCAAGCCCTCCGCCGTGTGGGACGATGCTCTCCAGCCCTGCTTCGTCAAGTGCTACACCTCTATCGCACGTCTCAAGCACCGTTATGCCGAGCTGGAAAACAAGCTCCTTACCACCGAGAAGATCTGTGCCTATGCCGACGCAGAAGGTGTTTATAATTACAATTTCGACGCCTTCGACGATGCCCAGAAGCGCATGGCCATGGTTCAGTTCCATGACGTCCTTTCGGGCACTTGTATCATCGAGGGCGAAAAGAGCAGTATGCAAAAGCTGGACTATGCTCTGGAGCTGCTGGATAAGGAATTTACCAAGGCCTTCATGGGACTTTGCCGTGACTATGAGTGTGCTGTTCCCCTCAAGTATCCCATCTTCGTCTACAACCCCAATCCCCACGCCGAGGAGGCCATCTTCACGGGTGACTTCTTCCTCCTGAGCGGCATCTGCTCCGACACCGAGGGCTACGAATTTACCGTGATCCGTGACGGAAAGCCCGTTCCTTTCCAGATGGTCAAGGAATCCTCCTGCATCAATCTGGACAGAAGTAAGAGACTGGCCATCAAGGATACCCTGAACCCTCTGTCGGTCACCCGCTATGACGTGGAGGTGCGCAGAGGTGCCAAGAAGTTTCTTGACCGCACGCCCCAGACCGAGTTCGATCTGCCTGGGGAGACCAAGGCCGTCTTTGACCCCGTGGGAGGCGCGTTGGCATCCTTCTCGGTGAAGGGCTACGAATATCTGAATAACGGTGCCTTTACCCCCATCGTCTACGACGACAACGAGGATCCTTGGGGCTGGCACATGAGAACGGTGGGGAAGAACTACACCCCCGCTACCTGTGAGATCCCCCTCCGCGTCATCGAGCGGGGAGATCTGCTGACCACTGTGGAGAGCCTCTACACCACGGGCAAGTCGGATATCCGCGTGGCCTACACCCTGTACAAGGATCTCAACTACATCGACGTGACTGTAAACGTCTACTGGAACGATGCGGGGAAGGGATTGAAGCTGGAGCTTCCTCTGCCCGAGGGAGGGATCTTTATGGGCCAGACCGCCTTCGGTACCCAGACCTATACCCATGATCTGGAGCAATGCTCTCAGCGCTTCGTGGGTGTGTTCATCGGTGATAAGCTGCTCACCGTCTTCAAGGACGGCACCTACGGTTGCTCGTATGAAAACGACAAGCTCTACCTGGATCTCCTCAACGGCTCAGTCTACTGCGCCCATCCCGTAGGCGACCTTCCCATCGTGGACGATCAGCGCTTCAATCGCTACATCGACCTGGGCCGACATGAGTTTACCTTCCGCTTGGAGCTGTGCGACGAGGCAGACCTGGAGACCAAGGCCGTAGCCTTCACTCAGAAACCCTACGCCCTTAATTTCTACCCCCACGGCACGGGTGAGAGAAAGGAGAAGGCCCCCGTCACCCTGTCCGACAGCGTGATCTCCCTCTCTTGCTTCCGCAAGGTGGATGCCGATACTTACATGATCCGTCTGCTCAACAATACGGCGGACAGCCGCGCTTGTGATTGCACTGCTTTCGGTGAGACTTTGTCCCTTACTTTCGGCAAGTATGAGGTCAAGACCCTTCTGTATAGCGGCGGCAAGCTTTGGGAGCACGACTCTATGCTGAAGCTGTAAAAGTTTTACGGGACTGCCGTAACCTCGGCAGCCCCGTTTATTTGTCAATACTGATGAAATTTTCCCGTGCTTCCATATAAAATGTCACAAAATCAACCAAAAACCATTGACAAAACAACAAAAATATAATATAATAGACGCATGAATACAAGTGCGTGAAAGGAAGGCTTGCGAAGGATCTTTGTCAAGTCTTGCTTTTTGTGTCCTATGAGAAACGCAAAGCGCGCACCGACTTAAGAAAGGTAGTAGACATATGGCATTTTCTCTTCATGGGGTCCACGTGCCCCACAGAAAAAATACCCGAAACACACCCGTTACGCGCATGGTCCCGCCTAAGACTGTGACCATCCCTATGTCCATGCATATTGGTGCTCCGGCCAAGCCCATCGTTAAGGTGGGAGATCTTGTCAAGGTAGGTACCAAGATCGCCGAGGCAGGGGGAGTGGTTTCTGTCCCTATCCACGCGTCTGTCTCGGGTAAAGTGACCAAAATTTCCGACTATCTCCTGTCCGACGGTCGCACTGTTCCTGCCGTGATCATTGAGTCTGACGGTGAGATGACGCCCGATGAAGCCCTGACTCCCCCTGCTGTCAGCTCCCGCGAAGGTCTCATCGAGGCCATCAAGGAAAGCGGTGTCGTGGGTCTCGGCGGAGCGGGTTTTCCCACCCATTTCAAGCTTGATGTGGATCCCGCCAAGATCGACCACCTCATCATCAACGGCGCTGAGTGCGAGCCCTACGTGACCAGTGATACGGTCACCATGGTGGAGCGTGCCGACGATATGAAGGCGGCATTGGAAGCGCTGAAAGCACATCTGGGGATCAAGAGCATTGTCATCGGCGTTGAAAACAACAAAAAGGAGGCGATCGCCTCCATGAAGCAGCTCATGCTGGATACCTGCAAGGGCTGTACCGTCACCGTCAAGGTGCTCCCCTCGGTCTACCCCCAGGGCGGCGAGAAGGTGCTGATCTATCATACCACGGGTAAAGTCGTTCCCATGGGCAAATTGCCCATTGACGTGGGTTGTATCGTGCTGAACTGCACCACCCTGGCGGCCATCGGTGCCTATCTCAAAACGGGTATGCCCCTGGTTGAGAAGTGTGTCACCGTGGACGGCGGCGCTGTCAAGACTCCCCAAAACGTCATTGTCCCCGTGGGCACCGCCATGGCAGACGTGTTCGAATTCTGCGGCGGCCTCACCGAGGAGCCTGCCAAGGTGGTCTACGGCGGCCCCATGATGGGTATCACCGTCCCCGACACCACCGCCCCTATCCTCAAGAATACCAACGCCGTTCTGGCCCTGACGGAGAAAGAGGTAAAGCTTCCCAAGACCACGCCCTGTATCCGTTGCGGCGCGTGTACCAACACCTGTCCCTTCGGTCTGGCCCCTGCCGCCATTGCCAAGGCGTATAACAATAAGGATGCCGAAGGCTTGGAGAAGCTGTCTGTCAACGCCTGCATGGAGTGCGGCTGCTGTAGCTTCGTCTGCCCCGCAAACAGACCCTTGGTGCAGACCAATAAGCTTGCCAAGGCTTACTTGAAGGAAGAAAAAGCAAAGGAGGGAACCAAGTCATGAACAAAAATCTGACCCTTTCCGTATCCCCCCATATCCACAGCGGAAAGTCCACCTCCCGCATCATGCTGGACGTGATCATTTCTCTGCTTCCCGCCGCCATCGCGGGCTGTGTCATTTTCGGCGTGCGCTCGCTGATGGTGATCGGTGTCTGCATGGCAAGCTGTGTGATCTTCGAGGCCCTCTTTAATCTGATCGCCAAGAAGGACCAGACCATCGGCGACTTCAGCGCCGCTGTCACGGGCCTGCTCCTTGCGCTGAACCTTCCCGCCAATATCCCCATCTGGCAATGCGTCGTCGGCGCACTCTTTGCCATTGTGGTCGTCAAGGGGCTTTTCGGCGGTATCGGATGTAACCCCGTCAACCCCGCCATCACCGCCCGCGTGTTCATGCTGGTGGCCTTTGGCTCTATGACCGTACAAACACTTCCCACCATCGTGGATACCGCGTCGAGCGCCACTCCCCTGGTCTCCGAGACTGCTCCCGCCATCACCGACCTTTTGCTGGGTCTTCACGGCGGTGCCATCGGTGAGACCTGCGCTGTGGCTCTCTTCATCGGCTTCATCTATCTGTTGGTGCGCCGTGTCATTACCTGGCACATTCCCGTAACCTTCGTGGGGTGCGTGTTTGTTTTCTCCTTCTTTATGGAGGGCATGGATCCCATGGCGGCGCTTTCCGCGATCCTCTCGGGCGGTCTGCTTTTGGGTGCTATCTTTATGGCTACCGATTACGTGACCTCTCCTGCCACCCCTTGGGGCAAGGTCATCTTTGGCGTGGGTGCGGGTCTTATCACCTGCCTCATCCGCTATTTCGGTATTTATCCCGAGGGCGTGTCCTTCGCTATCCTGTTCATGAACATCCTGACCCCCTACATCAGTTCCTGGACAAAGCATAAAGTATTCGGAACAGGAGGGGTAAAAGCATGAAAAAATCTGTCATCAGTACCCTTGTTCTGGTCTGCATTTGTGCTGTCATGGCCGTCCTTCTCGCCGTGACCAACGCCATCACTGCGCCCATCATTGAAAAGAACGCTACCGCCGCCGCCAACGAAGCTCTTCTTCAGGTCATGCCCGACGGCGAAGGCTTTGAAAAGATGGAATTTGACGCCGAAGCCCTCCCCAAGACCATCACCGAGGTCTACAAAGAGAAGAACGGCGGCTACGTGTTCCAAATCAAGACCACCGGCTATTCCTCTGATTTTATCATCATGTGCGGTGTCAAGGCCGAAGGTACCATCAGCGGTGCCGTGTGCCTGTCCTCCACCGAGACCCTGGGACATGAAAAGACCTTCGGTGCCAACTTCACGGGTAAGGACGCCGCAGGCGTGGACGCCGTTGACACCATCTCGGGTGCCACCAAGACCACCTCTGCTTACAAGAACGCCATGAAGGACGCCCTCAACGCCGCCATCATCCTGGGCGGAGGCTCGGTGGATCTTCGCGACGAAGCACAGATCCTCAACGACAACCTCTCCGCCGCGCTCCCCGCAGGAGAAGGGAAGTTCACAAAGCTCTTTATCACCGAAGTGATCGAGGGCATCGACGCCGTCTATATCGCTGATAACGGCAAGGGCTCGGTCTACGTGGTGGGTGAGCATTTCATCCCTGTGGATGAAAACGGCGGTATTCCTGCGTTTAGCAGTGTCAACCCCGAAATCCTGCAAAACGTGGCCGCTGCCGACGTCATCCTCTCCGCCACCACCACCGAGGACGTGGATATCACCGCCTTCGAGGGCCTGCCCTCCCAGCTGATCTCCGCCAAGAAGACCGCCACGGGCAATTATATCATCGAGATCAAGGGTGCGGGCTACGGCATCAACGGCGGCGACGATTACCACCCCGCCTCGGGCGAGTATATCGTCATCCGCGTGTCCCTTACCCCCGAAGGCAAGATCATCGACACCCTGACGGTCTCCCAGGCCGAGACCCAAGGCATCGGTGACGCCTGCGCCGATGAAAAGTTCTACGGTCAGTTCGACGGCAAGACCGAAGCTGACTTCGGTGAGATCGACGCCATCTCGGGCGCGACCCTCACCACGAACGGTTATAAAAAGGCCATCGAACGCGCCTTTAACGTTGTTAAAATTCTGGAAGGAGGAAACAACGAATGAGTAAAAATAATAATTTGTCTGTCCTCCTGAAGGGTATTCTTAAGGAGAACCCCGTGTTCGTCCTGATTCTGGGTACTTGTCCTACCCTGGCCACCACCACCAACGTGGCGGGCGCCTTCGGCATGGGCATCGCCGCTCTGGCGGTGCTGGTCTGCTCCAACATTCTGATCTCTCTGCTCCGTAAGATCATTCCCGACAGCGTCCGCATCCCTTGCTACATCGTGGTGATCGCAGGCTTTGTCACCATCGTGACCATGATCGTCCAAGCCTTTTTCCCGGCGCTGTACGATATGCTGGGCGTCTATCTGCCCCTCATTACGGTCAACTGTATCATCCTCGGCCGCGCCGAAATGTTCGCAGGTAAGAATTCCGTGGGCAAATCCGCTCTGGACGGTATCGGTATGGGTCTCGGCTTTACCCTGGCCCTCGTCGCCATGTCCACCATCCGTGAGGTGCTGGGTGCCGCTTCCTTCGCAGGCACGCCCATCCCCTTCCTTGAGCCCTACAAGATCGAGTTTTTGGTGAAGGCCCCCGGCGGTATGCTGGTCTACGGTTGCCTCATCGCTCTGGTCTACGTCATCACCAGCGGTAAGGCCCCCCTCAAGAAGTCCTTCTCCTGCGCAGGCTGTCCCAACGCAGGGAACTGCCACACCGCTTGTACCGAAACCCCCGCCGCTGAAGGCGAGAAAGGAGAGGCGTGAATATGGATCTGTTTAAATCTTTGATCGTCATCCTCCTGTCCTCCGTGCTGGTGAATAACTACGTGCTGTCCCGTTTCCTGGGTATTTGCCCCTTCCTGGGCGTGTCTAAAAAGCTGGATCAGGCCACGGGCATGGGTGTCGCCGTCACCGCGGTCATGCTGCTGGCCACCGCCGTGACTTGGCCCATCCAGTATCTCCTCCTCGACAAGGTGGGGCTGGGTTATATGCAGACCATCGTGTTCATCCTGGTCATCGCCGCCCTGGTGCAAATGCTGGAGCTTTTGCTCAAAAAGTTCTCTCCCACGCTCCATAAGGGTCTGGGCGTGTATCTCCCTCTGATCACCACCAACTGCGCCGTTTTGGGCGTGGCCATCAACAATGTCACCGACGGCTATAGCTTTCTTGAATCCATGGTCAGCTCTCTGGGCGTGGGTCTCGGTTTCCTGCTTGCCATGGTGCTGTTCTCGGGTCTGCGCTCTCGCATCGACGAGACCAACATCCCGAAGCCTTTCCGCGGCCTCGCCGTCACCCTCATCGCAGCCTCCTTCATCTCCTTGGCCTTCATGGGCTTTGCGGGGATCGTGGACGCGATCTTTGCGTAAGGAGGTGCCAATATGATCAACGTAATGGATATTTTGATCGCCTTTGGCATTGTCAGCGGCGTTGCCCTCATTTTGGGCATTCTTCTGGCTGTGATCTCTCACTTTTTCGCTGTGGAGGAAGACCAAAAGGTCAAGGCCGTTCGTGCCTGTCTCCCCGGTGTCAACTGCGGTGCTTGCGGCTACAAGGGCTGTGACGACTATGCCGCGGCCGTTGCCGAGGGCACGGCCAAGCCCAACCTCTGCGTTCCCGGTGCCGAGGCGACTGCCCAGGAGCTGGGCGAAGTGCTGGGCATCGAGGTGGAGGCTCCCAAGGATGTGATTGCCTTCGTTCACTGCGACGGCAATTGCGAAGCCACCGCCAAAAAGGCTTCCTATGACGGTATTTCCACTTGTAAAGCCGCGTCTATGCTTTATGCGGGCCCCGACGCCTGCCGCTTTGGCTGTATTGGCCTTGGCGACTGTGCCGCCGCTTGTCCCGCAGACGCCATCTGTATGCGCGACGGTATCGCCCATATCGACTCCAGCCGCTGTCTCGGTTGCGGACTGTGCGAGACCATCTGCCCCAAGCACATCATTTCCATGATCCCTCAAGAGACCGAGGCCGTGGTCATGTGCAGTAACACCGATAAGGGCGCTGATGCCCGCAAGGTCTGCAAGAACGCCTGTATCGCCTGCAAAAAGTGCGAAAAGGTTTGTCCTCACGGTGCTGTCACCGTCACGAATAATCTGGCGAAAATTGATTATGATAAGTGTACGGGTTGTGGTGCCTGCGCGGAGGCTTGCCCTACGGGCTGTATGAAGCAGGTCGTGTTCCCCGACATTCCCGAGGGCGTTCATCCTTCGGAGATCCTCAAGGAAAGTAAGAATTGATGGATCCTATGATGCAAAATCAAAATAACGCTATGCCCACCGCCAAAAGCGGTGGGCGTAAATTCCGAAACGATATCATCTTCATTTCCGTGCTTCTCGCCGTGGTGGTTCTGATGGGCGTCGCCTTTTTCCTATTAAGAGGGGAAGGAGACACCGTCACCGTAGAGGTAAACGGCGTACGGCTCGGCTCCTATCCGCTGTCGGAGGACCGCACCGTGGAGATTCGCACGGGCATAGAGGATGAGGAGCTGAACCTGCTCGTCATCAAGGACGGCAAGGCTTTTGTAGAGACTGCCACCTGCCCCGACGGTATCTGTGCCGCCCATAGACCCATTTCCCGTGAAGGGGAGAGCATCGTGTGCCTGCCTCATAAGGTGGTTATCACTATATCCTCCGCCAAAGGAAATGCCCCCGATATCGTAGCATAAAGGGAGGGCTGTATGAAGAAAAAGAGTCAGAAGATCGCCCTCTTAGGTGTGTGTACGGCCATCGCTATGGTATTGGCCTACGTGGAGGTTCAACTTCCGCCCCTATATGCCGCCGTCCCGGGGATCAAATTGGGCCTCCCCAACATCGCCATCATTTTTGTCTTATACCGCATGGGACTCCCCGAAGCCGCCGCCGTTTCTTTCGTGCGCATTCTGGCCGTGTCCCTGCTGTTTGGTAACCCCATGACCTTCGCCTACAGCGTGGCGGGAGGACTTCTCTCCCTCGCCGTCATGACTCTCTTGAAAAAGCTGGACTTCCTTTCCACCGTGGGTGTCAGCGTGGCGGGCGGCGTCATGCACAACGTGGGGCAGATCCTCATGGCCATGCTTCTCCTCGGCACCGCCGAGCTGGGATATTATCTCATCGTGCTGGCTGTCACGGGTACGATCTCAGGCATTTTCATCGGCCTCTGCGGCAGCTTTGCCATAAAGCGCATAAAATTCAAAAATGTGTAAAAAAGTGTTGACAAAGCAACGTGGATATGGTATGATAAAAAACGTGTGAAACACAAAAAATAACAAAATAGGAGAATTCTCATGAAAAAGCTTATTTGCGTACTTCTCAGCGTTCTCATGACTTTGACAACATTGACTTTCGTAAGCTGTGACAAAAAAGAAGCAACTCTCAAGTTCGGTATGGGCGTATATACCGCTACCCCTTCCGTTACCGATGCCACCGAGGATAAGGACGGCCAGGGTAAGGTGGCCATCACCGCCGCCGCCATCACCGTTGATGCCGAGGGTAAGGTCGTCGCTTGCCAGCTGGATACTGCTGATAACACCGTTAAGTACACCGCTGACGGTAAGGCTGTTGCCAACGATGGCTTCAAGACCAAGGCAGAGCAGGGCACCGATTACGGCATGGTTGCTCACGCCGGCTCCGCTAAGGAGTGGTTTGAGCAGGCTGATGCCTTCGAGATCTTTGTTGTTGGCAAGACCCTGACCGAGATCAAGGCTGCCGTTGCTGAAGGCAACAAGGGCAATGCCGACGTTGTTGCCGCAGGTTGCACCATCATGATCCACGAGTTCGTGGGTGCGATCGAGAAGGCCTTCGCCAACCTGGCTGACTCTACCGCCACCGCCTCTTCTGTCCTGAAGCTGGGTGTGCACACCGAGCAGTCCACCAAGGATGCCACGGAGGATGCAGACGGTCAGAACCAGATCGAGACCACTGCTTTCGCCGCTGCCGTTGATGCTAACGGTAAGGTTCTGGTTGCCGCTTCCGATTGCGTACAGGTCAAGTTCACCTTCGACGCTAACGGTGCTTCCACCTTCGATACCACCAAGGCCGTCGCCTCCAAGCGCGAGGCAGGTGCTAACTACGGCATGAGCCAGTGGGGTACTGACCTCAATGGTGACGGCACCGTCAAGGAGTGGTTTGAGCAGGCTGATGCCTTCAACGCTCTTTGCGTTGGCAAGACCGCTGCTGAGATCAAGGCTCTCTGTGCCGCTGATAACTACGGTACTGACGAGGTCAAGGCTGCAGGCTGCACCATTCTGGTCAATGGTCTGACCAAGGCCGCCGCTAAGATCGGCTGATCTGACAAAACGAAAAATGGGAGGCTCGCCTCCCATTTTCAAATTTCGGAGAGTTTTAATGAAACGAAAATTGATGACTCTGCTCATGAGCGCGGTTATGTTGTTTTCCTGCCTGTCCCTCGCCTCCTGCGGAGCTAAGCCGGAGAAATATTCGGCCTATTCCTTTGATTATTTCGACACCGTCTCTACCATCACGGGTTATGCGGAAAGCCAAGAGGCCTTTGATGAGGTGTCTGGAAAGATCCTTGCAGAGCTTGGAGAATATCATAAGCTTTTTACCATCTACCACCGCTTTGAGGGGATGGAAAACCTCTGTACGATCAATGAACTGAAGGACGGCGCTCATCGGGTGGTCAAGGTGGACAGCCGCATCATTGATATGCTGCTTTACGCCAAGGAAATGTATCATAAGACCAACGGCAAGGTCAATATCGCCATGGGAAGCGTGCTTTCCATTTGGCATGACTACCGTGAAGCGGGCTCAGATGAGCCCTGGGCGGCAGAGCTTCCTCCCATGGAAAAGCTTATCGAAGCGGCAAAGCACACGGATATCAACTGTCTCGTCATTGACGAGGCGGCTTCCACGGTTACCTTGACCGATCCGCAAATGAAGCTGGACGTGGGTGCCATCGCCAAGGGCTACGCCGTGGAAATGGTGGCCAGAGCCTTGGAGGAACAGGGAATTACGGGGTACGTGCTCAACGTGGGCGGCAACGTCCGCACCGTGGGTGCCAAGGGCGACGGCAGTCCTTGGACCGTAGGTATTGAAAACCCCGAAGAAAGCGATACCGAGCCCTATCTCGCCTATCTGGGTCTGGCGGGAGAATCTCTCGTCACTAGCGGCTCTTATCAGAGGTATTACGTGGTGGACGGTAAGCGTTATCACCACATCATCGACCCCGCCACCCTCATGCCCTCAGAGGGGTTTGTATCGGTCTCCATCGTGACCAAAAGCTCCGCAGACGGAGACGCATTATCCACAGCCCTCTTTTGCATGACCTATGAGGAAGGGAAGGCTCTCATCAAGTCCCTGCCCGAGACCGAAGCCATGTGGGTGTTGACGGACGGTACTCGCCTGACCTCGGACGGCTTTGATGAATACCGCACGGAATAAAGAAAAACGGCTGATCACGGATCAGCCGTTTTTCTATTGTGCCATGGTCGTTCAACCCTTAAGGCCCGCTTCGGCGGCCATGGCGGCGCCCACGATGCCCGCATCCCCAAAAAGCTTGGCAATGCGGATATCCGTTTTCTTCATGTGCTTGTTGTAATCATTCTCTGCAAAATAAGCCTTGATGGGAGCGAGCAGAGTGTCTCCCTCGCGGCTGATACCGCCGCCAATGGCCAAGATCTCGGGCTGAAGCACGTTGACGATACTGCAAATACCCTCAGCCACGTATTCGATATAGCGGTCACGTACGGCAATGGCCGTGGGATCCCCGAGCTTCGCACATTCAAAAGCTGTTCTGCCGGTAATGCGCCCCTTTTGCTCAAACCATGCGTTCATCATGGACGCGGGATGCCCTTCCATGGCCTCCTTGGTCTGTCGGATCAAAGCCGTCACCGAAGCGTAAGCTTCCAGACAGCCCTTGCGGCCGCAGGTGCATTTTTCACCTCCAAACACCAAGGTCTGATGTCCGATCTCAGCCCCGGCACCGTTGAAGCCGGACCATACCTTGCCGTTCAGAATGATACCGCCGCCCACGCCCGTGCCCAAGGTCATGAAAACAAAGCTGTCCACGCCCTCGCCAAAAGCGGCGTATTCACCCAGAGCCGCCGCGTTGGCGTCGTTTTCAAGAAAGACGGGCAGGTCGATATATTTGCGGAATTCTTCTGCCACGGGAACGTTGTGCATCACGATGTTGTTGGAGTAGACCACCACGCCGTTGGCTTTGTCGACCGAGCCGGGGCAGCCAATGCCCACAGCGGCGATCTCCTCCAGGGTGTGTCCGCTCTCAGCCACCACCCGTCGGACCAGATCTGCCATGTCCTTTATGATCTCCGACCAATGGCGCTCCTTCAGGGTAGGAACGCTTGCGCTGCTCAGGATGGTGCCGTCCTCGCTGACCAGTCCTGCGGCGATGTTTGTGCCGCCCAGATCAATGCCGATATAATACATAGTAATCTCCATTCCGCCGCCAGCGGCGGCACAAATACATTTTGCAATGCGACCGTGTCGCTTATCAGCGACAAAAATGGGTTGGGTCCCATTTTTAGGGAGAATTAGGCGTGAAACAGTTTACTTGGGTCTATGATCTTTGAACTTTCACGCTTTCTCCTCAGTTGACCCTTGAAAGGATCATTTCGCCATGCCCCGTGATCTTGCAGGAATTTTCCTGTGCGGGGATGAATATGCTGTCACCCTTGGTAAATTCAAGCTTTACATCGCCGCAGAGCAGGGAACCCTCTCCCTCGGTGATGATCAGCGAAACAAAACTCTCCCGATCCACGGAAAATTCACGATCGCTGTCAAAACGCAACCGCCTGACCTTGAAATATTCACACTCAGCCAGCAAAACGTCTTCTCCGTCAGGGGTGTCTGTGCGCTCGGGAGCCTTGGTAAGATCGGATACAGCCAAGGCCTTCTCGATGTGAAGGGGACGGAGATTTCCGTTCTTATCGCGGCGGTTGTAGTCGTACACGCGGTAAGTGGTGTTGGAATTCTGCTGGATCTCGCAAATGAGAATACCCGCGCCGATGGCATGGACCGTTCCCGCAGGAATAAAGAAAACGTCCCCGCGCTTGACCTCGACTCGGTTGAGAATGTCCGTCAGCCGTCCTTTCTTGATGGCCCCTTCGTATTCTTCACGAGTCACGTCATGGGTAAAGCCGTAGTAAAGACAAGCGCCCTCGTCACAGTCCAGGATATACCACATCTCGGTCTTGCCATACTCGCCCTCATGCTCCAAAGCGTAGGCATCCGAAGGATGTACCTGTACCGAAAGATCGCCCTTGGCATCAATGAGCTTGATCAGGAGAGGGAAGTCCTCGCATTTTTCACAGCGGGTGCCCAAGGCTTCCTTGCCGATGGCATTGATATATTCCTTCAGCGCCATACCGTCGTGCTGACCGCCCTTGACGACACTCTGCCCGTCCTTGTGAGCCGAGAGCTCCCAGCTTTCGGCTACGCGGTCAAGATCGCTTTTCTTGTTGAATTGGCTTTTCAGCCGTACACCGCCCCAAAGGTAATCCTTGAAAGCGGGAGATAGCTTTACGGGATCAAATCTGTCCATGTTTTTCATTACCCCAACGTATATAAGATGATGCCGTTATTATAGCATAAAAACCTTGCCTTGTCAATCGCCTCGAGAGACACTCCTCGTGGGTGTCTTGTCTTTTTGGTGGAGGTGAACCCTGCTTGTATTCATTCACGCTATTTAGCAATTATGCAAAAGGAAAGTGGCGGCCTTCTGTACCTTCCACTTTCACGCAACGGCAAAAAGTGGCTTTGAGCCGGTCTTGCCTTACCATTCCACGCTTCAAAGATAAGCCTACATGGGTATAGCCGAAGAGAGCCGAACTCATACGGTTTTGTGTGACAAATATCCGCATCTGCGGCAGATAAAATGCTTGCAAAATCTTATATTACTGCGCATTTTCTCTTTGCATCTGCAAAATATTTGTTCACTCAAAACTGCAAAGCACCCTCCGGCGTTGAAATTTTTGATGGATTTAGTCAAAGCGAGTTGAAGCAAGATGCCGATCTTGCAAGACGAGA
>JAFTIL010000047.1 GCA_017456905.1 Clostridia bacterium
ACTCAATTCTACGCTTACAACGATAACTCTACGTGGGGCGACCGGTTAAGTGGTTACACCTATGACGCGATCGGAAATCCCTCGTACTATAATGGCTACGCCTTGACGTGGAACGGCCGACAGCTCATGAAAATGTCCATGAACGGCGGGCAGATGACATATTCCTTCACCTATAACGCCGACGGTATCCGTACGAGCAAGATCATCAACAACCTCGCGCACAACTATACCCTGAATGGTTCCCAAATCATCAGCGAGAGTTGGGGCAATCACCTCATCATTTACCTGTACGACGAAAGCGGCGCGCCCATTGGACTGCAGTACAGAACCACAAACTATGACCCCGGCAAATTTGACACCTACTATTTCGAAAAGAATATTTTTGGTGACGTTGTAGGGGTTTATACCGAAGCGGGTGTCAAGATCGGCACCTACACCTACGATGCTTGGGGCAATTGCACGGTCAGCGAGGTTTCGACTGCAACGTCCCTGCAAAGGAGCATTGTCAGAACGAGGAATCCGTTCAGGTACAGGGGATATTATTACGATACCGATACCGGTCTGTATTATTTGCAGAGCAGATATTATAATCCTGCGACGGGTAGATTCATCAATGCGGATGGATATGTCAACGCCAACGGCGACCTGATTGGCTTCAATATGTATGCGTATTGTAGTAATAATCCGGTAATGCTTACAGATCCGTTTGGAGAACGATTTAGGGTTAATATATCGCAAATGCATGGTGTCCGTGGTCGGCAGTCATTTGAGGAGTTTCAAAATGGAATTTGTCGACCAAAGTATATGCCGAAAATTAATCAATATAAATTTGATAAAATACTAATACCTGCGTGAGAAATGGGAGGCCTTATGAAAAAGAAGATTGCTATAGTTATAGTAAGTGTAGTCATAACTAACGTATTAGTATGCGTGCTGTCGTGTGGCTTCTTTTTGGATTACTTTGCTATTATATCACCTCAACCGTACACAATTTGTGTAAATGGTGAAGAGATAGAGGATGTTCGCGCGTATTGGTACCAAGGAAATATGTATGTTCCGGTTTTGGGATTGATGAAGTTATGCGGGTATGAGGTGGACTGTACATCGGGACAGCAACCGCATTTTGTGATTGAAGATCAAGTGTATCAGCTAAATATGGATGAATGTATAATCATCAATGGAAGCAAAGAGTATCTGCGTGATAATATTGGTGTTCGATGGAGTATTGCGGTCGATGATAATGATGCGTATGTTTTATTTGCGGAGATCAGTTCTTTCTTTAGGCGCATTGGGAAGGAGCAAGTGATAACGACAGATGGCCGGAATTATTTTAACAAATGTGTTAGTTTCGAAATCAATAATGATCCGTCGAATTAATATTGCTTAAAGTAATAGCTATCGGTTCTGGCTATGCGATTGAGAACAATCATGACGATGTAACAGCGATCCTTTCGCATAATATTCAGTAAAAATTCCTTGCCCGCAGAGCATTTAACTCTGCGGGTGGTCGTAGCGAACGGTCAAT
Source organism: Clostridia bacterium (assembly GCA_017456905.1). Lineage (GTDB taxonomy): Bacteria > Bacillota > Clostridia > Oscillospirales > CAG-272 > CAMEON01. The sequence continues at coordinate 1,526 of JAFTIL010000047.1, forward strand.
CCCTCTTGAAATTCAAGTACAACGCCGACGGTATCCGTACGAGCAAGATCATCAACAACCTCGCGCACAACTATACCCTGAATGGTTCCCAAATCATCAGCGAGAGTTGGGGCAATCACCTCATCATTTACCTGTACGACGAAAACGGCTCGCCCATTGGACTGCAGTACAGAACCACAAACTATGACCCCGGCAAATTTGACACCTACTATTTCGAAAAGAATATTTTTGGTGATGTTGTAGGGGTTTATACTGAAGCTGGCGTTAAGATCGGCTCTTATAAATACGACGCCTGGGGCAACTGTACCACAACCGTCGAAACCGGCAATACCGCACTTCAAAAGTCCGTTGTTAGAAACTACAACCCTTTCCGATACAGAGGCTATTTCTACGACTACGAAACGGGCTTGTACTACTTGCAGAGCAGATATTATAACCCTGCGACGGGTAGATTCATTAATGCGGATGGATATATCAACGCCAATGGCGACCTGATCGGCTTCAATATGTATGCGTATTGTAGTAATAATCCAGTTATGGGATATGATCCAACAGGCGAGAGATTCCTATCACATCTGACAATAAAAGAGGCTGGAGATGGCCGTCCTCTCAATTGTAGGCCTGCGTTAATATATGAAGTCCCACTATATAAGCAAGGCTCGACAAACTTGTGTTGGGCGTATTGTGATTTGATGATGGAAGATTATCGCCAAAATCGTACGAGTTCAGGGCGGGAACAATTCATATACACTCGGATACGTGCTATTGATACGTATAATTCCAAGAAAGGCCATATACTTCCTTGGGATCACTTTGGAAGTTGTAGCGCAGCGGAAGAGAAATATCATCCGGAGACCATAACGGAATTATATGATCTTCTAAAGGAGTACGGACCTGTTTATGCTCGTTATGTTAATCAATTCAATAAAGGCCATTTGATAATTGTGACGGGTATTGATGTGAATAAAAACATTGTGTATACCAATAATTCACACGGTGTTCGTGGTCAGCAAACGTTTGAGGAATTTCAAAATGGAATTTGCCGCCCAGGGTATATGCCCAAAATCAACAAATATACACTTGACGCGATATTAATACCCGAATAAAGGAGGGGGAACATGAAAAAGAAAATTATTGCTGTTATAACAATTGTATCTATATGTATTTTACTTTGCGTTATTATCATGGATTATTTCGCCATTGCATCACCCCAATTGTATACAATCTATATCAACGATGAAAAGGCCAAAGATATTTGCGCATATTGGTATCAAGGCCATATGTATGTCCCTGTTTTAGGAATGATGGAAGCATGTGGATATGAAGTGAATCACATATTAGGACAAAACCCGTATTTTACAATTGATGGTGAGGTATATCAGCTAAGTATTGAAGATTGCATAATCACCAATGGGACGAAGGAATATCTGCGTGAAAACATCGGAGTCAGGTATTCAATCGATGTTGATGGAAAAGATGCATATGTTCTTTTGGCTGAAATCGAGTGCTTCTTTGAGAGAATTGGTAAAGAGCAACTAATAAAGGAAAATGATCATAACTATTGGTACAGATGTGTTAAATATAGGATCGACGATGCTTCCTTGGGATTATAATCGCACAGATTAAAACAGCCCGTCTGTTTATCCGTGGGGTTACCTATCCCTGAACGGCTCTCAGATCGTCAGCGAAAGCTGGGGCAATCACCTCATCATTTACCTGTACGATGAATCAGGCGCAAAGATGGGGATGCAGTATAGAAACAGTAGGAAGGAAGTACGTTACTTCTGTAAAAGCGTTATAGGGAAAAGTATCCCTGAAAATTCACAGAGCCGATCTGTTAGGCAGAGAAATCTGCTTAGCAGGTCGGCTGTTGTTGATAAGAAGTGCCAGTATAAAGTTATAACCATAGCCCCGATTTTTGCCTTTCGTCCGTGTCCAGTGTAGCATAGCTCTCGCAGCTGTCAACGTGAAAAATTATCGCTGAAAAATGAAATAATCAATGAGAAAGCCAGGTAGCAATACCTGGTTTTTCTATATCCAAACGCAATATTTTTTCGTGTACTGACAAGGGACAATACCTCTCGTTGACATCTGCACACCTCACTCGGAATGAGCGCGATTTCCTCCCGACCTATGCTCCCCCGACCCTGCCGAAATGGCGATCGAACAGCGAAGCTGTTCAGAAAATCGGGAGGTATAGAAAATGAAAACCCCAAACCAAGTAAGAATCACAAACGAAAACGTAAGGATTACCGAGCAAAATGTCCAGCATATCGGTGAGTGCATCGCGATGTCTGCCATCAAGAAAATGATGCGGTTTGCACACCATCCGCGTTCTCTGGACAAGCTGTACGCCGGCCTTGTCGAGGACATTTACGGCAACCGAGGCTACAACACGACCTTTTCGGACGGTTACGATCTCGCATCCGAAGTGATTTGCTTCCTTTGTCATTACATCGGGCGTAACCTGGATGATCTGGCTTGTCAGAATCGCAAGGGAGAACTGCTGACTGTCCGCTTTGCCTGCTACCGCCACGCGCTGCGGTATATCGAAAAGGAGTATCTTTCTGGCTATAAGACCATCAGCATTGAAGAATGCTCTCCGGCAGACGCTTCCATTGACTTCGAGACACAGTATGAGATTGAGGACTACACCAAAGTCGATACGATCATTCATCAGATGTGCTTGACCGTCGCGGAGACTGAAACGCTGAATTACTACATGGCAGGTCTCGGATTCGTAGAGATCGCGCAGATGCAGAACGTCAATAACACGACTGTCTGGCGAAGAAGAAAGAGCATACAGAAAAAGTATCTTCGGTATGTGGTCATGCAAGGCTGATTATAAACCATAGTAATACCGCCGAGAGTAACCGTAATCGGTCGCCCTCGGCGGTGCTTTATATATCTATGATGAAAAAACATCTACGGATATATGAAAACTAAATATTGTCCTTTTACTGTTCTTCATTTAATTCATTCAAGCACTTGTTTATTACCTCTATATCTTTTTTTCGTGTTTTATCTTCGATAATAAATCCTACAATCATGCCCACAACACCAAGCACCCCGATGATGCTTATGCCAATCAAAACATACATCTTCGGTATTATAGAAAAAACAGACAAATTAACGAAAACCGTAAGCAAAGCAATTACAAGTACAGATATAGCTTGACGGACAGATTTTTGGGCGGGAATCCGGTCTGTTTTCATGATGAAATGATGTGAGATAATTCCCAATATAGCAATAATCGAAAGTCCTAAAACAGCCCTAACCAATAGGTCGTAAAAAAACAATCGTTGCGCTGCTGTGTAATTCATAAAATGAGGGAAGAACGAGGCAAAAAGAAAGCATATCAAGATAATCATAAAAGAAGCAGATATATCAATAAAGCTTTTTTTTAGAATATTTTTCAACATAACTATACCCCCAATCTTTTCTTTATCTCCGGAACGTACTGCCGAGAAATAAGTATTTTTTCTTTATTAACAAGTGTTCCTTCAAGTTTTGCATTTTTGGCTGATTTCACGCTGCTAAGCTTTTTTAAGTTCAGGATAGTTGTTTTAGACACCCGAGCAAAATAGGTTTCAACCAACTGTTCTTCCAAGATATAGAGCCTTGCTGAAGATTTATAAACCTGTTTTTCGGTATAAATATATACAGTTTTGTCAACAGATTCGAAATAAAGAATGCTGTTAAGTGGAATGAAAAAGATTTCTCCATCTACTTCACCAATCATATTTTTGTCGGCAATTCCGATATATGAAATAATATCTTGAAGAACATCGTCAATTTCCTTGCATTTTACAATTATTTCGGGATCTAAATGTAATTCGTTTTTGTCAATTGTAACTTTCATATTTCGTCCTCCTATCACCTAAATTATACAGCAAAACAAAGGAAAAAGCAATAGAGATATACTATTATGCAAAACAAACAACCCAATCTGCATTATCTACTTATTTAAATGATAACAAAGGCAAAATATAATCCTGTGCAATCCGCCCGCTTTCCCTTGTGAAGTTGCCCTTTGGCACCCTGGCGTGTGCTTGTCTTATACAAGTCGGCTCGCCAGCTAGCCCCCAAAACTCGCTGCGCTCGTTTCGGGGAGCCCCGCAAGCTCACCGAGACAAGCACACGCCTGCACCGCAAACAAACGAAAAAGAAAAATCCAAAGCCGAGCGGTCGCGGAGTCGCCCGCTGAGCCGCTTGGGCGTACATCCGCGATCACGCTCGGCGGCTTTTTGGATAGATTTCGTTTTGGCCGTTTGTTGGAGCGCCGTCGGGGGAGATCGTCAGCACTCGCATCAGCACTATCAGTATACACAAAACAATAATCCCGACGACCTCACTAAAGAGATCCGTCGGGATTTCTGTTTGCCTTTTGGGAAACGAATAGCGGTCACTGACAGGCATATCATCTACGCCGCCGATCTTGGAGCATAAAGAAAAACCAGCCAAACCGTGTGGTTCGACTGGTTCTACTATGGTGGAGGTGAGGGGAGTCGAACCCCTGTCCGAAAACCCATCCATGCAACTTTCTCCGGGTGCAGTTACTGTTCAGATCTCCTCACGACGCGGTACAGGAACAAACCGCGGCGCAAGCAGCCATTTTGTGCTTGATCGGCTCAATGGCGAAACACCGATGCAAGTTCACCACTAACATGACGCCTCAGCGGAGGTCGTGGTCCTCCTCCGGGAGACGGGCGGCGCAATAGGGCCGCGTCACTGCCTAATTAGGCAGCAAAAGCAACAGAATTGTTGTCGTTTATTTTTTAAGGTTGGGCAGTTGACAGGATTACCCGGCCTGACCCGCTTATCACACTTCAGAATCCCCGTCGAAACCGGTACACCCCCATATAGAAAGAGGGAACCGTCAGGAGACGTGACGTGTCGTCAGTCGTTTTGAGAAAAGTTTTTTGTTTTGATCAGATCAGTCGTAGTCGTCGTAGCCGTGAGATTTTGTTTTCATTCGACGCTCGATCTCACGATCCGATTCCGCCTCAGCCATGGAGGCGCGCTTGTCATAGAGCTTTTTGCCTCGGCACAGTCCCAGCTCGACCTTAACGTAAGGTCCCGAGAAGTACAGCGACAGAGGGACCAGAGTCAGACCTTTCTGGGTCAGAGCACCGTTCAGCTTCATGATCTCACGCTTGTGCATAAGGAGCTTGCGATCCCGTAGCGGCTCGCGGTTGAAAATGTTGCCAAACTCGTAAGGGCTGATATGAATGCCGTGGGCATAGATCTCGCCCTCCTTGATGGAGCAGTAGGAGTCCTTGAGGTTGACAGCCCCCTTGCGGAGACTCTTGACCTCCGTACCGAAAAGGGCAATGCCGGCCTCAAACCGCTCGTCCACGAAATAGTCGTGATATGCTTTTTTATTCTGGGCGATGATTTTTTTGCCGCCCTTCTTTTGACCCTCAGCCATGCTTGCCTCCTTTCTTTTATACTTGTTGCTTTGGCTTAGTCCTGATAGTAAATGTTCTCGTCAGGGAAGTAGTACCCGAGCTTATCCTTGGCCTGCTGGATGATGTACTCATCGTCCATGGGAGAATTGATGATCTCCTGCAATTCACGGATGGCCTCGTTATATTCGGCCAGCTCAGCTTCCAGCTCCTTGCGCTCAACCTCCAAACGGTTGAACTGCATGAGGCAGGAGATGCTGATGATCAGCGATACCAATACCATCACGCCAAGAGCTACCTTGGCCAGCATGGAAAGACCCAACTTGGCTTCTTGCTCGTTCTCTTTTGCCTGAGGCTCAGCGACGTTTTGTGTCAACGCTTGGTTTTCATCCATGGGAGTATTGCCCTTGTTTGCAGACATATGCATACCGCCTTTCTTTTTTTCATTCCTTGTGATCGTCCTTTGCTTCGGTTTGGCCGAAGAGGGAGCCTGCCTGTATGTGGAAACGCCTGATCTTCCGTTCGGTGTACTCGATCTGCCGCTTGAGCTTTGTGTCCCGAATTTGTAAGAGGATCGGGCTGAGCGTCAAGCGGTACAAAAGTGTACCGAGCTTGCGGATAGGCCGCCACAGCAGGGAAAGCAGCCCCGTGATCATACGGTGCAGGACCGAGACCACAGCCCCCGAGAGCTTGCGAAGCAAGGACCCCAGGGTGACGTAAAAGACAAAATACCCGCACGCCATTCCAAGAGGAGAAATGAAGCGGAATTGTCCGTCGTTGATAAAATATAGCAGGAGCAGGAGGATGGTGCCGCAGAGGAGAGCAAAGCAAAGATCCTCTGCGCACAAAAGGCACACACCCGCTATCCGCTTGAGTCTTGCTCCGCCGCTTTTTCGTTCTCCCTTGGGAAAGCTTCCTCCCGGAAAGCTTAAAAGAAGCCGCGATAAGCGGAGAAGCTCATAGACAAGCCCCAAGGCCGCACCTGCGGCAAAGGAGGCGAGAAACAAAAAACACAGGAGCTTTTGGGAGATTTCCACGTTCCGAGCCTCCTCATGAAAGAAGGCGTCCGAACAATCCACGCTTGCCCTTGTGTTTAGACCCGTTGAGAGCGGGGTCATCGTCGTCATAAAGCAGGCCGTACAGCTTTCCCGTGATCTCCACGATGCCGTCCTTGGTGTTCAGCACCGTCACGTGAAGAGACGTGCCCTCCAGGCTCAAGCGTCCGCAGGTAGTGATCAGCAATACCTCTGCGTCGTCAAAGCTGAGAACGTCCAGGACGCCTCGGACGACCATACCCTCGCGGCGGTCGGCATAAAAGCTGTGTGGCAGTTCCGAGCGGCGTTCCTCGGTGAGCTGATCGCTGATGGCGCGCTCTCCTACGGAAATGGTGTCGGCTCGGCTTGTACGGTTGGTCGCGTTCATATTCATCCCTCCGCATATAAGATGGCCGCTGAAGCACGGCTGACAAAGTATATGCGGAGGTATGAATGAATATGAATGGGGAAGGGGATATACGCCGAGGATCAGTCGATGACCTCGTAAAGAGAGGAAGCATCGTTTTTACCCACGGTCTCCTTAACGTCGAGGACCTTGAATTTCAAAGCCCTTGCACCGAAGGTGACCTCCACCACGTCTCCGATCTTGACGTCGTAAGACGCCTTGGCGGGACGGCCGTTGACCGACACGTGAGCGGCATCGCAGGCATCGTTAGCCACGGTGCGCCGCTTGATGATGCGGGTAACCTTCAGATATTTGTCAAGGCGCATATCAGTTCAGCTTCTCCTTCACTGCCTTAGCGGCAACGTAAGCGGGGTACTTGCAAGCGGGAACGGTAACGACCTCACCGGTCTTGGGGTTACGGCCTGCTCTCTCGGCTCTCTGACGAACCTCAAAGGTACCGAAACCGGACAGCTGGATCTTGTCACCTGCAACCAGGGTCTCAATGATGGTCTCCTCGATGCTGTTCCAAGCCTCGGCGACCTGCTTCTGGGAAAGACCGCTCTTCTCGGCGGCGGCCTTGATCAGTTGGCTCTTGTTCATGATAATACTCCAATCTTAAAAAATTCGTGCTCTCCCAAAGAGAGTCACGTATCGTTAAGGGCAGAACCCTATGCATATATTGCTTGTCTATTATATCACAACAAAGAACAAAATGCAAGTACCTATAGGGATTTTTTCTCGAAAAAAAGCAAAAGTTTTCATAAAACTCCCTCGCTTGACACAAATGATTCAAGTACTTGCGGAAATCTTGGGAAACTCATTAAAAAATATGGGAAATTCATACGGAGTTCATGAATTTGGGTTATAATAACTACAACTATATTTGGCCACCTCTAAAAACCCTCTCACTGACGAATCGGCGGCACTTTCTTTGGCGCTTCTGCACAATCATTCTTCGCGTAGCTCCTGCTACGCGTGCGAATTTTTGTTTGAATTGCCTAACAAATTACTCGCCGCTCGTTCAGCGATAGAGTTTTTAAAGATGCCCATTGTCTTTTACGACTATAGGAAACCAAACAAGGAGGATATAGAAATGCTGTTTTTCCAGAAGCCCAAGAAAAAGAACTACGCACCCATGATCATTGCCATCGTGGTTGGCGTACTGGCTGCTGCTGCCGCAAGCTACGTGATCTTTGAGAAGTTCCTCAAGAAGAAGCTCTGTTGCAAGAAGGCTGCTGCCGAGGTTGAGTCTCCCGCCGAGGAGACCTGCGACTGCGAGTGTGACTGCGAGGACGAAGGTGAAGTCGTTGAGGTCGAGCTCGTAGAAGAGGCTTGATCTCCTCCCTTTAAGGATACCGTTCGCGTATCCTGCCAAAAAGCACGGCATATCCGTCAGGGTATGCCGTGCTTTGCATTTGAGCCTATTCAAAAGATGTCATGTGCTGATAAAAAGAAACCCGACTCGAAATCGTCGGATTTCTTGATATCAAAGCGGAAACCGCAGGGAAGGGCCGCCGAACCTCTCGGCTACCTCGGTGTCGTGGGTGATGAGCAGGAGGGCGGCGTGCTTGACCTTTTCCTTGACCAGAGAGATCATCCGGTCCCGCAAGGCTTGGTCAAGCCCCCGAAAGGGCTCGTCCAAAAGGTAGAGATCGCTGTCAAAGGCCAGCGCCCGCGCCAGCGCCACCCGCTGTGCCATGCCCCCCGAAAGCTCGGCAGGGTATTTATGCGCCGCATCTTCAAGACCCACCATTGCCAGAAATTCAAGGGCAGTTGGAAGGGTCTCTTTTTTGTCGGACAACACCGCATTGACGTTCTCAACGGCGGTCAGCCAGGGCAGGAGTCGCGGTTCTTGGAATTGTACCGAAATGCGATGGGTATTTCGCAGGATCTTGCCGCTCGTGGGCTTCTGCAGTCCCGCAGCCAGGCGGAGCAGGGAGGTTTTACCACAGCCCGAAGGTCCCATGATCACCTTGGTCTCGCCTCTTGAAAGGGTCAGGTCAAGATCCGTAAACAGAGGTGCTTTTTCATAAGTCAGGGATACTTTTTCAAATCTCAAAAGCTCATTCATGAACCAACGCCTCCTTCCCGTGGAACTTTTTTCGTCTGCTGAAAAAACGGATGACGCAAAGCAGAAGCAATTCCAACAGAAGACTCAGTAGAATAACCGTCAGCGTCCAGGAAAAGAGATCGGTGGTTTCCAGATATTGCTTGGACTCGGACAGCATCCGTCCGATGGAAACCGCAGGCACGATGAGGATCTCCGCGGCTACCCCTGCCTTCCACGCCAGGCCCACCGAGGAACGGCAGGAGGCCATGAAAGCAGGCACCACCGAGGGAAGATAGATCCGCCGCAGGGTGCGCCACGGAGAAAAACGATAGGTTTTCGCCATTTCCAAGAGTGGCTTGTCCACCGCTCCCAGCGCCTCGTGGAGGTTCGCCCAGACCACGGGGAGCACCATGAGCACGGCGATGAAGGAGGGGAGGGAGTCACGGTCGATCCACAAATAGGCCAGGATGATGAAGGAGGCCACGGGGGTAGAGCGAATGACCGTAATGAGGGGATAGAACAGGGTGTAGAGAAAAGGGATAAAATGAGTAGCCACGGCAAGAAGCGTGCCAAAAAACACCGCCACGACCACGCCGTACAGAATGCGGCCGAGAGAGGTCCATACCGTCAGCCAGAACTTGCTCTGTATCCCCAATTCACACAGCCTTACCAGCACCTCTCGCGGGGTGGGGAGCAGCAAGGACTCCCCCACAGCGTGAGCGGCAATTCCCCAAGCCCCCAACCAGAAGGCGGTGACAAGGAGATATTGAATGAGCTTTCTCCCCCAAAGGGGGATCAAGTTCCACAGCTTTTTCATTTTGCGATGTAATACAGATCATCCCCGGGGATGGCGTTGCCGATGGAGGCGGGAGCCACACCGTGGAGGATGGTATAGAACTGGGTCAGCTTGGCCTTCATATCCTCGCCTGCAAGGAAGCAAATGTTACAGTTGGGGATGGCCTTGGTGGCTACACCTGCCTGAGCAAAAACGCCCTGCTCGGCGATCATGGTGCCGGCCTCGGCGGGATTTTCCTTCACGAAGTTGATGGAAGTCTCGTATTCGGCGAGGAAGGACTTGACTGCCTCGGGATGCTCCTGGGCAAATGCGGTACGTACCACGATACAGCCCTGGGCAAGAGAGCCGGGGGTAGAACACTTGTCCCACTCAGCGGTGAGATCAAGATCGACGGACAGCGTATCGTTGGCCGACTTGGCGATGGTCACCATGGGCTCGGGAAGAACGGCGATATCCACTTCGCCTGCCACCAGAGCGGTGCGAAGATCGGCGGGCTGGGCATAGGTGGTGTCAATGGTCACGTCGGTGCCGGGCTCAAGACCGTTGGCCTTGCAGAGATAAGTGAAGATGAAGGAAGGATTCTGAGCAGGGCAGTACACGGTCTTGCCGCGCAGATCCTCCATGGAGGTGATGGTCTCGCCTTCACTCGTCATAAGGTAGAGCACGCCCAAGGTATTAACAGCGACTACCTGCACAGTACCGGGCTTCTTAGCGTTGATATTGGCGGCGGCGTTGGTGGGAAGGGCGGCCATATCCACAGAGCCGTTGATCAGAGCAGCGGTGATGTTGGAGGCGTCTGTCTCCACAGAGAAGGTGTAGTTATTGGAGGCCTCACCCTTGGCGTTCTTGTCCATGAGGGGAGCGATACCAAAGCCGGTGGTGCCGTTCAGGACCATGACCTTAACGTCGGTCTTTTTTGCGGCCTCGGGCGTGGTTTCAGGGGCAGTGCCTTCAGCCACGGTGCCGTTATCGGTTGTACCTGTGGTCTCGGCGGGGGTATCGTTGCCGCCGCAGGCGGTGAATACAGCGCCGACGGTCAGCAGCAGACAAAGGGCCAATACGAGGGAAAAAATGCGGGTCTTCATGATGGAGTTTCCTTTCTGATGATAAAAATAATTTTTAATAAAAAACTTTAGAGGCGGCCTTTAATGATGCTCGGTCTTGCCGAAGGTCTTCAGCGCCGACCGACAGGGCACGTGAAGTGCCTTGCCCTCCCGCTCGATCACACCGTGAGCCTCCAGCTCGTCCAGTGCGCGGTAAAGAGAAGCGCGGCCCAGCCCCAAGGTCTCAGCCAGACGGCTGAGGGACATGGGTAAGACCATGGTCACGTCCTCTCGACCCTCGGGCAGGTGATTGAGCAGCCAGGTGCAGAGCTTGTCCTCTGCCGACCCCGCGCCGATGCAGGAGATACGCTTGTTGAGAAAGCGGATGCGATCGGCCAGAAAGTCGATATATCTGAGGGCAAGGGAGCTATCGGAGGTGATGAGATATCGAACGGTCTCCTCGCTCATGCAAAGGGCTTCGGTATCTGTCGCGGCGATGATCTTTGTGATGGCAGACTCTCCCGTATTGCCGAAAAGCGTGGCCACCCCAAAGGTGTCACCCACCGACAACACGCGGAGCAAAAGATCCGAGCTTTGCTCTTTGGTATAAACGTGGGCAGAGCCTCGGCGGAGGATGCAAAGGAAGGGCTTTTCGTCATAGCTCTTCATCTCCGTTCCGTTGGGGAAAACCGTGAGCGATGATCCTTCGACCGCTTTGTCCAAAAGCTCGGGGGAACAGGCCGAGAACAGAGGATGGGCGGCCAGTAAGCTTCGTGCGATCTCGGTTTTATCTTTCGTCACTCGATGAACCTCCTTTGCAATAAACTGTCTCAAATGAGACAGTTTATTATAGCATGATCAAGGGATAATGTCAATAGTAAATCTTAAATTTTATCAGAAAACTTTTTGTATATACCCACCGCCGTTCCTGCGGCAAAGCCGACCTGTGAAAGTACAGTGACAAAGGACGAGACCAGCCCGATACTGCTGAAGGAAGGCAGGATCAAGGCTACCGCTTCGGAAAGGGGGGGCAGATCGGCGGGGTCGATCACCGTCAGCAGGATCCACATAGCAGCACCGCACAGCACCCCCTGTAAGGCCTTGGCTATGATATAGGGCTTGAAGGACAAGCCTCGTCCTCCGCAGATGGTCATGATCTGACAATGGACAGACAGCCCCGACCAACCGGCCATAGCGGCGATCATGATCAACGGAAAAAGGGGAGAAGAGGACTCTCCCACCAGCCCCGCCGCCTCGCTGATGCCTCCCGACATTTCAAAAATACCGCAGAGGATGGCATAGGCCGTATCGTTCATCCCGCCAAGCCCTTCGGCCATGCGGGACAGCGCCCCCGTCATGGCCGAGAAAAAGATCACGTAGGCGCAGACGGTCAGCATACTCATGGCGGCATGGGTCACCGCCCCCGTGAAGGTGGAGATCCCGCCGAGATGAAGTCCTGAAGGAAAATGAGGATGCTCGAAATCTCCGTCCCGTCTGTCTTTATGAAGAAAGAAACGCATGAGAAAGCCTGTGAAAAAGGAAACGCCCAGAACGGTCACGTATAGAAGCAGTCCCAAACGGCGGCTGTTCAGAAGGGAAACACCTACCGCTGTGATGAGAAACCCCGAGGATGGATTGTTGGAAAAGGTGAGCAAATGCTCGCACTCGGTCTTGGAAATCGCGTTTTTGTCGTACAGAGAAACGGCTGTGGAAGCCCCCACGGGAAATCCGCACATACACCCCAGCACCACCGCCGAGCACCCTGCCCCCGACAGACCAAAGAACCATTTCATGGGCTTGGCGAGAAGCCGTCCCAGGGCTTCTCCCGCGCCGCTCTGCACCAAAAGCTCGGAGATCACCATGAAGGGGAACAGGGACGGGATGACCGTGTGCGCGCAAAGTGTCAGTCCCCGTCCCATGTATTCAATGGCAGCTTCGGAGTTGCGCAAGACCAGCAAAAGACAAAAAACGCTCATGAGACAAAAAAAGACCTGCCCCATGGTCATGCCTGCAGGGCGACGGCGGGTTACCTTGATTTTGCTTGTCATGACACGGCCTCCTTAAGCATATGGTGAAAGTGAAATACGCAATATCTTATGGTTGGGAGGCACAAAACATGAGCGCGAAAAGAAAGAAAAACCTCCATCCGCTTTCCGAGGAAAGCAACGAGCGATGCCCCCTGCCCGAATGGCTGGCGGTGCGGCTGGATATTCCTGCCGATATGCTGGAGGGCGGGCTCTGCGTGGAGCTTCGCGGGCGCAACACCCTCCTTGTCCGAGGCTGTCAGCGCATCCTGCATTATGCGCCCGATCTTATCAAACTGCAAATGAAGGGATCTGTTCTGAACATTACCGGTGCAAGAATGATATGCCATTCCTACCTGGCGGGCGCCGTAGGCGTGGAAGGGAAGGTAAATGGTATTTGTTTTGAAGATGACATATAAATTGGCCGCAGTGCAGCGGCCAACGCCGGTGATGTTCAACCCATTCGAACTGCATACTGCGAGGATATATAATCTATAATCGTAAATTGTTGTTTGGCGGCAGTGCCGCCGGCCAATGCTCGGGGATGTTCAACCCGTGCGAACGATATCCCGCGAGGGGTTATATAACGGTAAATTGTTGTTTACAGGGGTACGGATATCCGTGGTAAGGCTCCCTCCGGGAGGGAGCTGCCGCCCAGCGAATGCGACGGGCGGCTGAGGGAGAAAGCGCAAACAAAAAGTTAAATCTCTTTATCCGACAACGATTTA
>JAFTIL010000048.1 GCA_017456905.1 Clostridia bacterium
AAAACCTATTTCTGCCCCCTGATTGGGAGTGATAGGGCAAATTCAGGGCCGTACCCGTGAACCCACAGTTCTGACAGCGAATGGAAGTGAGAAATTGGCTCTTTGCCTAAGAGATCACCTCGAGCAGTCAGAACTGTAGTTCCAACTCTGCGATGAAAAGGAACGGCTATTGAACCAACTTGCCGACAGCAACCAACACGTCGATGAGCCCCGAGGCGTTCCGCCGTGGGGGCGGGTAAACGGCGTTGGCTGACAGCCTACACGCGATAGCCGCTGAAAGCGGCGTGCGTCACCTTGAGAGGGTTTCTCAAGGGAGATGCTTCTCCCTTGAGCGGCGCTCTTTTGGAGCTTTTCTCTCGACGAGGAGAGAAAAGCGAAAAGAAGCTAAACAACAATTTATATAACTAAACTGCCCTTCGCGGGATGTCGCCCGCATAGGTTGAACCTCCCCGAGCCAAAGCCCCACCGCAGGTGGCCGCCGCACTGCGGCCAACAATTTACCGTCCTATCATCTGCTCATGTTGCCGATGCGCTTTTTGAATAAAAATTCATCATTTGACCTCTTGAGCTCTTGTTGGATTTACCAAAATGCAGAAAAAAACGAAAAATTACTGAAAAATACTTGACAAATTTTTTGAAAGTGATATAATGATAACATAGGAGTTAGCCTGCGCTAACACCTTGAGAACGTTATCAATTCGGAGGAAAGATCATGAGAACCCTCAAAGAAGCCAAGGTCGGCGAGACCGTCACAGTGGTGAAGCTCCACGGAGAAGGCGCTATCAAGCGCAGGATCATGGATATGGGCATTACCAAAGGCGTGACCATCACCGTCCGAAAGGTAGCCCCCTTGGGCGATCCTATGGAACTGACCGTGAGAGGCTACGAGCTCTCGTTACGCCGCGCCGATGCCGAAATGGTAGAGGTTGAATGATCTGACCGTATGGGAGAGCCCTCGCGGCTCTCCATATGTACGGCCTGCAGTTAGCCTGTGCTAATTGTCGACATCTTTCCGGCGGCGGCCAAAATACCATGAAAATATGCAGTAGAGAGGAATGGCACATGAACATTCGCATCGCCCTTGCGGGCAACCCGAACAGCGGTAAGACCACCCTGTTCAACGCCCTGACGGGCTCCAATCAGTACGTGGGCAACTGGCCCGGTGTCACCGTGGAAAAGAAGGAAGGTAAGCTCAAGAAGTATGACGGCGTTACCGTCACCGACCTGCCCGGTATTTATTCTTTGTCCCCCTATACCCCCGAGGAGATCGTCGCGAGAAACTACCTGGTGGGCGAGCGCCCCGAGGTCATTCTCAACATCATCGACGGCACAAACCTGGAGCGCAACCTGTATCTGACCACTCAGCTCACCGAGCTGGGCATCCCCGTGGTCATCGCTATCAACATGATGGACGTGGTGCGCAAGAACGGCGACTCCCTGGACGTTCAACTGCTGTCTCAGCGCCTGGGCTGCAAGATCGTTCCCATTTCCGCCCTTAAGGGTGACGGCGTGATGGAGGTTGCTGAAGAGGCCATCAAGGCCGCGTTTAACGAGAAGACTGCCCCGACCCATGCCTTTTCGGGCGCGGTGGAGCACGCTCTGGCTCACATCGAGGAAGCCGCCGTTCACGGTCTGCCCGAGGAGCAACAGCGGTGGTACGCCGTCAAGATCTTCGAGCGTGACGAAAAGGTGCTGTCCCAGCTTCAGTTGCCTGCTGAAAAGCTGGCTCATATCGAAAAGGACATCCAAGCCGCAGAGCAAGAGCTGGATGACGATGCCGAATCCATCATCACCAACGAGCGCTATCTGTATATCGACCGCATTTTGAAGCCCTGCTTCAAGCGCAAGGCAGAAGGCAAGCTCACCACCTCGGATAAGATCGACAAGGTGCTGACCAACCGCTTCGCCGCTCTGCCCATTTTCGCGGTCATCATGTTCTTGGTGTATTACATATCCGTGTCTACCGTGGGTACCCTGGTCACCGACTGGACCAACGACGGCGTGTTTGGTGACGGCTGGCGTCTCTTCGGTATCGGCACCGAGGCCTACGAGACTGACGCAGGCTCTGTGGCCACCGTCGACGAGCTGATTGCACGGGCGGAAGAGCAGGGGATTGACGTGTCCGCTTACGCCGCCGCTGTGGAAGCGGGTAACGCAGGCGAAGCCAAGACTGCCGCTACCAATATTCTCACCGTCTTCCCCTTGTTCACCGATGTGGATATGGACGGCGACGGCATCAAGGATCCTTACCTCTGGACCTACGAGGACGAGGAGACTTTTGAGACTGCCTATATGACCCCCGATGAGGTCAGCGAGTCCATCGAATTTGCCTACGGCGCGGGCTTTGCCGAGCCCGATCCCGCCGATTACGGCATCTGGATCCCCGGTATCCCCCCGTTGGTGGAAAAGGGCCTTGTAGCGATCAATACCCCCGAATGGCTGAACAGCCTGATCCTTGACGGTATCGTGGGCGGCGTGGGTGCTGTTCTGGGCTTCGTTCCTCAGATCCTCGTTTTGTTCATCATGCTGGCCTTCCTGGAGGCTTGCGGCTATATGTCCCGTATCGCCTTTGTCCTTGACCGTATCTTCCGCAAGTTCGGTCTGTCGGGTAAGTCCTTCATCCCCATGCTCATCGGCACGGGCTGCGGTGTTCCCGGCATCATGGCCTCCCGTACCATTGAAAACGAGAGCGACCGCCGCATGACGGTCATTACCACCACCTTCATTCCCTGCGGCGCCAAGCTCCCCATCATTGCCATGATCACCGCCGCACTCTTTGACGGCGCTTGGTGGGTGGCCCCCATCTGCTATTTTGCAGGCATCGCCGCCGTGATCATTTCGGGCATCATGCTCAAAAAGACCAAGGCCTTCGCAGGCGATCTGTCTCCCTTCGTTATGGAGCTTCCCGCTTACCATTGGCCCACCTTCGGCAGCGTCATGCGTTCCATGTGGGAGCGTGGCTGGTCCTTCATCAAGAAGGCGGGCACGGTCATCATGCTGTCCACCGTCATCATCTGGGCGGGCTCTTCCTTCGGCGTGGCCAACGGAGCCTTTGGCTTGTACCTGGAAATGCCCGAGGGCGGTATGAGTATTCTGGATTATATCGGTACTGCCGTGGGTTGGATCTTCGCTCCCTTGGGCTTCTCTGATCCCACCGCCGCCGTGGCTACCCTCATGGGCCTCGTGGCCAAGGAAGAGGTGGTCGCCGTCTTTGGCGTCACTGAATTTGCGGGACTCGGCAAGCTGGCGGGCTTCTCCTTCCTCATGTTCAACCTCCTGTGCGCGCCCTGCTTTGCTGCCATGGGTGCTATCCGCCGTGAGATGAACAGCGCCAAGTGGACGGCCTTTGCCATCACCTACCAGTGCGCTTTTGCCTATGCGATCTCCCTGATCATTTACCAGTTCGGCCTCTTGTTCACCGGTGCCATGGGCGGCATTAACGTGCTGTGGTTGGGGATCGCTTCCGTACTGCTTTTGGGTATGCTGTTCCAGTTGTTCAGACCCTACAAGCAGGGGAATGCAACGAAAAAGAAGTAAAACAAATTGTTGTTTGCGGGCAGTGCCCGCCACCAGCGGCCATTTGCGCTTGCGCAAATCGGGCTCTGACTCGGAGATGTTCTACCCACGCGAACTCCATCACGCGAAGGGCGATAAAGCGGTAAATTGTTGTTTACAGGGGTACGGATATCCGTGGTAAGGCTCCCTCCGGGAGGGAGCTGCCGCCCAGCGAATGCGACGGGCGGCTGAGGGAGAAAGCGCAAACAAAAAGTTAAATCTCTTTATCCGACAACGATTTA
>JAFTIL010000004.1 GCA_017456905.1 Clostridia bacterium
CCAGGCAGACGAAGCCTTTGCCATTCTGAAAAAGCTCATCGAGTTGGGCGCAGACGTCAATGCGCAAGATTCCTATGGCAATGCGGGCATGGATCGAGCTTGCCTGCAAGCACGGCAGATCCTCCCGCGTCCCAACAGCGACGACAGACTGCTGACAGATGAATTAAGGAATGATCTCAGCCGTATTTTTGCTTTGTTGAAGCAGAGCGGGGCGGATATGAGCTATGTCGCGCCGAACGCTTTTGGAAGGTCTTATAGAGAACAGTATGCGGATGAAACCGTGAGTCTCTTTTTGGCCTGAAAAGGAGGTTGAACCATGAACGAAACCATAACCGCCCGCTCCGCCCTCGCCCGTCAAAACTTCCTCAAAGGCTACGGCTGCGCCCAATCCGTCCTTCTCGCCTACGCCGACCTCACGGGCTTGGACGAGAAAACCCTCGCCAAGCTCGGCTCCTCCTTCGGCGGCGGCATGGGACGGCTCCGCGAGGTTTGCGGGGGGGTCACGGGCGCCTTCGCCGTGTTGGGCCTTGTCTGCGGCTACGACGATCCCGCCGACAAGGAAGGCAAAAGCCGTCACTATGCCGACATCCGCGAGCTGGCCCGCCGCTTCACCGAAAGAAGCCGCGGCGGCTCCATCGTCTGCCGTGAGATTCTGCAGAACGCGGGTCTTTCGGGAGAAAAGGGAGGCGAGGCCGAGGCGAGAACCGCCGAATATTATCAGAAAAGACCCTGCCCCGACCTGGTGGCACTGGCCGCCGAGGTGCTGGGGGAGATGCTGGCTGAAAAAGGCTTACTTTGATGTTTTCTATTGACAACTACCCCCAAATTGTGTAAAATAGGGTCAGAACTTTCCCGAAAGGAAATGATATTATGAATAAGCTGAAGATTGCCTCTATCGGCCTTGGCGCACGGGGCTACAGTGTCCTCCGTGATTTGCTTTTGGGCATGAATAACGTGAGCATTACCGCTGTCTGTGACAGCTATACAGACCGCACAGAGGCCGGTGCCGACGTAGTGGAAAAGGCTACGGGCAAGCGTCCCTTTGCTACCACCGATTACTGCGAGGTCATGACTCGTGACGATGTGGATGCCGTTCTTATCATGAGTGCGTGGGAGTCCCATACCCCCATCGCCATTGCCGCCATGGAAAATCACAAGGCCGTAGGCATGGAGGTGGGCGGTGCCTACACGATAGACGAGTGCTGGGATCTCGTCCGCACCCAGGAACGGACGGGAACGCCCTTCATGTTTTTGGAGAACTGTTGTTACGGCCGTACCGAAATGATGGTCATGAATATGGTGAAGCAAGGGCTGTTCGGTAAGATCGCCCATTGTTCCGGCGGCTACTGTCACGATCTTCGCGACGAGATCGCCCGAGGGGAAGAGAACCGCCACTACCGTCTCCGAAACTATCTTGCCCGCAACTGCGAGAATTACCCCACCCACGAGCTGGGCCCCATCGCCCAAGTGTTGGATATCAACCGCGGCAACCGCATGGTATCTCTTGTGTCCATGGCGTCGGGCGCTTGGGGTATGAACGATTTTGCGGCACGCACCGAGGGCATCAACCCCGCGCTGGCGACGGCTGATTTCGCCCAGGGCGACGTGGTGACCACCATCATCAAGTGCGCGAGAGGCGAGACCATCACCTTGACCTTGGATACCTCCTTGCCTCGTTACTACAGCCGAGGCTTTACCGTCCGCGGCACCAAGGGTATGTATACCGAGGACAATCACTCCGTTTTTATGGACAACACCCATCCTGAGGAAGCTCATTGGAACTGGCGTCCCAAATGGGGCAACGCCGACGAATATCTTGAAAAGTACGAGCATCCAATTTGGCGGGAGTATCTGGAAAAGGGTATCTGCGGCGGTCATGGCGGCATGGACGGACTTGTTTACGGCAAGTTCGTGGAGTGCTGTCTCACGGGTGAGCCCATGCCCATCGACGTATACGATGCCGCCGCATGGATGGCGGTGACCCCTTTGTCGGCTGAGTCTATTAAAAACGGTAGTACGGCTGTGGTCTTCCCCGATTTTACCAAGGGTAAATGGGAGACCCGTTGAAGTCGGTATAGATAAGCAATTTATCGGGACTTACGAAAAAAAGAAAGAAAAAAGAAAATTATTTTTCAAAAACCCCTTGACATTTGAAACGAAATCGTGTATAATCTATCCGTTGCCGTTTGTGGTCCCTCTTTGAACGGTGATGGATATGCGGGAGTGGCGGAACTGGCAGACGCGCACGTTTGAGGGGCGTGTGGTTAACACCGTACGGGTTCAAGTCCCGTTTCCCGCACCAGATGCAAGTTGCATCATGCAATCGTGTGGTGCAACTCGCTCTGAGAAAACTAAATATGCGGGCATGGCGGAATTGGCAGACGCGCTAGATTCAGGTTCTAGTCGGGGCAACTCGGTGGAGGTTCAAGTCCTCTTGCCCGCACCATTGAGAGTGTATGTTGAACCATCGGCATACACTCTTTTTCTTTTTCAATAATAGGCACGCAACTCACCAACAAGTTGTGTGCCGTTTTCTTTAATCTAAAGGGTAGTATCCTATTTCATATTTATCAGGACGTAAAAACGCTTGATATACCGGAATAGGTGGTTCTTTCTCATGTGCTATTCTCAAAAGTTCCTCTTTATTCTTCTCATCAATATTCATTCCGAGAATAATTTTTGTAGCAAATGGGATTTTGCCAAGTTGGACATTAGAAAAATTATCTAAAACAATTCGCCACTCTTCTTCGTACTTCCATGCAGAATTTTTTGTGAGAATGGCTTCAATACAGGTTTCGCCGGTGAGTTGTGTTATAGCAGGATCCTTAATATATTCTGGGTCAATTCTTTTACAAACTATCTGAATCATCGAATGAAGATCTAACATCGGCATTTCATCGGAATAAATCACTTTTGCCAACCGATCCAGAGGAAAGTCGGTACCTATGGCTTGATTAAAATCATATTCAATGCAAAAGCCTGTGTGTTGGGAGGCATAATGTGACCACATTAATATAGATTTGGGATTTTCGGATAAACAGGTTGTTTTGAAAAGCTTGCCAGGTAATTGTCGGATAACTTCGAACATTTCTAATGCAACATCATTGCAATTAATTAGTGTTTCTTCATAGGAAGCTCGTCTGAAGGGCGTATTGTTTATAGCATCGACCAAATAAATGGGAACGATCACGCTTGTTTTTTCTCTCAATGAATTTACGATCCTATGCTTTTCTGCGTAATTTTCCGTAAGCAATGCTATTAATTTGGGCTTCTCAAATTCGAATAAATCCTCCATCCTACTTATCGCATCTCGAACAACAGCTTCGTATTTTTCTATTGTGAGCGAGGCATTTGAAATTTGCGGAAACAATGTTAGATAAGTATCATCACGAAACAATTGTATGGAGACAAGTACAGCAAAATTTGTTTCTACATGTTGAACTGCTTCGTACATCACATCGAAAAGTCTCTTTCTAACACTTTGAATATCTTGCGCCGTTTCGATCGATTCCAAAGCTCTTGGCAATGAAAAAAACTTTTCTGCAAACGCAATTGCTTCGTCCACGCTACATGACTTTGCGATATGCGCGACGAAAAAAGCTTCAACCATATCCACAACGGATGCCGCTATAACTCCTTCATACGGATCGTTGTATCCTGTGGGGGAATTGAAATAGAGAAAATCATTTTGGAAATTTTTGAGATCATAATTGTCTTTCGAAAATTTACAATACTTATACAAAAACGGATACATAATAATCCCTCTATATTTGGAATAAATCTGATAGTATGTAAAAAAGGTTAAGCGCTAAAAAGTTTGTGTGAAGAAAGCGATCCTAAACAGCCCCCTGATGCTTGATTATTATGCCAAACGAGGCACGCTTTCGTAAAAGCGTGCCTGTTGTTCAGACGAATTATCTCATTTACAACGTGCTGATATTTTATTGCATATGTTGTATTGTGTAGGAATATTTAACATATAATACTAAATGAGAGTGAATAACATCAACGTGGCAAGATGACATGTATCCAACTTATAACGAGTAGGTCGTAATCGTTATGAGTAACGACCAGCCGAGGCAGGATCGGCATGTTATTCATTCTCACCTTGTATTTTTCTGAATCGTTTAGCATTTATTCGCTTCTGCGCTTCTTTTGTTGGGAAATATTCTGCTTGAAGTCTTTGCCTTAGGCTGTGATCAAATTCATCCTTATGAATGAGAGCATGACTAACAATTCTTGCTATAAGTGTACGGTAGATATGTCCTTTGGGCTCTTTCCCTAAGTTCATAGCCTCTTCGGTGAAAGACGCAACTGTTGATTGTCTCTCGGACATCATTAGGTGTTCCAATTTGTAGGTGTCTTTTTCTGAATACCCAAAACTGGACAGATACCCCATCGTATTATCTTTAGTAGCAAAAAACACAGGGATATTATACAATTCAAGCAAGAACGACATTGATACCCATTGCAAGGCACGAATAATATCTTCATCCTCCAATACTTTTTGACGAACATAGTAATCTCGAGACTGCTCTTTGAAAAAGCGAATAATCTCGTCCACTTCTTTATCAGTTTCCGCGGCCCACATATGAAAAATTTTGTTCGGGAGGCTGTATATGATTTTTACAAATGCTTCCTTGTCGGCCTTGAGCATATTATGCTCAAAATTCGGCAAACACCGTGCTGCCACCGTAAGCAACTGAACGGCACGAATAAATTGGTTAATAAATTGATCCGCATCCTCGTCAGAATACCCGTATATATCTAACGTATAAAGGTTTTCGTCAGAAGCTTTTTCTGCCATCACTTCTGCTTGTTGTTCTTTCTGGAGTGCATCTTCCGGGGGTAATTCTACAATATGCTTCCGCTCTTCTCGCAAAAATTGAGGCATATTTTCTGCGAAGTCAAACTCCATCCATTCGCTTGTGTATTCATTCGCCATCTCTAAAATAAATCGTAATATTCTAATATTATCTGTTATATACGAGATAAACATCAGAATGTCAGCATTTATTCCAAAACATGCACATTTTAGGATACTTTGAAGATCCGTATCATCCCCTGTATCGTTATAACGACTGTTGACTTCTTTGGCAACATAATATGCTAAGTAGTTTTTGTTAGCAAATCTAAATTGTGTTCCTTCTCCTTCTGGCGTTAATATTTTGGCTTGTGTTGCTATTGTGATAAAGTCAGTTCCTTTTACGCTAGCTCCATAATCGTCGTTATACTGGGTAACTAAATTCATTATTTGTTCTTCGGATATTGGATAAGCTTTATGAAAATGAATATAGTAAGCAATCTTCGATAATATCACATACACCTTATCTACTGACAATCTTGGAGTATGATATTTACTAATTGCTGTCGTTAAACTTGCTTCAAAAACTTTACTAAATACACTGCTATCGGCATGAGTGGCATCACCAATATTGTTACAATAATATTCCACATATCTGATAGTAAAATCCGGATCCAAACTGATAAACCGTCTTTGAGCAGTAATTGTTTCAGAAAGTATGTGCGTAATTTTCGGAACAGCCGCAGGATCTTCAATCGACAACGAGACAACACGCCCAATCAATTCGTTTCTCTTATCAGAATACAAAGGCAAAATACGGTATCTATATACTGAATTAACTGTTTCAAGTTCTGCTTTCATTCTTTCAAACAAACTGATATCGATTAATTGCTTTGATGCCAAGATCACATATCCAAATCTATCGTCGATATTTGTCAAGAATGTGTTTAAGCTATCCCGCTTTACTTGATCAGCATTATCAATTATTAAAACCTTTTTATCCTTCGGGACCTGTTCATACCGCTCAAAATCTGAACTATTGTCGCCGTAAACATCCGCAAAACTATTTCTTATTATTCGATTAACGTTTTTTCCGTGGATATTTTCTATATCACAAAAGATAACGGTAAAATCTGTATTTGTGAGGTGTAAAAAAAGTGCTTTTAAAAGTGCTGTTTTACCCGAATTATAACTACCCTGTATTAATACTTTTTTCTTTTTCAAAAGTTCCTCGACAAAAGAATCTATTGTCGAATATTCCTTGTAGTTATCTCCATTTCGTTCTTCAGATTGTATACGGGGAAAAACATAATAACTATGGAAATTATCGCAAATATTATGTTTATCATCTGTTAGCAACCATGTTCTAAACTCGTCTGTAATTGTTAGGCCCTTTTCTATTGACGGTTTAGATGGCAGTACGTTATTCATACGTTCCTGTGGCTCATACTGCTGCTCTTGATTGTTCCATTTATACTCTAAATGATCATACACATGCGTTTCTGTGTCGTATACGCCTATGTGAAAAGCGCTATTTAGCCAATTGGCATTTTCACATAAACACCCACCCGCTTGAATCAATACCGGAAAGTTATTTCCGTATACCATCGTTTTTTCTCCAAGCCTGTGTTCATGCCCTAAGAAAACAATAGAGCTCTTAGTATATATTGCCTCTTCCAAATTATTCTTCTGCTCGTCTGTGTACCAATCAGGCGCATGATGCATCACGGTAATAACAAAATCTGCACCAGTTGGAGTAATAATTTCATTGATGCAACCATGCGGTATATAATGAAGTCCTTTGTCTTCCTCTAAAACTGAGAATACACCGCTGTTGATCATGTTGACTTCAATAAGAAATCCTTGATAATCTAAAACCCTCCTACAAAAAACCGACTTTTCTTCAAAACATTGATTAAATTTTGAAAAGTCAAAAAAAGCATCCTGCTTTTCAAGCTCACCAGGTAGGTACTTATCATATGCACGCGTATTCTTAATGGTTTGGAGTTCGGCAGATGTTCGTGACTTTCCACCATGGTTTATGTCATGATTGCCAGGTACACATATAACATCTATTTTAGGGGAATATTTACAACGATTCTTTATTTGGTTGATCAAGAAACCTGTAAGATACCTTGCTTGCTCATACTGCTCTATCTGCCCACTTTGAGCAATATCTCCAGCAATAATCAAAAGAATTCTGTCAAAACCACTAAATCCATTTAAAGTATCTACTATTTTTTTGATTTGGAAATAATTTATGCCTTGTCTGTCTTTAATGTGCATATCACCAATATGGAGAAATAAAATTTTCATACAAACTCCTTTATTACTGGATTTCATGCATCATTATACCATATTTCTTGTTTTTTTTCAATACTTTGCAGTAATAAAAGAGCTTGTGCCGCTATTTCTGCTGTTCGATTATTTGATGTGTCCAGTGAAACACCGTTTCTGGAGATGAAAACACCTCTATAGAACACCAACAAATCAGAATTTGCTAATGAACAGTAAGTAAAACTGCCTACTGAGGGGCAGAAAAAAGCACATACTATGCTTATAGTACAAAACTAATAACACTACCGCCGAGAGTAACCGTAATTGGTCGCTCTCGGCGATTTCTGCTTTTGTGACAACGCATCTCAAGCAAAGTCCGTCTGATAAAAATACAGCATCGCTTCACACAGGTGTTAATCTGCTCCGTTGAAAACAAACCGAAGATATGCTATAATAACATCGTAAAGTAAATAGACAAGGAGGAAGATCGTATGTCTATCGGATCCACCATTAAAAAGCTCCGTCGCGAGCGAAATATGACCCAGGAGCAGCTGGCTGATTATCTCGGCATCACGGCTAACGCCGTGTCCCAATGGGAATGTGACCGAACAGCACCAGACATTTCACAGCTCCCCATGCTGGCCAGGATCTTGCAGGTGACAACCGACCGCTTACTGGGCGTTGATTTCAGCCAAGACGAGGGGGAGATCGAGAGGATCGCGGATGAATCCTTTGACTGCTATCGGGTAGGGCAACGCGAAAAGGCCATTGAGATCGTGCGGAACGGTTTGAAGCAGTATCCGCAGTCCTTTCGTCTGATGGCGAGGTTGGCCGAGAGCCTGATCGGGATACCGGGATATGAAGAGGAGCTGGAGGGGCTTTGCGATAAAATCCTGAAGGATTGTACCGAGGGCAGACCCCGTGACCACGCCTACAGATTGAAGATCATTCTGTGCGGACAAAGGGGGCAGTACGGAGAAATCAAGAAGCTCGCCGAAAACCTGCCTCATATATGGGCATGCCAGGAGGACTTGCTGCTACGCTGGTATCACGAGGACAGCGAAGAGCATCGAATGGAGCTTGCAGAATGTGCCAAGATGTATTTGCGAAGTCTCGTCATCTGTTTGGGGCATATTGCCCACGCCTCTTGCTATTCGATCGAGGAAAAGATCCAAATCCGAAACCAAATCATCGGTATTCTGCAAATTTTGTTTCCGGATCAGGATTATTGTGATGAGGCGGTGGTCTTGGCGGATGAGTACAGTGTCATTGCGGCACTCTGCGCCGAGATGGGCAATCGCGATCAAGCACTGGATGCATTTGAGCGTATGTGTGAGTACGCGCTCGATTTTGAAACCGGTACAGGTAAGCAGTACACGTCCCCTGTTTTCCGAGGCCTCGGCTTCGGGGGATGGATCTCGGATGAGTATTCCTACTGTCGGGATGACCTGATTCCGTTCATCGCCAATCCTTCCTTTGATCCTCTACGGGGGGAGCCTCGGTACGTCGCGGTCATGGAAAAGCTGAAAAATCCAAAAAAATAGTCTGAATCACCGAACCTTTCCCCCTTTTCCTGACTCTATATAATAGGCCAATACATTTCCAGAAACGAAGCGAAGTACATAATAAGAGTGGATTTGAAAAGGTATATAAGGAGAATATGGCGCAATATGTATTACTTTGAAAATTATCATTTGCTGTATCCGTCAAATGATCACGCGGAGAGACATATCATCGGAGATGATATTGCTAAACAATTTAACATCTCTATTTTGACCAATTTCAGACAATATTTTTCTGATAATATTCAAATTATCGCATATCGGCAGCAACTATTCCGCGAATTGGACACCAACTCGGAACTTAAGGAGTTTTTTGACTACTTTAAAGAAAAGCTCGACATATTAAACGATCTTTGCCAAAATGATAAGAATCATACCCAAGGAATTGAAGCAGATCACCGTGTTCGTGATCTCGTTGTACTGTCTTTTTATACCGAACTGATCAAAGAACTGAGCCGCAGGCTTGACAGAATCAATCTGACGAGCTCTGCGATGCTGAATTTCAAAAGAATTATAGCCAAGATCTCAGAATCGGAAGAATTTAACAAGTTGTCTCAAAGTTTGGGAGAGATCTCTGTTGTCATAGAAAGTATCAAAAGTATTACGGTTGGTGTCAATCTGGACGCACAACTACGTCCTATTGAGGCAGGAGTCGTGTCATTCAATTCGGAATACTATAAATCCGGCGAATGGATTGATAAACTTTTGCGAATGGATTTTTCGGAAAGTCAGTTTTCCTGTATCGCATCTATGACACGCCTATCCAAAAAGCTTTCTTTTGAGGAAAATCAACAATTCAGGACAGCTATTAACAATGCTTTGGACAAGGTTATGACCGATGCTGTCAAGAGCGCCCGTAAAAGCGGATTTCGGGCACTCAAGGAGTGGGCATATGATGTGCTTAGACTGAAGGATGAATTGGATTTTGTGGTTGAAGCATATCGTCTCATACAAGCCATGAGTACCGCTGGTGGCTACTATTGCTATCCAGTTTTGAAAAATGACGGCAATACCGAGATCTACGGGTTATACCATCTCATGCTTGCACAAAATATGCCCTTCGATCAAATTACCCCCAATAACTATATCCTTAAAACTCCCCATAAAGCCATCATTTTGACAGGCCCTAACAGCGGCGGCAAGACTATTTATTCCACCGCAGTAGCGATTTGTTATTTGTTGGCCGGATTGGGCTTACCTATTCCGGCGCGCAAAGCAGAGATCACACCTCTTTCGCAGATCAAACTGCACTTCCCGAGTGTCAACGCCAATCAATATAAAATGGGTAGACTGGAAGAGGAGTGCAAATGCCTTGCGGAGATTCAAGCCGAGCTTATTCCCAATGCCATGATCTTTATGGACGAAACTTTCAGCAGCACAGGAGCGGAGGAAGCGTCTATGATCGCAGAACAGTATATCGAGCGTTTGACGGCAGCAGGAGCCAAAGTTTTATTTTCAACACACCTACACAGTTTAGCGAAAAACCTTTACGATCGTCCCGAATTTTCCTCGTTGACCGTAGAACTTGGTACATATAAGGTGATAGAAGATAGCCCGAATGGTTCCAGTTGCGCAGAAAGAATTGCGAGACAATACGGCATTATTTAAACGGGAGGGTAGAATGTTTCAATATGCCTTGAACTGGAAACGGCTGAATCAAATCCGCTATCCCTGCTATCTGGCAATCCCCAGAAGCCTCCTGCTACGGCTATATCTCTTTATTAGTCTCCAATCCTTCCTGTACTGCTTTTTGCCGTTGCCGTTTATTTGGTTAATGTACATGTTGCCTGTGGCCGGAATCATCATCTATCAACTGGTTGCATGGCTAAGGGTGTATAAATGCTTTGGGTATTCAGTATGGCCGCCCATTGTTCTGCAAATTATATGGTGTTTGCTCACCTTCGGATTCAAACAGTTTCTTCGCTTTGAGGTACTATGATGGCAAATGATAACTTAAATCATCATTTTTCAGCGGGGAATGCTCCGATGCCGGATAATGGAGGTGCTTTTGCCACCGGCGTAGAAAAGATAGCCAAAAAGTTCGCTATAAGTATTTGGAGCGATTACCGACAAATGGTACTCAACGATACTCCTGCGTATATAGGCACATCCCCTATAAAAAACCTTGGAAGAATTTGTTATCTGTCAGCCATACAGCTGATAGCCTTGTTAATATCTCGAACAAATCTAATGTATTTTTCTTTGTTTTTGGAAATCTACTATTTGTTTGGCTTCTATTGTTGCTACGTTATTTGGAAAAAGTCGGGTTATTCAAGGGTTTTGTTTTTAATAATCAATGCGCTTTTGATGCTACTGGAATTTTTAATTGTATATCAAGGATCATAGAAATCAGATTTTTTCTGACAAATTGCATTAGCAAGCGCGTATGAACAAACAATCCCGATTTTTCGCCCTTCGGCGTGTCCAGTGTAGCATAGCTCTCGCAGCTGTCAACGTGAAAAATTATCGCTGAAAAATGAAATAAGATACAGAATAGCCAGGTAGCAATACCTGGTTTTTCTATATCCATAAGCAATATTTTTTCGTGTACTGGCAAGGAACTACACCTCGCGTTGACATCTGCACACCTCACTCGGAATGAGCACGAATCCCTCCCGACCTATGCTCCCCCGACCCTGCCGAAAGGCGAAATAAAAATCGGGAGGTATAGAAAATGAAAACCCAAAACCAAGTAAGAATCACAAACGAAAACGTACGGATCACCGCTGAAAATGTACAGCATATCGGTGAGTGCATCGCATTGTCTGCCATCAAGAAAATGATGCGGTTTGCACACCATCCGCGTTCTCTGGACAAGCTGTATGCCGGATTGGTCGAGGATATCTACCACAATAAAGGCTACAACACAACCTTCTCGGACGGTTACGATTTGGCATCCGAAGTGATCTGCTTTCTCTGCCACTATATTGGTCACAACTTGGATGACTTAGCTTGCCAAAACCGTAAAGGTGAGCTACTTACTGTCCGCTTTGCCTGCTACAGACACGCCCTGCGGTACATCGAGAAGGAATATCTGTCCGTTTACAAGACGATCAGCATCGAAGAATGCTCTCCGGCCGATGCTTCCATTGACTTCGAGACCCAGTATGAGATTGAGGACTATACCAAGGTCGATACGATCATCCATCAAATGCGTTTGACCATCGCCGAGACCGAGACGCTAAATCACTACATGGCTGGACTCGGATTCGTAGAGATCGCGCAGATGCAGAATGTCAATAATACGACTGTCTGGCGCAGAAGAAAGAGCATTCAAAAGAAGTATCTACGATATGTGGTCATGCAAGGCTGATCTGATTCATACATAAACACAAAAGGGAGCTTTACGGCTCCCTAATGTTATGCGATATGAATCGCCCAGCACTATGACAGGACAAGAATCAAAGTTCATACAGTTCCTTGAAATCCTCCCGCTCACGGAGAGCGTCGAAGCCGTTCCAGCCCAGATACTCTTTGAAATCCTCAGTGAGGGTGGAGGTGCCGCTGACCTCCAGATCCTTGGCATCGAAAGACAGCTTGTTGAGAATGGAGCAGGTATACGGAATAGGCTTCACACGGGCTCGGGCGAGATCGTTCTCATAAGCCACAGCATATGCATGAGAATGCTTCAAGGTCTCAATTGCTTCCTCATAATTCCCGTCGCGGGTCAGGCACAGGGCTTGCCAAATGAGGTTGTGCATTAGGGCTTCATTGTAGTATAGGTAATTACCATCGTCAATGACGATTTTGATGATAGCCTCCGCTGAACGAATGGCGGGCAGATCCTGCTTGCCCCATTCCAAATCATTCACGAGATTTCCTAGCTTTCTGTCAATCATTTTCTGTCTGTGGGCGGTCAAATCGTCCCCCGACAGGCACCACATGAGCAATTCATCTTCGTCGTCGGGGTGCTGCTTGGCATAAAAAACAGCATCTTCTCTACGCCCTATGTTGGGAAGATTACGCACCAATCCCCAGATGGCGCCATTTTTTGCAACAACATCGTCACAATCCTCAAAGATCGTCTCGTAGAGTTTGACGGCTGCCTTGAAATGCTCCTTTTGTTCCTCGGAATACCGCTCACAGTTATGCACGGCGTAGGACTCCTCTGCCAACGCCAGCCACTCCAAATAGTCGAAATTTCCGGGGTATTCGGCCACGGCTATCTTAGCAATCTCGTAGCGTTTAGCGGTATCGCCAGTTTCGTAGGTCTCTTCCCATGTGGCTTCCAGTTCCTTCATGCGGGGATCCTCCTCCGTGGTGACCAACCCGAACAACTCGTCGGTGGAGACTCCCAACAGGCGAGCGAGGGGAACGATCATAGACAGGTCCGGGGAAGCGGCACCTGTTTCCCACTTGGAAACAGCTTGGAAGGATACATTCAGATACTCCGCCAGGCGCTCCTGAGTCATGTCCTTTTTCTTGCGAAGCTCTTTAATCTTTGTACCAATATGGTTCATATATGTTTCTCCTTAGTGTAATGAATAAGCCGGCCTGCTTTCACCACTATTATACCATAAATTTGTCAGCCGTCAATAACTTGTTTTTTGACGGAATTCAACCACGGTTCGAGTTTTCGGTTATTTTGACCCTTTGGCACCGTGACGTGTGCTTGTCTTATACAAGTCGGCTCGCTGCGCTCGCCGAGACAAGCACACGCCTGCCACAACTTGACTGTCGCAAACGGAAAATCAAGCGCCGACGGATGCGAGGTCGCCGCTGAGCCGCTTGGCGAACCTTCGCATTTTTCCGCCGGCGCGGACATTGATTTTATGGACTTTGCGCGTAGTTTTTGCTTTTACACTTGACAAACTCTTGCGTTTGTGCTATACTATACCAAATTCTATGAAAGGATGCAACCATGACCATTTGTCTGACTGTAAAAAAGGCAAACAAGCGCGGCGCGAAGAAACTCTGTGTTTCGTCGGGCTTGTATGGTCATACCCAAATTTCGGTGTAGTCTTTCGGGATATACGGATCATTGGATATAACGGTACAGGTCGATGTGTTTCGGTCTGTACCGCTTTTTATTTGTTTGAAAGGAGAAAAACTATGTCATCCAACCAAGAAAGAATCCTGCAAAAGTACGGTGACGGCACCAAGGAGAACCGCCGTGCCGAAAAGTCCCGTTCGGGCGCTTTAGAATTTCGTTATACTAAGCAGCATTTGGAGGGCTTTATTACCAAGACCGACCGCGTGTTGGAGGTGGGATGTGCCACGGGGTATTACGGCATGTACTATGCGGATAAGTGCCGTGAGTACGTGGGTATTGACATTGTTCCCGGGCATATTGAGATCTTCCAATGTAAGATCCACGAGGCGGGATTGAATAATGTTTCCTGCCGTGTGGGAGATGCCACGGATCTATCCGAGATCCCGGACAGAACCTTTGATGTGGTGCTCTGTCTTGGGCCTGTCTACCATCTGCCCCCCGACGAGCAGAATAAGGTGATGGCTGAATGTAGCCGGGTATGCCGTGACGGCGGCGTGGTGGCGATTGCTTACTTGAACAGTGTGGGTGAGTATGCGGGGTGCTGTGTTCATGACGAATGGCGAGCGCATTACCCAAATGAGCGTGCGAATGAGCTCGTACTAAACCAATACGTGGATGATGTTCACGAGGGTATATTCTTTTTCACTATGCCTGAGCGCATAGAGGCTGATGCGGCACAGTATGGTTTGGAAAAGATCAAAAACTTGGGAACTCATTTTTTAACCATGATGTCGGTGGTCAACAATATGACCGACGAGCAGTTTTCTCTGCTGGAACCGCTGTACGATCAAATGGTCTCTTCTGAAAGCTGTACGGATATGAGCAATCACGCCCTGTTGATCTGCCGCAAGGAATCTGAAAAATCGTGAGTGGCGGAACACTGTTTAATAAATCCAGATTGCTCCGACGATCTGCCGTCAGTTTCCGATTAAGATTTATCCAGTAGATAATCAAAACCCACCAGCCCCGTCAGTTGACATTCCAATTTCCGTGTGCTATCCTGTTTATACGCCATGGATGTTGGGGAAAAGTTGGGGTAAACCTTTGGTTTTTACTAAAAGTTGTGGAAAGAGTTGGGGTTTAGTTGCTTGTAATCGTCCCCGCGTTTATGGTATAATATCACCGCATTTCACAGAAAAAGGAATAGTCACAGTATAGTTAGTTCGTATGCAAAGTGTCAAGCCAAGAAAGATGATGCCGTGAGGCTGAGCCCGTGTTCCGAGGGCGATATCGGAAGGTTGCACTTAAAAGGCGTAATACGTTTTCATGACAGAAAAGCGTATTGCGCTTTTTTCGTGCCTTTTTCTCTGGAAAATCCAAACGAAGGAGAAAAGAATTGAAAGAAAGAGAGGTCAACATCATCACAAACAGCGGCTTTGAGGTCAAGCAAATGAACGCATCGGAGCGAGCGGCTTTCATGTCAGCTCTGCTGGAGCGAGTTTTGGAGCTTCGCTGCAAGAGAAAGGAGGTAGACAATCATGCCCCATGAGAAAGCAAAGGTCTACTTCGACGGTAGCCACTACATCGCCATCCCACAAGGCGAGGGCAAGAGTCCCGGCAAGGGCGGCTTCCATGGCAACGAAAATGACGAAATGAGAACGGCTTTTGAAAAGGCTTATAAGAGCGCAAAGGCTAAACGCAGAAAGGAAAAGGTAACAGAAATCGTAGCGGAATTGAGGCCGCAATTTGAGAGTGAGGAACGGGCGGCGGAATATGTAAAGGCCGAGATGGAGAGGATCCAACGGAATCTGATCGTAAGGCGGACGAGGCTTACCAGAAAGATAAACCTTGGGACTTGGAATTACTTCTGCACGTTCACCTACGACGATCAGAAGCATAGCGAGGAAAGCTTCAAGTCCAAACTGCGAGATTGCTTCAAAAAAATGTGACACCGTAGGAACTGGATCTATATTGGCGTCTGGGAGCGATCCCCAAATAGCAACCGCCTACACTTCCACGGGCTATTCAATATCCCCGAAAACGCTATGGTCGGAGAACTGACGGAGCATCGGGATTACAGCACCAAGACTCACAGAATGCAGACCACCTTTCAGAACAGTTACTTCACGGAACGCTTCGGCAGAAACGATTTCGAACCGATTAACAAACAGGAGCTACCCAACGCCACAGCCTACCTGATGAAGTACATTGAAAAGTCCGGCGAGAGGATCGTATATTCCAAGAACACCCCGGCATATTTCATCTCGGATATTTTGGACGACGATGTGGTGTGTACCATCGGGCAAGAGGACAGAAAACTCTTGCTATTCGATAATTTCATCTGCTTTGACGACGGAGTGTACGTCGGTGAAGTCAGCCCCGAAGTTATTGAGAGGATGCCAAAGAAGAATTAAAACAAATTAGTCTTTCGCCTTGGTGGAGCGTAAACGAAACCGCCGTCGAGGTCAAGGGGGCGAAAATATTGCTGAAAAGCAGGAATTGACCGACATGGACGCAATATTTTCGCCTGTATCCCTTGACCTCTTTGGGCGGTTCCGTTTGGTCCGCTCCCGTCGAAAGACAAATCTAAAGACTGAAAAGAAAGGAAAAACAAAATGAAAACAGCAGTTATTTACGCACGTTATTCCAGTGATTCACAAACCGAGCAGTCGATTGAAGGCCAGCTCCGAGTTTGCGAGGATTACGCACGAACCCACGATATCCTGATTCTGGATACATACATTGACAGGGCTATGACAGGTACGAATGATCTTCGCCCCAACTTCCAGCGCATGATCAAGGACAGTAGCAAGCGCGAATGGAATTACGTTCTGGTTTACAAATTGGATCGCTTCTCCCGTGACAAATACGAAACCACCATCCATAAGCATACTTTGAAAATGAATGGTGTGAAGGTGGTATCCGCCATGGAGAATATTCCCGATTCGCCCGAGGGTATTATCCTCGAATCGCTTCTGGAAGGGATGAACCAATATTATTCCGCAGAGCTGTCACAGAAGGTCAAGCGAGGCATGTATGAGACCAGACGCAAAGGCCACTATCAAGGCGGATGGATTCCATACGGATACAAACTGGAAGGCCGCAAGCTTGTTATTGACGAAGAACAAGCAGCCGTCGTTCGCTATATGTTTGAACAGTATTCCATGGGCGTTTACGTCAGCAAAATCATATCCAATCTGACTTCACGAGGGATCCTGTACAAGGGAAAACCGTTCCTGCCGAACATGGTATACGGCATTCTGCGAAACGTGAAGTATTCCGGTACGTACTGTAAGGGCGAAGAAGTGATCGACAACCTGTATCCTCGGATCGTCCCGCAACCGCTATTTGATGCCGTTCGCAAAAAGGTTGAGAGTAACCGCTACGGTAAGCGGAGTGTGAAGACCGTCTATCTGTTCCGCAACAAAATGATCTGCGGCTACTGTGGCAATCCCGTCAGCTCGGAGACAGGCACTGCACGAAACGGTGAAGTTGTTCGCTATTACAGATGTCATGGGATCAAGCGATACCGTACCGATTGTGAGCTGAAAATGGTTCGCAAGGACATGCTGGAGGAACAGATCGTTAACGCCATCGTGGAAGAGCTTTCCAAGAAGCCGATCATGGATGACATGGTAGCCGAGCTACTCAAGGAGCAAAATCGACAGTGCGCGGAGAATACGAAGGTTTCCATCATGAAGCGTGAGAAGGCCAAGGTTGACAAAGCGTTAGACAACCTTGTAGCCGCTTTGGAGCAAGGTATCATGTCTGCGACGACCAATAAGCGGCTGCATGAGTTGGAAAAGCAACAGGCTGAGCTAGAGCGGGATATTCTGTTGGAGGAAAGCAAGGTCATCACCAAGATTCCCGAAAGCGTGATACGCGAATTCTACGCCGAAGCCTTGAAGCAAGAGGCGGAGCTGATGGTCAATCTGCTTGTCCGTCAGATCGTGCTTTACAACGACCGCATAGAAATACAGTTGAATACACCATTGAAAAACGGCCCCGATACGGATGATCGGGGTCGTCCTTTTTGTATTCGGCACGCAGAGTTGCGATATGCTACGTACCATAAAGGGATGCCGGAGGCAGTGAGTATGCGGATCGAGATGTTTGTATGAGATGCGCAGAGCGCAAAAAAAGAGTCTAAGCCAAACCACCGCAATGGTTCAACTTAGACTCTAAATGGTGCACCAAACAGAAAAGGAGTATCGTAAGATGCTCCTTTTCTGTTTGGCATGGGCTTTGAACAGGACTTGAAGGGGAGCGGTAGTGAATGACGTGCCGGTGGCACGTCAGAGCCGCTACTGACCGAGGAGCGTAGCAAAGCCGAAATTTTCTCGGCTTTGCGTCGTAGCGACGAGACTCAAGTCCTCTTGCCCGCACCGAAAATCGATAAGAGAAAGCCGATAAAAGCATAGGCCGATGGATGATTGACATATAAGCAGATTTATGGTATAATGCAATAAAGAAAGGCGATGTCGCCTTCATTTATATGCCTGAGGTGAACAGTATGATCAAATGGATAAAAAAGCTGTTTTGGGAACCTCCTGCTGATAAAACCGAGATAGAAATCAAAGCGCTCTTTCAGTTTTTGATCGATGATTATGGCTTTACTTATGCAAAAAATGATTTAGGAAACCTTGTTGACAAAAACGGAAAGCTTATCTTTTACGGGCCGCTATTGGCATATCAATTATACAATGAAAATCTGTGTATCAATATTGTGAATTTGGTTCAACGTGCAGATTATGATATTTATATTACCGAAAAGTGTAACAATGACCAACACTATATTTTCAGCGGATTGAGATTACCTTCGCATTTGGCTTATCGTCGCCAGGAATTTGCAAATGAGATAAAATCCGAGTTGTTAAACAGCAGAACAATTTGGGGTAAAAATATTTAAAATAGAGAAGTGCCCTGTTCTTAATAATATCAAGGAGGCCGTTATGCTTTTCTTCTACGTCCGTCATGGAGACCCTATATATGATCCCGACTCTCTGACCCCACTGGGTGAGGCGCAGGCCAACGCGCTGGCTAAGCGGTTCTGTGTTCACGGCTTGGATCGCGTTTTTTCTTCTCCCTCCAACCGCGCCGTGCAGACGGCCAAGCCCACCTGCGCTCTTTTAAAAAAGGAGATCACCCTTTGCGACTGGGCCGAGGAAGGCCTGGCCATGCGGGATTTTGGGGTGCCTCATCCCGTTCACAAATGGACGTGGTGCTTCTACGACACCGATATCCTGCGACTGTTCAACTCCCCCGAGGTAAAAGCCATGGGACACAAATGGTACGAGCATCCCGCTTTTGCAGACCATCGTTTCAAACAAGGCGTTGAGCGGATCGATCAAGCCGTGGATGAGTTTTTCTTATCTTTAGGCTACCGTCACGACCGTGAAAACGCCCGCTATGAGATCGTAAAGCCCAACTGTGAGCGAGTGGCCCTCTTTGCTCATCAGGGTTTTGGCCTTTCCTTTTTCAGCAGTATGCTGGACATCCCCTATCCTCTGTTCGTCACACGCTTTGATCTCAGCCACAGCTCCATGAGTGCGATCAATTTTGAAGACCGCGGCGGATACGTCTATCCCCAGGTGCTTCAGTTTTCAAGCGACGCTCATCTATACCGCGAAGGCATCCTTACGGGCTACAACAACGGCATCAAATTTTGATATAAATGATAAAAAATTGCGTTCAGATGCTTCTGAACGCAATTTTTTTAGGGGAACATGAAAAAATAAAGATGTTGATACCTTGACAAGCACGAAAAAATACCCTATAATGGAAGATACAAGTGGCAAAATGCCACCGACCCGGAGGTACAGATGGCATCCAAACGAAAAGACAAGCGCTGGACAAGATACCGCCACCGTGTGATAAGAGATCTCATCAGCGTCTTTCTTCCCCCCTATATCCGTGCCCAATACGGTATCAAGGTTGAGAAATTTCAACAGCAGGAGAAACGGCCTTATCTCATCCTGCTCAATCACCAAACGCCCTTTGATCAGTTCTTTGTGGGCATGGCCTTCAAGGGACCTGTCTATTATCTGGCTACGGAAGATATTTTTTCCAATGGTTGGGTATCCTCGCTCATCCGTTGGCTCATCGCCCCTATTCCGATCAAAAAGCAGACGGTAGACGTGCGGGCCGTGATGAATTGCATCCGTGTGGTCAAGGAGGGCGGGACCATTTGCATCGCCCCTGAAGGAAACCGCACCTATAGCGGCCGCACTGAATATATGAATCCTGCCATTGCTACCATGGCAAAGCAGTTGAAGTTACCCATCGCCCTGTTCCGCATTGAAGGTGGCTACGGCACCGAGCCTCGCTGGAGCGACGTGGTGCGTAAGGGCCCTATGAAGGCGGGAGTGGTCCGGGTCATCTCTCCCGAGGAAGCCGCAGACATGACCGAGGACGCGCTGTTCGAGGCTATTCGCGAGGGGATTTACGTGGACGAGACCGTGCTGGGCGGCGAGTACCGCCATAAAAAGGCTGCGGAATATGTGGAGCGGGTGCTGTACATCTGCCCGTTTCACGGATTTTCCTCCTTCCACAGTCACGGGGACACCGTGACTTGTCAGGGGTGCGGCCGTCGGTTCAAGTATTTGCCGAATAAAGAGTTGGAAGGCATTGAGTGCGAGATCCCCTTCCGATACCTTGCGGATTGGTACGATTATCAGAAGAATTTTATCAACAGTCTGGATATTTCCGGCTACAACGAGGAACCGCTGTATTGCGAGTCGGTACGGCTGTCCGAGGTCATTCCCTATAAAAAGAAGGTGCTGATAGACAAGCAAGCCACGGTGGAGCTATACGGCGACAGCCTGTATCTCACCGCCAAGGGCATGGATCAGGCCTTCACCTTTGATAGGAGCACCAACCTCACGGTGTTGGGACGGAACAAACTGAATATCTATCACGAAGGCAAGATCTATCAGCTCAAGGGATCCAAGCGCTTCAACGCTCTCAAATACGTACATATCTGTCATCGCTGTCAAAACATCAAAAAAGGAGAACCGTATGAACAATTTCTGGGATTATAGCGTCTGGGGCTGGATGCTCTTGATGGGTGTACTGCTGGGTAGCCTCCTGGCGGGCAACGTGGTGAAAAAATCCATCCCCTTTTTGAGAAACTCTCTTATCCCTACCTCGGTTCTGGGCGGTGCCATTCTGCTCATCGTGGCCGCCATTTTCAAGGCCATCACAGGTGAGGTCATGTTCGACACCGCTGTTTTCGGCGGCAACGGCACTACCAATTTGGAGATCATTACGTATCACACCCTGGCTCTGGGCTTCATCGCCTCGGCCTTCAAGACCACCAACAGTAAGCTGACCAAGCAGCGCACCTCGGAGATCTTCAACACGGGCGTGACCACGGTGGCCACCTATCTCCTGCAGGCTATCTTGGGATTTGGTATCACCTTGGTGGCGGCTTTGGTCATCACCGACTTTTTCCCCGCAGCGGGTGTGCTTTTGCCCTTTGGCTACGGCCAAGGCACGGGGCAGGCCCTCAACTACGGCAACATTTACGAGACACAATTCGGTTTTGCGGGCGGTAAGAGCTTTGGCTTGACCATCGCGGCTCTGGGCTTTCTTTCGGCGGCGATCGGCGGTGTTATTCATTTGAACGTGATGAAAAAGCGGGGCAAGCTGGTATATTCCAACCGCCGAGACGGCAGTCTTCAGAGTGAGCGCATCGAGAATTACTTCGAGATACCCATGCAGGAGAGCATGGACAAGATGACGGTTCAGATCGCTCTCATCATCATTGCCTACATAGTAGCTTATTTCCTCATGTGGGGACTGGGATTTCTGCTCCCCGGCATGAAGTCTGTGATCTACGGCTTCAACTTCCTTCTGGGCGTGTTGACTGCCACCCTCATCAAGCTCTCCATGAATTTCTTGCGCCGCAAGCATATCATCCGCAAGAAGTACACCAACAATTTCCTGATGACACGTGCCAGCAACTTCTTCTTCGACATCATGGTGGTGGCAGGCGTAGCGGCCATCCGTCTGGACATTCTGGAAAATTACTGGGGCATCATCCTCACTCTGGGTGTGGTCGGCCTGATCATTACCTACGTTTATAACCGCATCGTGGCCAAGCTTTTGTTCCCCGATTACGTAGAGGAGCAGTTCCTCGCTATGTACGGTATGCTGACGGGTACGGCCTCCACGGGTATCATCCTGCTTCGCGAGGTGGACGGTGAATTCAGAACGCCCGCTTCGGACAACCTGGTCTATCAGAATTTCCCCGCCATTGTTTTTGGCTTTCCCATGATGTTTTTGGCTACCCTGGCCCCTGTACGGCCCATCCTTACTTTGATCGTCTTTGCCCTTTTCTTCGCGGCTATGAACGTGATCCTTTTCCGAAGCTTTATTTTTAAGCGTAAGGGGAAGGGAAAGAGCGATAAGGATAAATCATAACGTCTCTGTCCCTCTTGCCCATGGCGAGAGGGACATTTTTTAGTTGTAAGGGTTGTTTTGCGAAAAAACTCTTGCATTTTTGCCGCGTTTTTGGTATAATATAACCAACTATATTTCCTCGGGAGGTAAACCATGAAAAAGTATATGTCTACATTCGCGAAATACGTAAGTTTTGCTCTGCTTTTGCTCTGTTTTACTGCTCTCGGGGTGCTGACAGCTTGCCAAAGCGGAAAAGGCGAGGAGACCACATCTGCTGAAACTATCATACCTGAACCTCCCACGGACACGACGGCAGATACCCAGCCTCCGGAGACCGAGACACAAGAGGAGGCAACCGAGCCTGCGCCTCAACTTTATACATATCCCGCTGAGCAAGCGGGCGCCAAGACGAGCGTGGTGCTGAAGGCCGAGGATTTCGGCGTTGTGGGTGACGGCGTCACCGACGACGGCCCCGCCATCAGCGCGGCTGTGAACGCCGCCATTGAACAACAAGCCACCCTTTTGTTCGACGGCTCCAAAACCTACTATATGAAGGAAACTGACAACGTAGCCGCCGTTTTCCGCAGCCCCTTTGCCATGGTGGGGGCCTCGGGGATTACCATTGACGGTCAAGGCGCTACCTTCCTGTCCGCCCCCGGAGTCAACTATTTTGCAATGGCGGAATGCGCCGACGTGGTGTTGAAAAACATGAATTTCGACTACGCCGTTCCCGTGTATCTCGTGGGAAGGGTCGTTTCCAACACCAACGGCACCGTGGTCTTTGAGACCAACGAAGAGCCTTACGCGGCCAACTATAATTTCACCCACGTCAACGGCTTCTCCATCCGCTATAACGAGGGTATTCAGAACCGTCCTCACGCCTTCATGGGGTCTTGCATCCGCACGGGAGAGAAGCAGGTGACTGTCACTTACCCGAATAACCCCGGTTATGCCGCGGGAGACCTGGTGTTCCTGCCCAATCCCGGCATCGGCCATGCCTTCAGCGAGGTGGTCTATCTGGGCGGCAACACGGGTGCCATGGTCTACGAAAACATTCAGATCCTTTCTGCACCCAGTTTCATCATGGCCATCAAGGGCAACAACGCCGAGATGTACTTTACCAACGTGGACATGATGCCCGCGGAGAACGATCCCCGTGAGATCAAAATGGTCTCATGGCGTGACGGATATCATTGCAAGGATAACCGACTCCCCCTCCATTGGCAGGATTGTGATGCAGGCGTGATGTTCGATGACGTGTTCAACGTCAGCGGTACGCTGGGCTACGTCCTCACAGCGGAAAAAGGCTCGGTGTTTACTGTTACCAACTACGAGTTTTATTCCAGCGGTCAGCGAGTGGGATTTGATTGCCGTGCGGGTGACGTGCTGGATGTGTACGATATCCAGAGCGCGGCCTATTGCGGCACCGCCACCGTGCGTCAGGCAAGACAGAATGCTGATGGCACCACTACCATTGTACTGGAGTACGGGGAGATGCTTGAGGGCGTGAAAGAGGGCTTTGTGGTGGGTAACCGCATGACCGGCGCCCCCGGCAGTACCATCGAAAATTGTAAGTTTGAAGGTACCTTCCGTTTCCTCCGCGACATCCGTATCACGAACACCACCTTTGATCTGCTCGTTATGTGGATCATGGTGGAGGGCAGCGTGGAAGGCCCTCTGCCCGGAGATATCGACTTTGTGAATTGCACCTTCAACGGCGGCACCATGGAGATCGACGCCTACAACCGCAATACAGGCAAAACCCTTCGTAAAATTGCCAATCAAATTGAAAACATCAATGCTCACGGTTGTACCTTTAATGACCAATTTAAGGTATCCAGCCGTTGCAAGCGGGAATTGAATATTTTCGACACTGTGGATGAGGCCAATTTCACCTCCCATATCGGCGTACAGAAGATCGTGGTTTCCGTTATTACCCCCGTAGAGTCGGATTTTAAGAATGCCGTCATTTACGATTGGGACAGACACACTATGAACCTGACGGGCGGCGAGGTTATCCCCGTTTCGGCGTTGGACGAAACCGTAAAGAGCATACTTAAGGAGGATCGTGAATTCTCCACGGCTGTCCTCCATATCCCCGCAGGGGCTACCGTCACCCTGGACGGACTCTCCAAGGACAGCCTGCCTTTCTTCTACGAGGAAGGCAAGATGTTCATCATCACCTTTGACTACTACGGCGATGGTGTGACCGCCGAGCTGTCTGTCACGGGCGGCAAGACCCTCGGCGAGTTGACTGCGGACGGCAAGGTCGCAGGCTTCAACGTGATCTACGAGACCGACGGAAAGGGAACGGGCATCAGCCTGCAGAATAAGAGTGACGTGCCTCTGTATATCGGCAATATTTCGATCTCCTCCGCTACCAATCAGAATCCCTCCGAGGATCAGATGTCGGTGGGACACACCTTTATCTGGACTGACGTGGTCACCGTGGGCAAACGCAATGACGTTTTGACCTTTGCCGACATCAAGGATGCTGATGTTAAGGCTGCCATTGAGGGGGCAGAGGAGGGCTTTACCACGGGTCGCGTCCTGCATCTGAACGGTCAGCCCGGCGAGTTTACGGGTATGACGGATAAGGGCTACTTTACCGCAGGCCGCACCTATCACCTAACTCTTTACGCTTACGTTAAGGAGCCTGTTCCCGCAGGCACCACTGTCTATCTGTTGGCTTTGGACAATACCCAAGGCAATCGCGTGCTGGCGCAAGGTCTGTTTGATAAGGCAGGTGTCTTCCGCCTGGATATGGACTGGACCGTGGGTAACACGGGTGAATATGCCCTGACCTTCTATAGCAGCAGTAACAACTTCCGTGGCATGAATATTTATCTTGGTGACTTCACCATCAGCGTTCCGGTTCCCATGAATCCCAGCGGCTTTG
Organism: Clostridia bacterium; assembly: GCA_017456905.1. Taxonomy (GTDB): domain Bacteria; phylum Bacillota; class Clostridia; order Oscillospirales; family CAG-272; genus CAMEON01. Next base: position 24,879 of record JAFTIL010000004.1, read on the forward strand.
TTTCTCGCGACGACTATAAGTTGATCACTGCCGCCGAAGCCCTGTCGGGCCACACCTTTGATTTCACCGAGGGCAACCTCCTGAGAACTGGCCATGATGCCTATACCACCGTGGATCAGGTTCCCGCAAAGGCCGCAGACGCCATGAAGGCCGCAGGCTTTGGCGACACCGTCTACTTTGCCGAGGAGAACTTCGATATGGAAGTTTCGGGTATTATGACGAACGGCAAGTCTTACGTTGTAACCATGGAGGTTTACGATTGCATCGGTAATCTTGCCACCTCCGGGACTCGCGGTGCATTTGTCCTTTTGAAGATGACAAACGGCGTGCAGAACAGCGCAGAGGTTAGCTATATTGCTACCGTAGATTCCGAAAACAGCCGCCATCTGACGCTGACCTTTAACGTCCCCGCCCCCGGTCTCGGTACCGATACCTTCCTCTTCTATGAACTGGCTCCCTGCGAGTACTATATCGGCTCAGTGACGGTCAAGGGTAAATGATTTTTTAGAAAGGATTCTCATGGCAGATCAAAGATTATCAGACGTTTTGTTGGGGCGAGAGGACAACTACCTACTCCCCTTCTACTGGCAACACGGCACCCACCGCGACCGCATTCCCGAGCAAGTCAAGCGTATTTACGACAGCGGATGCCGAGCCCTTTGTGTGGAGTCCCGTCCCCATCCTGACTTCTGCGGCCCCGATTGGTGGGCGGATATGGATATCATCCTTGCCGAGTGCGAAAAACGGGATATGAAGGTCTGGATTCTCGACGATAAACGATTCCCCACAGGTTATGCCAACGGCATGATTGAAAAGAAATACCCTCACCTCCGCCAATGGGAGATCATTGAAGAGCATATCGATGTGCTGGGTCCCGCCCCGGATACCGCTTTTCTGGTCAGTAAGGTGCTGCCCGATGACGAAATTTTGGGCGTGTACGGATGCAGACGGGGAGATTACGGTCAGTTTATCGCGGGGGATTATGTGGATCTGACCCCCACTGTTACTGAGGGATATGCTTACTGGGACGTCCCCGAGGGCATCCACCGTGTATTTATCTACACTAAGTCCCGTCGCGGCAATCGAAACAATTACATCGACATGACCAATCCCGAGTCCTGCAAGGTGCAGATCGAGGCGGTCTACGAGCCTCACTATGAGCATTACGCCAAGTATTTCGGCAATACCTTGGTGGGCTTCTTTTCGGACGAACCCTCCTTCGGTAACGGCATGGCCACTCGCCACCCCGTGGATCCCAGCGGTCACGAAAGACCGCTCGGTACCGTGGGCATGGCGCTCCCCTACAACGAGCGGGTTACCGCCATGATGGACGAAGAAATGGGCGAGTCCTCCCTGCCTTACATGGGTGAATTGTGGTTCCCGGGCGAGCACGCCCCCGTTACTCGTCTGGCCTATATGAATGCTGTCACGAGACTCTACCGCGACAACTTCTGCTATCTCCTGGGCAACTGGTGCCGTGAACACGGGGTCATGTATATCGGCCACATCATCGAGGACTTCAACTGCCACGCCCGTATGTCCTCGGGGGCCGGTCATTACTTCCGTGCGCTGGAGGGTCAGGACATGGCGGGTATTGATATCGTTCTCCATCAGGTCATGCCCGGTATGGCTCACCATATCCACAACACCAGCCTCTCCACAGGTGTCAGCGATCCTGCCTTTTACCACTACGTGCTGGGTCAACTGGGGGCATCCCTTGCCCACCAGCACCCCAAAATGAAGGGGCGCGCCATGTGCGAAGAGTTTGGTGCCTACGGCTGGGCGGAGGGCTGTACCATGATGAAGTGGCTGTCCGACTTTCTCCTTGTAAGAGGCATCAACCACTTCGTCCCCCACGCTTTCTCCCCCGACTATCCAGACCCCGATTGTCCTCCCCACTTCGGCGCTGAGGGTCACGATCCCCAATTTGAGGGCTTCACCCACCTGATGAAGTATACCAACAAGGTGTCCCACCTCCTTTACGGCGGCGAGCATATCACCTCCTGTGCCATCCTCTACCACGCCGAGGGCGAATGGATGAATGGCAAGGGCGGGTATATGTTCACCCAAGTCCCCGCCAAGGCACTTCTCGACGAGCATCTATGCTATGACATCATCTGCCTTGAAACGCTGGAAAAGGCCGCCGTGGCTGACGGCAAGCTGGTGGTGAACGGTGAGCACTATGGTGCGTTGGTGATCCCCTATGCAAGGGTATTGCCCGATGCTCTCTCAGCCATCACAGAAAGACTGACTAAGGCAGGCGTGCCCGTGCTGTTCTGCGATGGCAGACCCACCAAGCCCGAAGCTATGAGCGGCGAGGTGGTTTTGACGGCGTTGCTGGCCGATCGCATCCGTGATCTGGGGCTTGCCGACATCACCGTGGAAGGGAACTGTCCTCTCCTTCGTCATTACCACGTGAGACGCGACGATGCCGACGTGTTCATGTTTTTCAATGAGGACAGCATCCATACCGCCAAGGCCACCGTCACCCTGCCTGTGAGCAGCAAGTTCGTCCGTCTGCGCCTCATTGAGGACGGTGTTTTTGCCGACGATACCGAGGACGGCAAGGTCACCATAGAGCTGCTCCCCGGCCAGTCCGAAATTTTTGTCTTCGGATCTGGCGCCGATGAGATGTGCCATCCCAATATGCGTGTGCTGACGGATCCCGTCAAGGTCACCACCCTGACCCCCACCTATGAGATCACCCTGGCAGACTCCGAGGATCTCAGCGCTTTTTATCCTTACAAGATCACCGACAAATTGGTGAATATCACTTCTGCGAATGAGAAGCCCTCCTTCTCGGGCCTCATGCGGTACACCTTCACGATCCATCTGGATTCTGTCCCTACGAGGGCTATCCTTGACCTGGGTCGCGTGGGACAGACCGCCAAGATTATAGTCAACGGCACCGAGGGGGGCATCCGTATCACATCCCCCTATGCCTACCCCATCTCTTATCTTTTGAAGGAGGGGGACAATACCATCACCGTCGAGGTGGGCAACACCCTTGTGGGCAAGGTCAGAGATCCCTTCTCCCACTGTATGCCCATCCCCCCTTCGGGACTTTTGGGGCCCGTTTGTCTTTGGCAAATGGAATAATCCTTGGAGGATAAACCCTCGTGGGATGGGCTCGCATAGGTTGCTCATCCCCGACATTGGCAGCGGGCATCGCCCGCAGGAAAGGAACCACTATGAAAAAATACGTCCTTGCCCTCGACGAGGGTACTACCAGCGCCCGCGCCATTCTTTTTGACAGGGAAGGGCGTATGATTGCCACGGCGCATCATGAGTTCCCCCAGATCTACCCCCGTCCGGGTTGGGTAGAGCACGATCCCATGGACATCTATGCCAACCAGTATGCCTGCATGACCGAATGCGTGGCCAAAAGTGGTATCGCCCCCGAAGAATTGGCCGCTATCGGTATCACCAATCAGCGTGAGACTACCGTGGTGTGGAACAAATACACAGGAAAACCTGTGTGTAACGCCATCGTGTGGCAATGCCGCCGTACCGCCCCCGTCTGTGACCAGCTGATCAAGGATGGACACAGCGACTACATCCAAAAGGCCACAGGTCTGCGCCCCGACGCCTATTTCAGCGGAACCAAAATCAAGTGGATCCTGGATAATATTCCCGGTGCCCGCGCCTCCGCCGAGGCGGGCGATCTGTTGTTTGGCACCGTGGATACCTGGCTTCTCTGGAAGCTGACGGATGGAAAAGTTCATATCACAGACCGCACCAACGCCTCCCGCACCATGCTCTACAACATCGAGACGGGGGAATGGGACGATACGCTCCTGTCCCTCTTAGGCATCCCCGCCTCCATGCTCCCCGAAGTGAAAAGCAGCAGCGAGATCTATGGTTATGTAGATCTGATGGGTGCCACCGTTCCCGTGTCGGGTATGGCAGGCGACCAGCAGGCGGCTCTCTTCGGTCAGGGATGTTTCCATGCGGGGGATGTGAAAAACACCTACGGCACGGGATGCTTCATGCTGGCCAACACGGGCCGCGAGCGTGTCCATAGCCGATACGGACTTCTCACCACCGTGGCCGCCACCGAGGCAGGGAAGCCTGTGGAGTATGCCTTGGAGGGTAGTGTTTTTGTAGGTGGTGCTGTGATCCAATGGCTCCGCGACGAGCTACGCCTCATCACCGATGCCGCCGACAGCGAGTATTTTGCGGGCAAGGTAAAGGACAGCGGCGGCGTATATATCGTTCCCGCTTTCACGGGCATGGGTGCGCCCCATTGGGATATGGATGCCCGTGGCATGATCACGGGACTCACCCGCGGTACGGGACGAAACCATATCATTCGTGCTGCCTTGGAGTCTATTGCTTACCAAACAGAGGACGTGTTCCGCGCCATGGAAGGAGATATGGGGAAAAAGCTGTCCTCTCTCCGTGCCGATGGCGGTGCTTCGGCCGACGACCTGCTCATGCAGTTTCAGGCGGATATTTCGGGTGTGTCGGTGTTCCGTCCCGACATGAAGGAAGCCACCGCCGCGGGAGCCGCTTTCCTGGCAGGCCTTGGTGTGGGCTTTTGGAAGGACAGGGATGAGATCTCCCGCCTTCTGACGGGTGGCACCACCTTTGCTCCCGAAATGACCGACGACCGTCGGTTTGAGTTGCTCGACGGCTGGCATCGGGCGGTAAAGGCGTGTAAGGGATTATAAGAAAGGAAAAACCATGGAAATTACTACATACATTAAAAAAGTCCCGTCTTCCAATGGGAAGAACGAGCTCTACGGCCGTGTGTATCTCCCACAGGGAGAGGTGAAAGGTCTTTTCCACGTGGTTCACGGCATGACCGAGCACATGGAGCGCTATGAACCCTTCATGAGAGAGATGGCTGCAGAAGGCTACATTTGCTTCGGTTATGATCATCTGGGTCATGGTAAGACTGCTAAGGACGAAAGCGAACTGGGCTATATCGCCAAGCGGGAGGGCTGGAAGCTTTTGGTGGACGACGTGACCGTCTTTGGAAACGCTATGAGAGCAGATTATGGCGAAAATCTTCCCTATATCCTCATGGGTCATAGCATGGGCTCCTTTATCGTCCGTCTTGCGGCGGTGGATGGTCGCACTCCCGATAAGCTGATCGTTATGGGTACGGGCGGCCCCAACCCCATCGCGGGGGCAGGCCTGCTCATTGTCGCCGCCATGAAGCTCTTTGGAAAGGGAAAACAAGTGTCGGATTTCCTTCAAAAGATGGCATTCGGCTCTTACAACAAGAAATTTGATGCCGACGGCATGCGGGGCTGGCTCACCACAGACGCCGCCATCCGCGACAAATACGACAAGGATCCCCATTGTAATTTCCGTTTTACCGTCAGCGCCATGGGAGATCTCATCAATCTTACCAAGCGTGCCAACGACAAAAAGTGGTTTGCATCCCTCCCCAAGGATCTGCCTGTTCTTTTGGTGGCCGGTGCGGATGATCCCGTGGGCAACTACGGCAAGGGCGTTAAAGTGGTGTTTAATAAGCTGAAAAAGCAGGGATGCCGCGTAGAGATCAAGCTGTACGCAGGCCGTCACGAGATCCTTAACGACACCTGCAAGGCCGCCGTGATCGAAGATATCAAGGCCTTTGCTCGTAATGGTTGAGTTTTTATTTGGAAAATTCGAATTTTATAGGAGGTGAACATATGGAACTTTGGGATCTGCTCGACAAAAACCGCCAACCCTTGGGCATCACCCATCCCCGTGGGCGACAGTACCCCATGCCGCCCCATACTTATCATACCGTTGTTTCGGTGTTCACCGTAGATGCCGATAACCGCCTGCTCTTGACCCTCCGCGCCCCCACCAAGGGAATGTACCCCGGATACTGGGAGTTTACGGGTGGTTCGGGTGTCGCGGGGGAAGCCAGCCTGACCTCGGCGTGGCGTGAGCTGTCCGAGGAGACGGGTATCACCGTCTCTAAGGAAGAACTGATCTTTCTTGGCACTCTCCGTGAACCATCAGCCTTTATGGATTGCTATCTGTGCCGTCTTACGAAAGCGGGGAAGGATGTAATCGTCACTCTGCAGGAGGGAGAGACCGTGGACTACCAATGGGTCACCTTCCGTGAGTTTGAGACCATGATCCACAAGGGCCTCCTCCCCCCGCCCTGCGCCATGCGCTATGGCTTCGTCAAACAGGCTTTGACCGATATCATCGGGGACGACGCCTGGCTTCAGCTGACCGCGGAGGAAGTTTCTACTCTCGAAACCACTGCTTTTACCCCAAAGGAGGACGCCAATGAGCCTTGACAATGAAAATCTGTCCCCTGTTCCTGTGCTTTACACCACCGTGGAAGGGCAGGGTGAGGATAGATTTGAAGAAAAACGCTCCGAGTTTATCGGTCGGGCCGCCCACGTGACCTCTGAGGAGGAGGCCATGGCTTTTATCAAGGGTCTGCAAAAGCAGTACGCCGACGCCACCCATAACGTGTGGGCCTACCGTATTTCGGGCGGCACCTCTACGGAGCAGGCGGCGCGTTACTCTGATGATGGGGAACCCCAGGGCTCTTCGGGCCTGCCTACCTTGGAGGCCATTCGAAAAAAGGGTGTTTTTGACTGCGTGGTGGTGACCACCCGCTATTTCGGGGGCATCCTTTTGGGTGTGGGAGGGCTCATTCGCGCCTATTCCCATGCGGCAAGCATCGCGCTGGACGCGGCGAAGATCATTACCTATGAAAAATACACCGAATTTATGCTGGAAACGACCTATTCCGACTATCAGATCATCCTCCAAGAGTTGCCCCGATACGGCGTCTTGACCGACGATAGTGAGTTCTCCGATCGCGTGACCCTCACGCTGGCGGTCAAAAAGACTCACTATGCCGATATGGAAGCAAGGCTGTCCGAAATCACCGCAGGCCGGTGCTTCCTCATGGAGATGGGGGAACGGTTTGATTATCGGTGAGCATGAAGCAAAAAGATCCGACACACGGTTACTCGTGTGTCGGATCTTTTTAATTTACGCATCTTTTTTGATGCTGATGAGATCCCGCGCTTCCTCGCTTCCGATCAACCCCTGCTCGATACAGTAGGACAGAATGGCACGGCGGGTGATGATGCCCACGAAAATATCGCGGTCATCAACCACGGGAACGAAGTTCTGTTCCAGTGCCAAGGCGATCAGGTCCTCTGCGTTGGCGGTGACGCGGACGGGGTTCACACGGTCCCTGGAAATAATATCGTCGATGCGGGCTTGCTCCAGGTCGTGGGTATCAAGACTGCCAAGGCTCATGATATTCCATAGGAAATCTCCCTCGCTGATACAGCCGAGATATTTGCCCTCCCTTGAAATCACGGGAATGGCTGTATAGCCGTGGCGGCGGAGCTTTTCCATCCCCTGACGGAAGCTGCTCCCCTCCACCAAATGAGCCACCTGGCTCTTGGGCTTGAGTAAAAAGGCAATATTCATAAATCTTCGGCCCCTCCCAGAGCCGTTATATGGGTAGTTCGGCTTGGAGACCCCAGAAGGGTCTCCAAATGCGGATACGATAGGATATCCCTTAAAAGGGGGTGCTTATATTGTATGCGCTCAAAATGCCGGAAAGAACGCCGCTGTTTGCTTATGCGGTCAGGTTCGGGAGGTCGGGGGTCAGCGGCTTCGGCGCTTCAGCCAAACGGCAACACCCGTTACCGCCAGACCCAGGGGAATGAGGGCTACGGTGAAAACACCGATGATGATGGCGACGGGGGTGGTGAGGCCGTCCAAGGTGGCAACGGTCAGATCATCTGCGGCCAGAGATTCGTATTTGGAGGTGAAGGTTTCGTCATCTGTCATCCATTTGGCGGTCATGGCAAGGTAGTAGTAGTTGCCGTAAGAGGTGTTACTCACCGCTTCGTCAGTAAAGGCTTTGTCCGAAGAGAACCAGGCGAAATAAGCCTTGTCGGCAATACCGTCGGCGGTTGCCGTTTCCAGGATGGCGCTGGCGGCTACGATCTGAGCAGCGGGCTTGCAGAGAGGCGTTCTGGCACTGTCCTTGGAGGCGCGGTAACCGCTTTCGGAGGTGCCCAGCATGGCTGTAGCGGTGACATTGGTAGGCAGGGTTTCGTCAATGACGATGCCCATGGACTCGGGCATAAAGGCGAGATAGCCCATGGAGCCGATGGCGTACATGGCAGAATGATTTGAATTGATCAGGGGCAGAAGATAGCTGGGGTCATTCTTGTAGTATTGAGAATTGGTGTCCAAAACGATCCCCCCGGAGGGTGCCATGCCAAACAGCGCTGTGACCGAAGCCAAATTTGTGAATTCACAGGTATCGGGACCTGCCACCAGAAGGAAGGAGCCGCCGTTTTTGATGTGAGTCTTCAGCAGGGTAGCCTCGTGTTCCGAAAGATCGGTCACGGGGGAGAAGAGAATGATGCAGTTGGCATCGTCGGGCGCCTTTTCGGCTTTTTCCAGATCGATCGCTTCGGGAGACAGCCCTGCGCCGGCCATGATGGTCTTGAGGGAGGCGGAGGTGATGCCGTCACCGTGTCCCGTCATGATATAGGTGTGAGGGATGCGCTTTGCCGTTACAAAGTCCATGGCAGAGACAAGAAGTGCTTCGCCTTGGAAATAAGAGCGGGTCTGTGCCTGGTCCATGTAGGTTCCGTAAGCCGCGTACATGGATTCGTATTGGGCGGCTGGGATCTTGTAGGTGGCGCCTGCGATATAGTTGATATATTCGTTGGTGTAATAATACATATCCAACGCTTCAATGACCTTATAGCGGCGTGCGCTCTCTACGATCATGCTATAATTGGAAAGCGTAGCTGACGTGTATTGCTTGGCAAATTCGGGTCTAGCCGTAGTGTCAATGATTCGGAGCTTGATCCTTTCATTGGCATCGGCGTAAGGAAACAGAAAATCGCTGAGATCCAGATTGATCTCGCCGTTGGCACACAGCCAGTAGATGGTCACGTCCTCGGAAAGACTTTTGGTAAACGCAATGGCATCGTCAGAGGCTTGAGCCATGGGATTTTGAGAGGTGTCAAACAGGGTGAGATTTCCCGGCAGATGGTAAACGCCGATGCAGAGCGCGGTAAGCAGAATGAGGGCGATGGCGGCCGTGATGAAGGCGGCTGTGTTACGGTTCATTTTTGATTTTTTTAACATGGTGTCCTCCTTTCACGCTCTGCGGCGGCGATCCATGGACTGCACCGTGAGGAGCAGGAAGAACGCCGTGAAGGCCAGCATGGTGGCTACTGAAAACAAATCAAGATACATCTCGGTCACTGCGGAATAGAAGTGTCCGAAGGGGGAGAATTTTTTCACGAGCAAATAGAAGGGATCTTCGAAAATACCCCAACTGAATACGAACGCATCCAGCACGTAAAGTACAGTCAAGGGCAGGACGGTGACAGCCGCGGTGATGGCGGTGACCATGGGGCTCTTGGTAGAAAACCAGGCAATGACAATGGCGAGGATGGCCAGGATACCGAAGCCGACGAAGGAGGCAAGAGATGTATAGGGGATCAATTCTGCCAGATGGGGCATGAGGTACAGGAGCGCGCAGGAAAGCACACCCGTCACGGCCGAAACGACCATATAACGTGTCAAAGAGGCAATGAACATACACAGCGCTATGAGGGCGGCTCCCAGCAAAAAGAAGGTCAGAATAGATGTATATGCACTGGAGAAATTGACGTTGCCAAAGCCATTCAAAAAGAGGGGATAGAGACAGATCACGGCCATGGGGATGGCAAAGACTGTCAGAAGGGCAAAATATTTTCCCAGAACCACGGTGCTTGTCCGAAGGGGAAGGGAAAAATACAGGCGGTCGGTGCCGTGTTTTCTGTCGTAGGTCACGCTGCGCATGCACAGCACGGGAATGGTGAGGGCCAAGGCGTATTCGCAGAAGCCCATGAGATTGTAGGAGGTGTCGGCCAGGCCCACCTGCAGGTTGATCCGATACATGACCACGGCCACGACGCACAAAAGTATGGCGGCAAAGAGCAAGCCGTACATACTTGTCATTTGTGCCTTGAGCTCCCGTTTGTAAACAGCATTCATGTCACTCTGCCTCCTTGCTTTCGTTCTCGGTCTCGGCGGCCTCTTCGGGCGAAGGCTCCTCGCTCTTTTCATCATCTGCTTCTGAGAAGTCATCCTCATAGTCCGCAGAAGGGATCTCGGTTGCCTGTTGAGAGATCTTTGCAAACACCTCTCCTAAAGCGAGCTCGGATATGGACGAGTCTTGGGGCGCGCCTTCAAAAACCACGCGGCCCTCCGATAGGATAACGAGCTGATCGCAGAGATCGCTGAGCTCAGCAAACACGTGTCCTGATATGATCACGGTCTTGGTTTGTCCAAGACGACGGATCAATTCCCGCATTTCGTTGACCGTACGGGCATCCGAACCTGTGAAGGGTTCGTCCAGAAGGATCACGTCGGGAGTGCCCAGCAGGGTGGCCGCCAGACCTATGCGCTTTTGGTAATATTTTGAAAGCCCGTGGATCAGGCGATCCTGTACCGAGATCAAACCCGTCAGGGCAATGGCCTCTTTGACTTGGGCATCGCGAAGATCCCCCTTGACGCCTTTGGCCTCTGCTACGAAAGACAGATATTCACGGGGCGAGGCATCCGGAAAGAGGGCAGGGGGGGAGGGGAGATAGCCGATCTGCTGTTTGGCTTCCTTGGGCTGCTTTGTCATGTCATAGCCGTTGATAAGGACGGTTCCCTGAGTGGGACTCGTTACGCCTGCGATAATATCCATGACGGTGGAAACACCGGCCCCCTTGGGGCCGAGCAGGCCGTAGATCTTGCGGTTTCTGACCTTGAAGCTGACGTCGTCAAGGGCGGGAAGCATACTCTTCGTGTAGCGCTTGGTGAGATTTTTGATTTCTATCAAAGTGAAATTCCTCCGTTTATTGCATACACATATATTTTAAAATTGTTGATATTTGGTATATCTATTATACATCATACACCTGTGAGGTGTCAAGGGGCTGATACGTTTTTGAAGGTTTTATGATTTTTATAAAGGTCGTGTAAGTGCACAAAAAATTCAAAGTGCAGTCTGATACAGCCGTCTTTGCTGTTGTTGTCCGACGCAGTACAAATTGATGTCCCACGCGGGGATGCCTGCCATGCGGCGAAGATAAAAGCGGTAATTGGGATTTAGCTTGCGAATGAGCAAGGGCAGGGCAAAAAGATCCTCGCTTCTGTGGTAGAGCGATACCAGGAGGGCAGGACAGAAGTCTGATATGACCGCCCGAGAACCCATGAGTGCGGCAGCCTCAGAGCCTTCCACGTCGTATTTGATATAGTCGAGAGGGGTGTCCACCCCTGCCGTTTCTTTCCAAACTTCATCCAAAGGGCGGACGGCCACCGACACGGTCTTCCCAAAATATTGCTCCGAGGTGGCAAACATGGCGGGCGTACCGTCAGGGGTAAAGGCGGGCGTGTCACAGAGGGTGGCGTTGCGGTTGCCGCTGGCGTGGAAATGCAGGGTGCCCGATCGATCGAAGGCCCCTGCTTGTACCCCGTGGATCTTCAAAGAATATCCTTGGGGTTCAAGACTTTCCGCCCATGCGGTCAGCTTGGCAAAGTTGCGACGGTCGGGCTCCATGGCCACCGCTGTGGACAGGTCGGGAGCGTAGGTCATCAATTCCCGAAGGCTGTCGCCGTTGTACGCACCCAGATCAGCGGCGGTGCGGAAGGCTTCCGCGTGAAGAATATGGCGGTAGACGTCATTCGCCTCAGACTCGGTGGCTCGAAGGACGTCGATGCGGCCCGACAGCTTGTAGGATAGGATGCCGTCGTAGACTGTGCGGGATTCATCATCGGCCAAAAGCTCGCGGACAGCGGCAAATTCCTCGCGGTGCGCCTCATAAAATGCGCTGTCAAACAGGGTATCGCCGCAGACGGGGACGTCGGGGGCGTACAATTCGCAAACAGCGGCGACATGGTCAATGAGCTCCAGCACATCGGAGCGGGAAGAGGCAAAGGACAGTAGGACGATCATGCCATCCCCATAGGTCTCTCGGGCCTCGGAAAAGGATAGCACCCTCCGCCCGTGGAAGCTGTGACCCCGCACAAAACCGTCGCTGGCGAAGCAATCTTTGACAGTGATGCCGAATTTTTCACAGACGGAGATGATCTTGTCCGCGCCGTTGCCCATGCCGTAAAGCAGAATGGGGCGGCCGCTGTCGGATTGTGCTTTCAGATAGTGCCACAGGTCGGGTGTATCTGATGTGGGTATAAAGGACATGGAAATACCTCCGTCTCTCTTGACAAATTGGGTGAATGGGTGTAAAATAAAGAAAAACTCCGAAAGGAAGAGTGAAATATGGATTGCTTATTCTGTAAGATCATCGTGGGGGATATCCCCTCCGCCAAGGTATATGAGGATGAGATGGTGTACGCCTTCCGCGACATCAACCCCATGGCTCCCGTGCACGTGCTCATTATTCCCAAGTGTCACGTAGCCTCTGCCGACGAGGTGAATGGCGATAACAGCGCTTACGTGTCCCGTATCTTCGAGGTCATTCCCGAGATTGCCAAGGCCGAGGGCCTGGTGAACGGCTACCGCGTTATCACCAACTGTGGTGAGCACGGCTGTCAGTCGGTGAAGCATCTGCACTTCCATCTGCTTGGCGGCAAGCAACTGTCCGAGAAAATGGACTAATTTCATTCAAACACCCCCACGGTTGTGGGGGTGTTGTTTCTTTATCCGAGGCGTCTTGCCTCAGTATAGAACCGCTTATCCGATGCATGACCCATGGAAAAGGTCTTGCGGGGGAGGGAACCGTCAAAAATGACGGTGGGGAAAAGCTCTTCCTTTTTCATGCCGTCAAACAGGAAGGCCAAAGCGCCGTCGCCGCTGCCGAGGGTCAGCGCTACGTCCTCGCCGTGAATGTAGTCCACCTCTGCGTCACCGTAGCGGCCGTCAGCGAGACAGTCGTTGACAAAATTCTGCACCGTACCCACGGCCAAGGTGGACACGGGGTGGGGAATGGTCACCGCCTCGTCGTAATTCCCGTGAGACAAGCGAACGGTCTGCGGGGCGCTATCGCCCTTGAGATCGGCGCAATATGCCTTGAAATCCTCGGCTACGCGCATGGGATCTATGTTGAAGAACACACGGTAGATGGGTTCAAATTCCAGAGAGGCATCATAGAGATTGACTACTTCGCAGAGGGCGTAGCGCATGGGATGGACCCGAGCGGCGTCGCCCATGCGAGCCTTTAATTCCTCGTAGCAGGTCTTGGCGGCGGCCAAGGAGTGATTGCCGTCACCTACGGCAAAGAGCAAGGGCGCGAGACCTTGACGGTTATATTTCTGTTCCATGACCTCGGAGGTAGCCAGCGCGGAAAGAGCCGCCAGCACCTCGGCTTGCTTTTCGGTATCGAGCAAGTAGCCCTTCAGGTGGCCGCTGTTTTGCATGAGGTCAAAGTCGTAGACCACGGGCAAGCTGTCAGCGTTTTCAAATAAGGGCTCGATGACCGTTTTTTGAGCATCGTCAATGAGCATCATGACGTGGGGCAGCTCCATGGGGGCGCCGCGGCGGATGATTGTACGGGGCGGGATGCGCTCGGGTACGGTCTCCTCGGTAGCACGAATGAGGGTATCAGCACCGGGACGGTAATCGTAGTCCTCCAGGTCGATCATGCCTACAAGACCCAGGCGGTGCTTGCCGTCGGCCAGGGTACGATCAACTAAGATCATGCTGTCGGGATGGCACTCCAGGATCTCGTCCAGATAGTCCACCATGGCCTCACGGATGGCAGGAATACGGACGTCGGCCTCCTTGAGATAGACCTCGGGCAGGATCACCCGCAGGGTGGAAGGCGTGTCTCCCACAAAAGCATCGGCGGCCTCCCAGTAGTCGGGCTGGGCGGTGTACTGGTCGCAGGCGACGGCGGACCAACGGGTGCCGTCGGTGATGGTGAGATCGGGAAGCAGGATATCTGCGGCATGGAAGCAGTCGTGTTTCATATGTATGACCCTTTCGGCGTTTTTAACTTTTCTGCTATCATTATAAACGATAATCGGAGAAATTGCAAGAGGGTGAAAGAAAAATATCCCCACGGCTTTTCGTGGGGATAAAGATTTATTTGAGGTATACCGCGATACCCGCGGCAGAGGTGCTGTAGTTCTCAGGGATCTCCAGATCATGTCCCTCATTGAAGGCATACCAGAACAGCTCGCTGATACAATCAAAGGTCAGGAGCATGACGTAGTTGACGTATTCCTCCATGAGGTCGCGGCGTTCCTCCTCGGCTATAATGGCCTCGTCGATGTCCGCAAGATCGAAATAGTAAGGCTCGCTGTCGCGCAGGTTGCCCACCGTCTCGCCCAGCAGGATGGCCTGTTTTTTGCGGTTGCAGAAGAAAAGCATCAGACGGTTCTGCTCCAGACCCCAGTACCAGGGATAAAAGGCGGCGGGTGGTGTCCCTGCCTGCACCTTCTTGCGGTAGGATAGAATGGCCTCCAGAAGAATCTCTTGGGACAAGTCCTCCGCGTCGTGGGTGTTGCCTAACTTGCGGTAGCACCACAGATAGGTGGACTCCATCAGCTCGGCATTGAATCGCTCGGCTTCGTGTGTGTTCATGTGTTCTCCTTTGAAGTTCTATGGTGAGAACTTCGGTGTTCGGTACCGTACACCCTATAAGTAACGGGAAGAAAGGGGAGGTTTGGTGGAGACATATAATTTTGTAATACCAAATACAATAGAAATATTCAAAATTAAAACATATATATGGGGATTGACAAAGCGGGGAAAATATTGTATGCTCATAAGGTAAAGTATACTTAACAGCCTGGGCGTCTATAATGGTAGTTCATTTATTATTTTTTGATTTATTGGAGGAGTTGGGGAAGTGATTGACATTTATGACCCAAAATAGTATAATAGGAGTGAAGTATGATTGGAAATGTTATAGATAATCTTTTTCAAGATAGAGAAATCAATGGTAGCAGTATAAATTGGGCAAATTGAATGTCGGTGTTAGAACTGACAACTTGTAAATTTTGTGTTGAACAACACGGGAAAATTGTTAGTATCTTTATTCAGGATAATCAATTTGAGGTTCAAGCGCATCCCAATTGTAAATGTATGTATGTTCCAATGAGAACCAAGCAAGGTGGAACCGCTACGGATTTGGGCTTTGGTGGGGCAGATATATACTTAATGCGATACGGATCTTTGCCGAATTTTTATGTTACCAAAAAGGATGCTAGAAAAATGGGATGGAAGGATTATTTGGGAAATCTCCGTGCAGTTTGCCCGGGAAAATCCATTGGCGGTGATGTATATCGCAATATTGAAGGGAAATTGCCGGCATCGGTAGAATTTGGTATGAAGCTGATATTAATTATTCAGGCGGGTATCGCAATAGTCAAAGGATTCTTTTCTCAAATGATGGATTAATATTTGTTACCTATGATCATTATCAGACTTTTTATGAAATTACGCAATAAGGAGATCACCATGTACCAGTTTAAAGAAGTCTATACACTTGATTTTTCAAACGTCGAGAATTATCTCGAAATGCATTTTGTCATTCGGGATGCATTGGATTGGCCTGATTATTACGGTTGTAACTGGGATGCGTTTTGGGATTGCCTTAATAATATGCTTGGACGCCCTATCCATGTTGAGATTATCGGATTGGATAATATTGAAAGAAAATTTGGTGAAACGACGAGAAAAATGCTCGACATACTGAGAGAATTTAAGCATTGTGAAAACAATAAATATGCCGATGAAATTCGGATTATCCTTGTCAGCGGAGATATAAAGATCGAAATACAGTAAAGACAACCGTTAAAATCAAGGATTTGAAAATGATTCAGGGGAGGGGCTTGCCCCTCCCGCACTCTTTTTTAGAGAGACCTTCGGGAGGGTCAAGACCCTCCCCGGCGAGAGAGTATTTACCCTATCGGATATATGAGATCATTCAGCATCCTCGGCAAACATCAAGGTAGCACCCGCAGGGACGCCGTAGCTGTTGCAGAGGTTGATATGCTCGCCGTACTCATTCCAGTACACGCTGTTGTAAGCGATACCGTCCATGGCACGCTTGCTTTCAATGGTGATCTGGTTGGGAGCGGTGATAGTGGCCACGATGTTTCTGCCTTGATCCTGGGTCAGGGCATAGTTGGAAGCAACCACGGCAAAGCCCTTGACGTCGGTGCCGCCGTCAGAAGTCTTGAGGCCGTCACCTACGTTTTCGTAGGTCAGGATGGCTGTCTTGCCGTCCTCGGACAGCTCCATGGACACGAGGATGGGGCCTGCGGCCTCCTCCATCTTTCTGATGCCCTGCACGGCAGCGGCCAACTGGGCGGCGCGCTGTCCCTGCTCAAACTTGCAGTTGGGGTGGAGGGTGTTCCAGTAGGTGTCGTCCAGCCACAGATCGGAGGAGACCACCTGATAGCTGTTGGGCAAGGAACGAGGAATGCTGCCCATAACCGAACGGATGAGACCTACGTCCATCGCTGCCCAGAAGGGAGCGCCGGCTGAAGGCTTGAAATCGGGATGCTGTTGATAGTTGGTGGGGAATTCCACAAAGTAAACGGGGAAATCCTTGTTGACCAGATTGTGCGTGCCTCTCATATAGGTCATGAGGGCAGAGAAGTTTTTGACAAACACACGGGCGTTGACCACCTGGAAGTCACTCTCGCCCTGATACCACAGCACACCTGCGATGGCGTACTTCTCGAAGGGGTTCATGTAGTGGTTATACATATAGCGGCCTGCATCGGCGTTAACGCCCGAGGTCACGTAATAACCCTTGGATTTGTTGAAGCGGTCGGTGTTGTTGGCTTCGGCCACCTCGTTGGGCAGGAACGCGCCTAAGGGCTGGCCGTTGCCGTCGATCTCAATGACACCCACGGGGACGGAGCCGTCGGTGATGTCGATATAGTTGTAGGCAAAGAGATAGCCGATGGCGGAGAAGCGACCGATGTTAGCGAGAGTCGCCTTCTGCCAGACCGAGCCGTTTTTCAGCTCGTCGCAAACCTCCTCGGTGCCGCGCTGGGGATAACCTGCCACCTGGACCAGGGAGTTGTAGTGGATGCGGATGGGGGCGTCACCATCGATGACGTTCTTGCCCGCCTTGTCGTCGGTGTTGTTGGCGTTCCAATGCTCATTCATGGCATAGGCCACGTTGGACTGACCGATGACCATGTAAACGTCACCCACCAGCACGTCGGTGAACTCCACGGCCTTTTTGTCAGTATAGAGCTTCATGGTGTGGCCCATCTCGGCAGAGGCCTCCATACGGGCACCGAAGGTCAGGACCCATTCGCCGTTTTCAATGATGGCCTCGGCAAACATACCCTTAAATTCGCCGGAAATTTTTTTGCCGTTCTCGCTCTCGGGCGCGATACCCCAGACACGGATATGCTCGTTTCTCTGCACTACCATGTCGCTTGTGAACACGTTGGACACCGAGAAGTCGGCGGCGTATTCGGCGTCAAGGGTCTCACCGACCATTACGTCGACGACAGGATCGGTGGTTTCTTCTTCTGTAGGCTCCTCGGTGGGGGCCTCGGTAGGTGCTTCCGTAGGCGCATCGGTCACCTCGGGTTCGGTAGGCGCATCGGGGACTTCCTCGGTGGCGGGGGTAGTGGTTGCTTGGGTAGGCGCTTCGGTGCTGTCGCCGCTGCCGCTTCCGCCGCAGGCCACCACAAGGCCGGCGGTCAGAACAAGCAGGAGGGACAAAAGCAACAGCCGCAGCAGTTTGTTGGAAGTTAGCATACGTGAATCTCCTTTCGATCGGTGAACGGGACATTCGCCCGTGAGATGAGAACAGTATAACATATATTTTGCAAAGATGCAAGTGCTTTTTTGGCTATGGTACAATATTTATTTGCCCGTGATTGCTTTTTCTAAAAAAGAAGGGCTCGGAATAAAAACGCTGTCGTCATGAATGAGAATGCTTTTTAGGGAAACAATGTTATAAAAATAACAAAATTTACGCCGTAACCCTTGACATATTTATGTGTATGTTGTAAAATATAAGAAGATTATAAACCCATGCCCGGGCCTCGCTTAGGGTGATCTTTTATGAATGAAACGGAGAAGAGAATATGTATAGAATCGGTATTGACCTTGGTGGCACCAACATTGCCGCAGGTATTGTCAACGACGCTTTTGAGATCGTATGTAAGGAGAGCATTCCCACGGGTGCAGAGCGTCCCGCTATGGAGATCGCCGCCGATATGGCCGCTCTTTGTCACAAGGTCTGCGAGAAGGCAGGCATTTCTCCCTCTGACATTGCCTCGGTTGGTATTGCCTCCCCCGGTATCGCCAACCATGACGAAGGTGTGATCGAATATTGTTGTAATATTCCCGCTTTCAGACAGTTCGCCATTTGTGATGCCGTAAAGGCAGGCTTCCCCGTGGACCATGTGTTCGTGGAGAACGATGCCAATGCCGCCGCCTGGGGCGAGGTCATTGCGGGGGCCGCTAAGGGTACCGCCAATTCCATCATGATCACCCTCGGTACGGGTGTGGGCGGCGGTATCATCATCGACGGCAAGGTCATTTCCGGCTTTAACTATGCGGGGGCTGAGCTGGGCCATATGGTCATTTCCGTAGACGGCCGTCCCTGCGGCTGTGGCCGTAAAGGCTGTTGGGAGGCGTATAGCTCCGCGACTGCGCTCATTCGCATGACCGAAGAAAAGCTGGCTGAGTGCGAGGCCGAGGGTCGCAATACTGCCATGGCTGCCGACGTGGCGGCCAAGGGCAAGGTGTCGGGCCGTACCGCCTTTGATTGTATGCGTGCAGGGGATCCCGCCGCTACCGAGGTGGTGGATATCTACCTGCATTATCTCGCGCAAGGCCTTTCCAACATCATCAATATTTTCCAGCCCGAGGTGTTGTCCATCGGCGGCGGTGTATCGGGTGAGGGTCAGTCCCTCATCGAAGCCCTTCTGCCCGAGATCCGCCGTGAGGTCTACGGTCAGGGCATTGTGAAATCCACCGATATCAGAATTGCCGCGCTCAAGAATGACGCAGGTATCATTGGCGGTGCTGTGCTGGGCTTGAAGTAAAAACTTAAAACTGACCGCACAGAGTCGGTACGACGCCCTCTGTGCGGCACTTGTATATCTGTGATACGGAAAGGTAACAAAAATGAAAGGTCTTTTGTGGTATACCGTGATTTTTGCCCTGCTGACGGGAGGCGTGCTTCTGTGGTCGTGGGCTTCACAAAAAAAGAAGGATAAAGCGAATAGGGGCTGGCGCGTGTGCGCCGTTTTGATGATGGTTGCGCTGATCTTTGAGGTCTTTGTGGCCAACTTTCAATCCTTCCATCTGACCTTTGGAGATTATGACGTTAAAGAAATTGATCTGACCGCTGAAAACGTGTCTCTTTCGGGCGGCACCGAGGTGGCAGGCGGCTATCTTTCGGGTAACAAGGGTCAGAAGGTGACCGTGGAGATCAAGGATATTGGCCAGACCGTGGGTACCCTTCATCTCAAGCTGTCCATGCCCGAGATCTGTATGGACGAGAAAGGGAAGGTTACCAGCCCTATTGGAACACCCTACGTTGACGTGCTGATCGACGCCAAGGACGTGACTCAGGCTGCTTCTTACCGCTCCAGCGTTGCTAACGGACAAGTCATTCGCGGCACAGAGCGTACTGCCTATATCACCCTGGATCTGACAGGAGACGTCAGCGATCTCCGCATCCGCATGAATGCGCAGACCGATCAGTATTTTACTTTGGAGGGTGTTACGGTCAATGAAGCCGTGCCTATGCAGTTTTCCGCCATCAGACTCCTACTTATCGTGGGTTTGGGCATGATGCTGTGGGCGCTCGTTAAGCTTCCCTCCATGCTGGCAGCCTATGGCGACAAGAAGACGGCCTTGCGGGCGTCGGTGTTTCTCCTCACCGTGATCTTCGTGGGTGTGGCTCTTTGCATGACCTTCCTTTACAATTATGAAAAAGCAGGGACGGTCTTTGCGGGAGATAACGGCAACCAGATCACCAAGGAATTAGTGGATGCCTTTGAGGCAGGACAGGTACATCTTCTTGCCACTCCTTCGGAGAAGCTTCTGGCCATGGAAAATCCCTATGACTGGAGTGCTCGCCGCGAGGCGGGGGTGTCCTACCTTTGGGATCACCTCCTGTTTGAAGGCAAATATTACTCCTACTACGGCATCGCTCCCGTAATTCTCTTGTTCCTGCCCTATCATATGGTAACGGGCGAATATTTCAACACATCCGCGGCTGTGTTTATCTTTGGTGCCTTGGGTATTGTTTTCCTGTCTCTTCTGTATCTGGAATTTTGCGAGCGCTTTGGCAAGAAGCTCCCTAATAACATCCTGCTTTGCACCTTTGTGATCATGCAGCTCTCTTCGGGTGTGTGGTATAATTTTATGTCCCCGCTGTTTTACGAGATCGCTCAAAGCTCTGCCTTCATGTTCACGGTTGCCGGATATTTCTTCCTCCTTCGTTCGGGTATTATCGGAGAAGGGAAGATCAAGTACCGTCATATCGTTTTGGGCACCATGATGCTTTCTTGGGCGGTGCTGTGCCGAGCCACCACGGCTGTGTACTGTATCGCCGCCTTGGTGATGCTGTTCTGGGGTTTTATGAAGCATCGTCAAACGCTTGGCGAGACCTACCCCAACACAAAAAAGAAGCGGAAGACCGAGATTGCCAAATATCTGGTCTCCACCTTCATTTGCTTTGTACTGATTGGTGGTATACAGGTGGTCTACAACTGGGTGCGCTTTGGTAATCCTTTGGACTTTGGCATCCAGTATTCTTTGACCATTAATGATTTTACGAGATCCCAGTATCACACGGATTTCGTCATGATCGGTATTTATAACTTCCTTTTTGCTTTCCCCATTGTCAAGCCCGCGTTCCCCTACGTGTTCTCCAACTTCTCCACTCTGGATGTCAACGGCTACTATTTTGTGGCCAACCGCAACGCTGTAGGCCTTTTCATTCGAGCTCTGCCTACTTTGGGCTATTTGGGCGCATGGCAGGCCTTCAAGAAACTGGAAAAGCGGGAGAGATGGCAGGCGGTCACCATCATTCTGGCGGTCTGCATCGCTGCTCCTGCCGCTGTTATCTTCTCCATTTGGGAGAGCGGCTACGGCGTGCGCTATTGCTGCGACTTTGCATGGCAGATGATTTTGGGCGGCGCGGCCGTGCTGTTCTTCCTGTATGTCAAATCTGCCGAGGGACAGACCCGACGCATCATGCAGTATGCCTTCGTATTTGCTGCCGTGGTAGCGCTGTTTGTCAACGGCGCTATGCTGTACGACTATATGAACAAGGACGGCTACCTGACCACGCAATTCTTGAGCTTTGAGCGAATTTTCGATTTCTGGATCTGAGGTGAACTATGAAACTATACCTTGTCATCCCTTGCTACAACGAGGAGGCCGTGCTTTCCGAAACCTCCAAACGGTTGAGAGGAAAATATGATACCCTCATGAGCGCAGGGAAAATCTCCCCCGACAGCCGCATCGTTTTCGTCAACGACGGCTCCAAGGACAAGACCTGGGAGATGATCTGTGATCTTCACAAGGCCGATCCTGTTTTTCGTGGCATCTGCCTCTCACGTAACAAGGGACACCAGAATGCCCTTATGGCGGGGCTGATGACCGTCAAGGACGAGTGCGATGCCGCCATCTCCATGGACGCCGATCTTCAGGACGACATCAATGCCATCGACGCCATGGTGGACAAATACGCCGAGGGCTACGAAGTGGTCTACGGTGTCCGATCCTCCCGCAAAAAGGACACCTTCTTCAAGCGTACCACCGCCCAAGGATTTTACAAGGTTATGAAGGCCATGGGGGTGGAGACTGTCTACAATCACGCCGACTACCGACTCATGTCTTCCAGAGCGCTGAATGCGCTATCGGAATTTGACGAAGTAAACCTGTTTCTTCGCGGGATCGTGCCCATGGTTGGCTTCAAGTCTACCGAGGTGACCTACGAGCGAGGCGAGCGATTTGCGGGCGAGTCCAAATATCCTCTCAAAAAAATGATCGCTTTCGCCACCGAGGGTATCACTTCCATGTCTATCAAGCCTATCAGGCTGATTGCCACCCTCGGAATGCTGGTATTCCTTGCCAGTATCGGTATTTTGATTTATTCCATTATTCGCTATTTTATGAACGCTACCGTCCCCGGCTGGGCCTTCCTTGCCGTATCTATCTGGGCGCTGGGCGGTGTTCAGCTTTTGGCCATCGGTGTCATCGGCGAATATATCGGCAAGATCTATCTGGAAACCAAGCACCGTCCGAAATATATCATCAGCCAATACCTGAACGACGATTGATCTGAAAGGAGCTTTACTCGTGAAAATTTTACGCAAATCTCCGGTGCTTTTCATAGCCCTTTTGATGATTCTTTCCGCTTTGGTGGCCCATCCCACCGTAGCTTACGCTGACGAGGCCATCGACATGACCCCGATGTACGGCGAGCAGTTTCAGCCCGACGGTGTGACCTTTGGCCGGGTGAGCTTTCTCATTCCCAATACAAACGGTCTGACCAAGGACGGCTGGGACAACAATATCGAGCACAACGAGGACCTGATCCTCATTTCTTACGTGAAGGACGGCGTGGCTTACGAGCATAAGACCGTCAAGGAGATCAAAGAGGCTTTGGGCAATAAGGCCCTCATGCGCACCTGCTACACCTACGATGACGTAGGAAACGGCACGATCCGCCTCAACCTGGTGCTCCATATGGATAACCACAAGGCGCTGAAGCCTGCTGATATCACGCTTGTAACTGTGAAAAAGGGCTTTGTTTGGTGCGTGGGCTCTACCTCGGGTATCACGGGTGAGATGAGTGCGCTGACCCTCGACCAAGACGTTTCCTTCTTCACGGGTGAAGGGGGGATCACCGCGGTCAAGACGGGTAATATGGGCAGCAGCGGTACTTCTCTGCACGTTCGTTTTGACAGACAGGATACAGAGTCCTTGAAGGCCATTTCCGCCGTGAATCTCTGTCCCTCGGCAGTTCCCGGCAAGACCCTTGGTGATCTTGTGACCATCGGCGGCGAGACTGTCACCGAGCTGGTGGAGAAGGGTAACGTGGCTCGTTTTAACTTCTTTGGCGATACTCTGGTTTTTCACGTGGATGACCCCGAATATCTGAACAAAATCAAGAATGAACACCTGGAGTTCGTCATTCTCCCCGGCTTCCAATGGATGAACTGGCATAAGGACGACTGGGGTAACTGGGGAGGTACCAATAAGGATGCCTATACACCTGTAAAAGATACTTTGGTTACTTCACCCATTGCATTCTATATAGATGAAGCGGGAGATGTTTGTATCACAACGAACGGTATCCAAGTGATTCCGGGCTATAAGGATACCTATTACGTAGGTGAAACATTGGATATGACCACCCTGCTGATCAAGGTGACCTATGCAGATGGTACCGTGGTTGAGACCCCCATCCTGGAAAAGATGTGCGAATACGATTTTTCCAAGTCCGGCACGGCTACGGTAAAGATCACGGTGTTGGAAATGACCACCTCTTATACCGTCAAGGTGCTTGAAAAAGAGGAAGATGCTACCGATCCTGTGACCGATCCCGCAACAGATCCTGTCACCGAATCCGTCACAGATCCTGTGGTTACCGATGTGCCCGAGACAACGCCCGAAACAGAGGCGTCCAGTCTTGAAGAAACCACCGAGCCTGCCGATGCGCAGGACGGTTGCTCCGCTGTCGTGCCCGTACTGTCGGTTTTGATGCCGGTGATCGCAGGAGTTGCCATCGTACTGAAAAAGAAGGAGGACTGACATGAGAAAAACTTATCAGCTTCTGACGCTTGCGTTAGCCGCCGCGATGCTGCTTTCCTTTATGACAAGCTGTGACGGAAGCGAAAAAAATCCCGATATTACAAGTGCTGATACCCAGGCACCCGTTACAGAGGCATCCACTCAAGCTCCTGACACCGAAGCGCCCACCGACGCCGAAAACGAGTCTGAAACCGATGCACCTGTCGTGGACACCGTGGAGCGTGTGGAGGATACGAGAAATCTTACTGCCGCTCAATATTCTATTCTGAATATTGCAGGTACTGACGATTTCGGCCGTGTGATCAATCCTGTGGACGGAAAGATCGACGCTGACCGTTACGTGGGTATGTTCTACTTTTTAACCTTGGGTCAGCATGACAACCACAGCGGTATTTACGATGTGGATCTTATCACCGCAGGCGGTACTCACCACAAGGCCTTTACGGATTACGATACCTTCATCACCCCCGTGGGCGCGGCTCATTTCTGGGGCGAGCCCGTATGGGGCTACTACAACAGCGAGGATCCCTGGGTCATCCGCAAGCAGGTGGAGATGCTCACCATGGCGGGCGTGGATTTTCTGGTGTTGGATACCTCCAACAACGTGCTTTACGAGCGCGTGACCACCCAACTTTTCACCATTCTGCAGGAATATCATGATCAGGGCTGGGACGTCCCCAAGGTGGTCTACTACCTGGGTAAACACGAGGTCAATGCCGACACCGCCGTGTTTAAGCAGGTCTACGATATTTTTTACAAGAAGGATACCTACAAGGATCTTTGGTTTACCCCCAATGATCCCACGAAGCCCATGATCGTTGCCCCCGATAACGTCATCGCCAAGCTCAAGAACTCCTCCAACGCCCAGGAGAAGGCGTTGTACGATTTTTTTGATTTCCGTGTGACCCAATGGCCCATCGACAAGCCCGTGAACGAGCCTGTGTATGAGTACGGCGCGCCCTGGATTGATTTCTCCCTGCCGCAGACCTCTCAGGAGGGATGGATCAGCTTGTCCTGTGCCCAGCACGTCACCGTTAACATGACTGACATTCAAGGCTCCCGCGGCCGCGGCTGGACACCTCTCACCTACTATGAGAAGAAGGATGAGTGGAGAGGCCGCAACGATCATGACAACTGGCGCAAGGGTCCCAACTTCCAGGCTCAATGGGATACTGTCCTTAACATGACCGCTGAGGAAAAGAAGGCGGATGCCCGTTTCGTGTTCCTCACGGGCTGGAACGAATGGGTAGCTCAGAAGCTTCGCGCAGGGGATCAAAATTATTATATGTGTGATACATACAACCCCGAGTATTCCCGCGACCTGGAGCCTTCCCGCTCCGACGGCATGAAGGACTATTTCTACCTTCAAACGGTCATGAACATCCACAACGACAACTATAGTACTGCCGTTCATTACACCTACGATCCTGCCACTCCCGATATCTCCAAGGATGACACTACTGTTTGGGAAACCTCCAAGGCCGTCTACCGTGACTTTACGGGCGAGTGCATTCCCAGAGATTTCAAAAACATGGACCGCAGTATGAACTACGTGGACAACACCAACCGCAACGACATTGATACCATCACCGTCCTCCGTGACAGCGAATATCTCTATTTCCGTGTGACTTGCGTCAATGATATCACCGCCTACACAGCGGGCGACACGGGCTGGATGAACCTGTGGATCCGCACCGATGCCGCAGGCGAGGATACCCTCAACGGCTATGACTTCGTCATTAACCGTCAGATCAGCGGCGACAAGACCGAGATCATGCGTTGCAAGTCCACCGACGATATGGCCGGCGTGGGTCAGGGCGACGTGAAGGTTTTGGGCAAGGCCATGGTGGTTCGCGTGCCTTTGGAGGCGCTTGGCTTGAATGGTGCCAACTATCACGTGCAGTTCAAGGTCACCGACAACGTACAGAATGTGGAAAACGATATCCTCAACCTCTACAGCACGGGCGATGCCGCTCCCATTGGTTCTTTGAATTTCAGTTACGGTTATTGACACCTTAATAGTAAATCCCCCTGTCTGTTTGTGCAGACAGGGGGATCACTATTTTAAAAACTGAATATTTGAGGGTTGACCGATTTGTACCCGATCTTATGGGTTGCGCAGGTGGCACCCTCGGAGAAGATCAGATTGTATTTGGCGTTGCCCGTCACCTCGCAAAGACGAAGCACTACCGAGTTGACACCCTTGTTAAGCTTGACGTTCTGCACGTGGATGTTCTCGGCGTCCCACCAGTCGCATTTCTTGCTCTCGCAGATCAACTCGCCGTTGATGTAAAGCGCCACGGGGCAGTTGTGGCCCAGTTGAATACAAACCGTGTCTTCCTCGGCGGCCACCAGCCCGCGAACCAGATAGTATACGGCGGGACCTTGGAAGCCGCAGATATCAGAAATGGTGAAGCTGTCCTCACGCTGAGAAAACAGGGTCTCCTCATAGCCTGTGACGGAATTGTTGGGATCCAGGGGGGACAGCAGGGAAGTGCCGTCCACATAAGCGGTCTCGGTGTCCACCGCGAAATTCAGGTGGAAGCGGCGGACGATGTCGGTGGAGTCACCCTTGTGGTCGGGATCTGTCATCAAATGCCAGTAGTTGGGGACGGAGAGCAGCTTTTCGGTGGTGCAGACAGGATCGGTGCGCCAGATGGGGCCAATGACCTTCCAGGGCGTGGCGGCAGCCAGGCCGAAGGTGTACGTCCCCTCGAAGCTCCCCACAGAATAGGTGACGGTGTAAAGATTGATATCGGGCAGAACTTCGGCATCGGCGGGAATGGTGATCGACACGGGCTTGGCATCTAAGGCTTCTCCGTCGATCTGCAGGCTGTCGCTGATGTCACAGCCGTTGCCCGTGACGGTATATTCCACCCAAACGGGCTTGTCGGTGACGTTTTCCATGCACAGCATGACCGTAACAGTCTCGCCGAGACCAATGGCGCAATCGGGCAGACCGTTTTCCTTTTCGGGATAGATCACATCGAGACGCAGGGGAGAGGGATTGGTTTCGTGGCGGTACTCCTTGATCTCGCCGCCCTCAATGAGGTCAGGTTGCCAAGATTTACCGAGCAGGGCAATATCTTCAGAGAAATCAAAAACGCTGTCGCTTCGTCTGTCGGATTTGACGCCCAACACGAACTTGATGTCACCCCAATGATACTGGGCTTCCAAGGATTTTGCGCCTCGGATGAGACCGATGATGGAACCTGCCGTCGCGCAAGTGCAGTCGGTGTCAAAGCCGCAGTTCAGAGCGTCCATGCCCGTCTTGATGGCATCCAAATTGCCTTTGAGCAGGGCGGCGATGGTGATGCCCATGTTCTGGAACATATTGGTGCAATCGGGGTGACCGTATTTAAAGAGAATCTTGCGGAGAATGACCTTCACATCATCATATTTTTTGCACCAAGCCACGGTATCGGTGACCAGCGTGCGGAACTTACATTCCTCGGGAATGACGGACAGACCTACATCAATGAGGGTATAGAGATCGCAGTCATCCTCGGTCACGCCAAAGGCGGCGGACTCCAGGGCGGCCAAAAACATCTCGGCATACACCGATTCCATGCCGTGATCCAAAATGCCGTCACGGGATGCGTATTCGGCGGCCTGCTCGGGGTTTAAGGGGGCGAGACAGGCCCAAATTTCCGAACGGATGGGGCAACCCATGCCGTTGATGTAGTAATCGTTGCAGAAGGTGCCCGAGGCGGGTGGCAGGATGCCCCGCATGAAATTCTTACGCATGACCGCGTACTCCCCGGGGGAGTAGTCACAATGTGTGGCAAAGCGCTCAAGGAGCTGTGCGGAGGTGAAATCCTTGCCGTACTTTTCTGCCACGTCCAGCCAAAGCACCTGGAGGTCAAGATCATCGTTGGGGAGCATGGTATTGATCATCTCGGGCTTGAAGGGCAGCTCCAATGGCATTTTGATGCCCTCATAGGGGGCGCCCAAGGTGCCGATGACGGTCTTGCCGAGGAAGCAGCCGTAGATTTTGTCGAGATAAATGTCGTAAGAGAGTTTGGATTGGGTCATGGTGTTATCCTCCCGGAGAATGTAGTTTTGTGAAAAGGGGTCGGCTCAAGCTGTTTGAGCCGACCCGAAATTTTAATCGTACATAGACAGACAGCGGTCGAGATATGCCTCAAACTTGGCGGGTCTGTTCTTCATGAAATCCGTGAGGGAACGGCGGGCGCGGGTCCAGTCGCGGACGGAATATTTGGAGCCGATGACGTGAGACCAGCGATCAATGTAAGCGCCCATCTCGGGGGTGACCTGATCCACCAGAATATCGTAGTGCTTATCCAGAAGCTCTTGCTTCTCCTTGGAGATCAGATCTCTGCAATAAGCAGTGAACTCGGCGCGGAACGCGTCATTTCTCATGCAGAAGGCAAACAGACCTTGCAGATAGAGAGAATCGGGGTAGAGCTTGGTTTCTCCGCTGTCGGAGTAAATGCTGTGATATTCGGGAATATAGTTGCCCAAAGTGCGCCAGAAGCTGTCCACGGTGGCGCGGCTGTCCAGGTCGGAGGTCAACTCGGGGCGGCTGTAGCGCGCCATGGTCATGTCCATGTCACGGGTCATGAATCTCCACTTGCCGTCGGTGATCTCGATGCCCTCCATGGGAGCGCCTGTGTACTTCCACAGCTTGACGTTGTTGTGAGGCCAGTCGGTGTTGCAAAGGTAAATATTGAGGGCGAACCACTCCTTCAGACCCTTGACATCCACGTTGGCCTCCAGTTTTTTGTAAGCCTCGTTGTATTCCGCGTCGCTTGCGTTGACCTTGCTACAGATCTCCTTGCAGAATTTGAGCCATTCGTTCAAGGTGTTCTGCGCTATTTCGCTGTCATCGGTCTCATAGTAGAACCATACGCCGCAGTAACGGCAGGCTCCGCCGCTTGAGTGTTCATCACAATGGCGGCCTGTGTCCAACTCGCTCTTGATGACCACCACGTCGTTATCGTCCACGCCCCAGACACGCTTGACAAAGTCCTCGTTGAGGTTTTCTCTCATGTCCAGCAGTCCGTAGTATTCGCCGTTGATATAAACCACGGCGTACTGAGAATAGGAATATTCCAGAGCCTCGGTCACATCTGCCGCGAAGTTATTGGCAAGTCCGTCGCGGATGAGGGTGGCGTCTTCGGGGTTGCAGGCGGTATGGAGCAGGGAATCGTTACCGCCATTGCGGAGGATAAAGCTGTCGTAGCGGTCAAGGATCTGACCTGCCTTTTTACCGGCTTTAACGACCCGTTCGGGGAACAGGGGATAGCGGAAGGTGCCTTGCCCCACGTAGGCGGCATCCTCACCGAAATATCCGGTCTTGCGGGCGATGAGCTTGAAGGACTTTTGCTGGAGTGAACGGGAAGAGCCGCCGAAGAGACGGAGGCCTGCGTCCTGAGACACCACGGTGGTGCCGTCGGGGGTGACGATCTCCACATGAGCGGGACGCTCGATCTTCTCTGCGTAATCCGCGATCATGTCGTCAAGGTCATCCTCGTCCACCGAGATCATGACGGTGTAGAGGGTGCTGGCCTTGGCCTCACGGATGACGTAGGTGTTGGTCACCACATCCCCGATTCTGTTGCCGTCATCGTCAAAACGGGCGGCACGGAGGGTTAGCACCTTCTTGTCCACCGTGATGGCCTCTTTGTATTCCTTGGAGCGCTGGGTGGGTACCGAGCCATCGGTGGTGTAGCGGATGGTCTCTCCGCCGATGGCGGTCATCTCTACTGTGACATCTGAGGTATAAACGCCGCCCTTATGTGAAACGGTGAGATCACCGGCGGTTGTATTGTTCTCGGGAGTGGTTTCTTTCTCGGTAACCGCATCGGCGTTGGCAGATGTGACCGTTTCAGTGGCTGTGCCGCTTTCGGGTTGAGTGTCAACAGGGGGTGTTGTAACGTTACAGGCTGACAGAAGCATGACGGAAGCCATAATTCCTGCGGTCAGAGTGCGCAATATGTGCTTATTTTTCATAGAAACATCCTTTCGGGGTACACCACCCCATCATATTGTAGGTATTATATCACATATCTTTCATGAGGATGTGTTTTTTTTGAAAACAATTCATAAACGATAAGGCCCTACCGGCACAATTTTTGGAAAAAACTATGAAATTTTTATTGACAAGCGGTGCGGTTTCTTTTATAATGAGAGTGCAATTTACTTCCCCAACAGAAAGGAGTCCATCATGAAGATTCTATCCATTACTGCCGATAAAAAGGTCATTCGTTTGAACCTTGACACCCCCGTCGCTCCCGACGCCGAGGTGCAGGTTCCGGTATTTTCTCCCATTTGTCAGGATGAATTGTCTCCTTTGGCTACCCTTGCTCCCGAGGTGTCAGGGAACACCGTCACAGTTTCCCGCTTTGCTTGCGGCCGTGATGGCGTATGCCTCTCCTATGCACTCATGATCGACGAAGAAATCGTGGACGGTGTGCAGTATGTTACCGACATCGAAGCGTCCGACCGCACCTTTCCATACCCCGAGGTCGGTACCAAAAAGGGCCTGCAGGTGGTGGACTACGCCGACGCGAAGGAGCTGGGCGTGCGCCACTCGGCCATCAACGTCAACGAGGGCGATTTCCTCATGCCCGCCTACGAGGAGGGCAACACCATCGAGTTTGAGCATGACGGTCGTACTTTCTATTTCCGCAAGTCCCACGTGGAAAAGATGGACGAGACCATCGTGGGGCTTTCTGAGATCGGGTGCGTCATTTCCTTCATCCTGCTCAATTCCCCTCACTGGAAGTGCGATATCGACCCCGCCTTCTGGGAGGTCATCAAGCATCCCTCTTACACGGGCAAGGCAGAGGACGGTACGGGTCTGATCTCTGCATTCAACCTGGTCACTGAGGAAGGCCTGTCGTACTATCGCGCATTCATCGCCTTTTTGACCGACCGTTATACCCGTGAGGATATGGCACACGGTCGGGTCGTGGGCATGATCGTGGGCAACGAGGTGGACGCGGGCTATATTTGGTGCAACTCGGGTGACATGTGCATGGAGTGGTACGTGAGAGAATATGCCACCGCCCTGCGTGTGACATGGCAGACCGCCGCAGATATCTATGCGAATATGCGCGTCTACATCTCCGTCGACCATTTTTGGACCGCCTCCGCAGACGAGAACCAGCCTCTGCGCTACTACAAAACGAGAGATATGTTGGTGTACCTCAATCAGATCGCCACCGAGGAGGGACAGATCCCGTGGCACATCGCCCACCATCCATATCCCGAGGATCTGAATTTCCCCGATTTCTGGAACGATAAGGCCGCCACCCCCGATGATGATGCGCCCATCATCACCTTCAAGAATCTGGAGGTTCTGGCGAGGTTCATCTACCGTCCCGAGTTCCTGCTGAACGGCGAGCGCCGTCGTATCATTCTCTCTGAGCAGGGCTTCAACTCCCATTGGACTCCAGAGAGCGAGGTGCTGCAGGCCTGTGCCTACGGCCGTGCCTACCG
This sequence comes from Clostridia bacterium, assembly GCA_017456905.1. Lineage (GTDB taxonomy): Bacteria > Bacillota > Clostridia > Oscillospirales > CAG-272 > CAMEON01. Next base: position 56,059 of record JAFTIL010000004.1, read on the forward strand.
CAAGGTCATGGAGATCCCCGAGATCGATTCCTTCATTCTCCACGCCCATCACGACAACGCCCTTGAGTTTGGCCTGAATTTAGGTCTGTGGCGGAGAAAGAAGGACGCGTCGGGCATGGACGCCCCAAAGCCCATGTACTATGTCTTTAAAGCCATCGACCAAAAGGACGAGCGCGGCGTTTACCATTGGGAAAGATACTAAGAAAATCACCGTCGGATCATATGGATCAAAGCACGGCCATGCATTTTGCATGGCCGTGCTTTTCAATCGTTTCGCATAAATAATCGCGTCCAAATTGGGCATTCTATAGAAAACGCAAAAATATCGTCCCGTCCATTGACAGCCCTGTTTTTTTGTGATATAATAACAATAATAAGTAAAAAATAGCGAGAGGAATTGTGTTGTATGATGACTGAAAAGGTCGAAAAAGCCGAAATGAGCACATCCATCGCCCAGCCTCCCTCTGCGCCGGAGCAGACCGAGCGTGCCTTGGACGAATATTTGTTCCATCAGGGCACCGCACGTCACGCTTATGATTTCCTCGGTGCCCATGAGGAAGGGGAGAGGGTGGTCTTTCGCGTGTGGGCCCCCCATGCCCTTAACGTATCTGTGGCGGGTAGCTTCTGCAACGATTGGCAGGCAGGGATTCCCATGAAGCGGATCAACGAGCAGGGCCTATGGGAGTTATCTGTTGCTTCTGCCTCCGTCCCTGACGGCTCGCTCTATAAATATCGCATTGTGGCACCCAACGGGGAAATTCACCTCAAGGCCGACCCTTACGGCTGTTATATGGAGGTCCCGCCTGCAACGGCCACCGTCTTTATCCGCGAAAAGAGTTTTTCTTGGCATGATAAGGGGTGGCTGAAGCAGAGGGCCGAAAGATCTGCTTCGGGCCGAAAATATCCCTTTAACATTTACGAAATGCACCTTGGCTCCTGGAAGCATAACGAGAATGGCAGGCCTCTGAATTACCGTCAGTTGGCTGACGAGTTGGCGCCTTATCTGAAGCAGATGGGCTATACCCACGTGGAGCTCATGCCTGTCATGGAACATCCCTACACGGGATCATGGGGATATCAGGTATGTGGCTACTACGCTCCCACTTCCCGATACGGCACGCCCGAGGACTTTGCCGCCTTTGTGGATATACTGCACGGCGCGGGCATCGGCGTGATCCTTGACTGGGTCCCCGCCCATTTCCCCAAGGATGCCCACGGTCTGTTCCGTTTCGACGGCGCACCTCTTTATGAATACGAGGATCCTACGCGACAGGAAAACCGCGGTTGGGGTACCTGTTGCTTTGACGTAGGGCGCAGGGAAGTGAAGTCCTTCTTGATTTCCAACGCTTACTACTGGGTAGAAAAATTCCATGTGGACGGCCTGCGCGTAGATGCCGTAGCTTCCATGCTGTATTTGGATTATGACCGCGACCACGGTCAGTGGCGTCCCAATATGTACGGTGATCGAGGCAATTTGGAGTCTATCTCTTTCTTCCAGCATCTCAATCATAGTTTGGCAGAGGATCATCCTGATGTGTTGACCATCGCCGAGGAGTCTACCATGTGGCCTAACGTCACCTCCTTTGATGAATATGGTCTGGGATTTTCCTATAAGTGGAATATGGGCTGGATGAATGACACCTTGCGCTATGTAAAAGAAGACCCCATCTTCCGCAAGCATCTGCACGGTCATCTCGTTCATATCCCCTCCTATGCTTATGACGAGAACTATGTTTTACCCATCTCACACGACGAGGTGGTGCATCTCAAAAAGTCCTTCCTGGACAAGATGCCCGGCGACTATTGGCAAAAATTTGCGGGTGCCCGTGTTTTTGCCGCCTGGATGATGACGCATCCTGGGGCCAAACTCTGGTTCATGGGGGCTGAGATTGGCCAATTTGCCGAGTGGAGTGAGTCGAGACAGCTTGACTGGTTCTTGCTTGAATATGATTATCATGCCATGCTCCAGCATTATTTTGCGGCGCTGAACAACTTCTATTTGTCCACGCCTGCCCTGTGGGACGAGGATCCCGACGATCCCGCATCGGGGTTTGTTTGGTCGGACAAAACGTTAGGGGATGAAAGTATGCTGATCTTCCGCCGCGTGGCCAAAGATGGTAAGGAGGTTAGCGTTATCCTTAACTTCACTCCCGTAGCGCGAGAGTATTTCCCCGTGTCCGTTCCCTTGGCGGGCGAATATATCGAGGTTTTTAATTCCGATGCCAAGGAATACGGAGGTAGCGGTGTGATCAACACAGGCACACTGACGGCGGCCACCGTTGGTGATAGGCATATACTTTCTTTGCGCATCCCGCCTTTGGGATGTTCCATCATCATGTCTACCCAGCCGCCTGTCAAGAAGACCGCCAAGGCTCCTGCCAAGCGGAGCCGAAAGACAGCGCAAGCCGCAGAAGCAAGACCTACAGCGAAGGAATAGGCGATACGCAAGGAACTTAAAAAGCAAAGAATATTGGGGAGAGAAATCACAAGCGGGGCATATTTCTATACCCCCATGGGGTCCCTGCCCATTCGTATGTAGACACGATTACAACAAAAATGATTTTCCGCAGGGAAATCTACCTTAAATAGTTACCAAATTCACGGCGGCAGAGGCCGCCATACATAAAAAAGGAGGCACCAAACATGATCTTCAGAAAGAAAGAGTGCGTCGCGATGCTGCTGGCCGGCGGTCAGGGCTCCCGTCTGTACGCGCTCACGACCAAGACCGCCAAGCCCGCCGTGCGCTTTGGCGGCAAGTACCGTATCATCGATTTCCCCCTGTCTAACTGTGTCAACTCGGGTATTGATACGGTGGGTGTGTTGACACAGTATCAGCCCCTGGGTCTGAACGAGCACATCGGTAACGGCCTGCCTTGGGATCTTGACCGCGCCTTTGGCGGCGTCACCATCCTGCCCCCCTATCAGGGTCAGAAGCGCGCTGACTGGTACAAGGGTACCGCCAACGCCATCTATCAGAATCTGGCCTTTATCAACCGCTACGATGCCGACTACGTGCTCATTCTGTCGGGTGACCATATCTACAAGATGGACTATGACAAGATGCTGGACTTCCACAAGGAGAAGGGCGCAGACTGCACCATCGCTGTCATCGACGTGCCGATTGAGGAAGCCAGCCGCTTCGGTATCATGTCCACCAATCCCGATAACTCCATTTATAAGTTTACCGAAAAGCCTAAGAACCCCGACAGCACCAATGCGTCCATGGGTATTTACATCTTCAACCGCAAAAAGCTGCAGGATTATCTGGAGGCCGATGAAGCCGATCCCAATTCCTCCAACGACTTCGGTAAGAACATCATTCCCAATATGCTGGCCGCAGGTGAAAAGATGTTCGCCTATCCCTTTGAGGGATACTGGAAGGACGTAGGAACGATTTCTTCTCTGTGGGAGGCCAACATGGATCTGTTGGGCTCCAAGCCTATCCTTAACCTGGACGACGAGAGCTGGCGTATCTTTGCCCGTCACAGTGCGGATGGCCCTCAGTACGTGGGCGCACACGCATCCATTGAAAACAGCTATATCACCGAGGGCTGTGAAATCCACGGAACGGTAAAGAACTGCGTGATCGGCCCCGGTGTTAAGATCATGTATGGTGCGTATGTAGAAGACAGCGTCCTCATGGGCGACCTGACCATTGAGGCGGGTGCTACCGTGAAGTACGCAATTCTTGACAGCAGTGTCACCATCGGTGCCGGTGCCATTGTGGGTGCTGACCGCGCAAGCGGGGCCGAGATCGCCGTGGTCGGAGAAGGCGTGGCCATTGACGCAGGTGCCAAGGTAGAGCCTGGCGCCATGCTTTCGGTTTAAGGGAGGGATGCAACATGACCGCAGCAGGATTGATTTTTTCTAATATTCACGATCAAAGCACCCCTGAACTGACTCGGGTGCGTACCATGGCCAGCGTTCCCTTTGGCGGACGCTATCGCCTCATTGACTTTGCCCTGTCCAACATGGTCAATTCGGGCATTACCAAGGTGGGTCTGATCACTCACTACAACTATCAGTCGCTTCTCGACCACATCGGTACGGGTAAGGATTGGGATCTGGCGCGCCGCTCGGGCGGTATCAAGATCCTGCCTCCTTTCATCACGGCTTATGACAACGCCGCAAGCCAGAAGCTGTATGCTTCCCGCCTGGAGGCGCTCATGGGTGCCCGCGATTTCATCAAGCGCTGCACCGAGGATTGCTTCGTGCTGTCCGACTGTGATATCATCTGCAATATTGACCTGGATGCCGTCATCGAAGACCATGCCAAGAGCGGTGCAGACGTGACCTTTGTCACCAAGCGTGTCGATACGACGGATCTGGACATTTCTGAAAACGTGGGCGTTATCACCGCCGATGCTGATCACAACGTCACCGATTTCGTTATGACTAAGCCCACGGGCGAGGTCAATCTTTACACCAATATCATGGTGGTGTCCCGCAACTACATGATGAGTGTTCTGGCCGATGCCGTTGCTCATGGCTACACCAGCTTCTTCCGCGACATCATCAGCCACTCCATCGGCAAGGCCAACTACCGTATCTACGAGTACAACGGCTGGTATGCTTACATCGGCTCTTTGGAGAGCTATTTCGCTTGCTCCATGCAGCTTCTCAACGATGAGGCAAGAAATGGTCTTTTCCACGTCAAGAACCGTCCCATCCTCACCAAGGTCCGCAACTCTGCCCCTACCAAGTATTGCGAGGGCGCCGAGGTCAAGAATTCTCTCGTCGCTGACGGTTGCGTGATCGAAGGCACGGTGGAGAACTCCATCCTCTTCCGCGGCGTCAAGGTAGGGAAGGGAACCGTGGTCAAGAACTCCATCCTCATGCAGGATACGTACCTTGGCTCCGACGTCAGCCTCAACTGCGTCATCACCGACAAGAACGTGGTCGTCCGCGATGGCCGCACCCTGTCGGGTCACGAGACCATGCCCTTCTTCATCGGCAAGAACGGGAGTGTTTAAGGGGATACGAATCGGGGGGAACTTCTTGAGAGAAGTTTCCCCCGCACCCCCTTCAAGAACCTTTAATAACGACGAAAGGAAATACATATGTCAAAAAAGATTCTTTTTGTAGGTGCAGAGGTCATGCCCTTTGCCGCTACGGGTGGCTTGGGTGACGTCATGGGATCTCTCCCCGCCGCCCTCAAGGCCAAATACGGTGACGGCGTGGACGTTCGCGTGGTGGTGCCGTTGTACGCCGCCGTATCCGATGCAGTGCGTGCTCAGATGAACTTGGAGAAGGCTTTTACAGTACAGCTCGCCTGGCGTAATCAATACTGCGGTGTCTACTCCCTTGTCAAGGACGATGTGACCTTCTATTTCATCGACAACGAATACTATTTCAAGCGCGACAAGCTCTATGGCCATGGTGACGACGGTGAGCGTTACGCTTACTTCTGTCGTGCCGTCCTGGAGATGATGGGTCAGCTTGACTACTATCCCGACATTCTTCACGCAAACGACTGGCAGGCGGCTCTGTCTGTAGTCTATCTCAAGACCAAGTACGCATGGAACGAGAAATACGCTGCCATCAAGACGGTGTTCACCATTCACAACATCGAGTATCAAGGGCAGTACGATTTTGCCATGCTGGGTGATGTGTTCGACATTGGTGCCGAGCATTATACGCTGATGGCCTACGACGGTTGCATCAACCTCTGCAAGGCCGCCATCGAGTGCGCCGACAAGGTGACCACTGTCAGCCCCACTTATGCTCACGAGATCATGACTCCCACCTATTCCCACCGCCTCCACTTCATTTTGGCGAGAAACAGCCATAAGGTCATGGGTATCCTCAACGGCATTGATATCGGCTTCTATAATCCTGCAGAGGACAAGGATATTCCTGCGCTTTACAATGCCGAGGATGTGAGCGGCAAGGCCGCTTGCAAGCTGGCTTTCCAGAAGGAGTATTGTCTCCCCGAGGACGCTGACGCTCCCATCATCGCGGTGATCTCCCGTCTGGCTGCCCATAAGGGCATTGACCTGATCTCGGGTGTGCTCCGTCACATACTGGACACTCATCCTAAGGCACAGTTCGTGGTGCTGGGTACGGGCGAGGGCCAGTATGAGGCTTACTTCCGTCAGCTCGAGAACGACTACAATGATAGAGTGCGCTCCTTTATTATGTATAACCGCGCCCTGTCCAAGAAGATCTACGCCGCTGCGGATATCTTCCTCATGCCCTCCAGAAGCGAGCCCTGCGGTCTGTCTCAGATGATCGCCTGCCGCTACGGTACTGTCCCTGTGGTGCGCGAAACGGGCGGACTCTTCGACTCCATCAAGCCTTACTATGAGGACGAGGCAGGCCCTCACGGCAACGGCTTCACCTTTGCCAATTATAATGCTTCCGAACTGGAAGAGCGCACCTCTGCCGCGCTGTACCTCTACGAGAGATTCCCCGAAAAGTTTGCCGCTCTCGTATGGCGGGCCATGACCACCGACTTCTCTTGGAACGTGTCGGCAGAGAAGTACATGGAAATGTACGAGGGGCTCTGATAACATCTATAAATTAAAGAGGGATCTCATGTGAGATCCCTCTTTTTGATGTGTCGAAAGATAACGAGTGAATTATAAACTTTTGAGAAAAAGGACTTGCATTTTTGAAAGCGTTGTGGTATAATACATCAAGTGAACCAAATATCTACCCGTGGCACAGCTGGATAGCGCGTCAGACTCCGACTCTGAAGGTCAGCGGTTCGAATCCGCTCGGGTAGGCCACACCTCACTAATTTGAACCTTCTATGCGGGGGCAGATTAGTGGGGTTTTTTATTTAATAGTGCGAAATAGTAAGGCACTCCCCGAGCAAAAGTCTCTATAATGCAATTAGCAATAGAAAAGCCGCTATCGAGTGTTTTTGACACATTGATAGCGGCTATTCTTGATTCTAGTCCAAACTCGTATTAGGAATAATCAAATTATTACTGAAAAAAATATATTCTTTGGCCTTTTTAGCTCCGTTAGCACTATAATATATATCTATTGTGCTTCCCCGGAAATTAGAATATAATTCTGCTACTAGATCGCATACATCGTATGTAACAATCCATTTCCTTCTACATTTTGCAATGTTATCTCTAAGAATTCTATGATCGTTTTCTGTAAAAGAGTTCTTATATAATTCGCCTCCTTTTCCAACATAAGGAGGATCAAAATTTATAAATGCCTTATAGTAATGGCCAAGAACATTTGGATTCAACAAATCATTGGCATCCAAATTATACAGATCTATCTTGCTAGAATAACTTGCGATTTTTTTAATTTTCTTTATAAGCTCATTTTTATTAAATCGGACATCAATGCTATATTGGCTAGACTGCTTTCGTCCCCCAATCATGCCTCCGGTAATTACACCTGAAACATTAGTCCGATTCAAAAATAATGTTGCTTGTGCAAGCTCTAATTGTGAATGTGTGGCACGATTAATATATATATCATGCTGTCTATCCCATTCGCTTGGCGTTACAGGAACATTCATTATAAACTCGCAAAGTTCATCAGTGTGATTCAATACGGCATGCCAAAATGAATATATAGCAGGATCCAAGTCATTTATAACAATCCTCTTCACGTCTCCGTTTAACAACAGTTTGAGCGCAAGTCCGGCTCCTCCAGCAAAAGGCTCTATATATGTTTCGCCTAATAGATTATTTGCTTCAATAACTGACCTTACATATTCATATAGTTTTGTCTTACCGCCAGGATATCTTAATGGTGATGGCGTTGTTGGCAAATCAACCCCCCCTTTTTTTCATTAATTAGGCCCATTCCTTTGGGCTAATTTCGTGATACTGTGAAACCTTTAAAAACAAAGTGCGTAATTCGCAATAAAAGCGTTCTACTTCGGGTTGGTTATCGGGATTATTTAGCCAATGCTTGAACAGCAAAACGAAGAAATTTTTATACTCAATAAACAGTTTCTTGTTGAAATCTCGTCTTAATCCCTTCGTAGTTTCTCCTTCGGCCCTTCGTGCATCTATTTCTGCATTAAATTCGCGAACAGCTTTTTGAATACCATTTATGTAATAAACTTTTCCGTATCCTTTGTTAATAATTGTCTTTTCAACCCAAAAATGATCATCTCTTTCTAACAAAGCTTCAGCATAATCTATCAACAATTGTTCAGGGGATGTCTTACCGGGTAAAGAAGTGATATAGTTTGTTAAATCAGACTTGTGGTCACCATCCAACACGCAAATAGATCTCATCGTAGTGTGAAGTAATTTTCCGTCCGAAAAAATTCCCGTCAAATTCTCTGCGCCAATATTGACCATTACTTTATGGAAAAATCTATTAACGTTAATAAATTCGGGATGCTTGCTACGAAAATAATTAAAAATCTCATCAAGAAGTACTCTTGCCTCATCATCCTCGGTGAAAATAGGAATAACTTTATCAGCGTAAATGTCTTCTTGCGTCAAAGACTGAAGGTGCATCTTGATTTTATAAATGTCAGGTTCTTCCATTTTCACGACAGAAGTTACGTTATCAAGCAAATAGATAACATTATCATGCTTGCTAAGCATTTCTTCTATCAACGACATACTATGTGTTGTAAATATTATCTGAATTTTGTATGCCGATGACATTTCGCGAAACAAATTCAATAGTTTAATTTGAAAAGCGGGATGCAGTGTCGCATCAATTTCATCAATAAGCAAAACACTTTCAACAGTATTTGTTGAGGTGATTGAATCATAGTAATATTTTAACGAAATCAAAGCTGTCAGAATAATATTCAAATTATCTTCGCCCGCAGATATTGTATTTGAATCAACTCCTTCAACGCTACTTGAAAACTCAGAACGAATTTTAATATCTCCCATCTGTTGCGTCGCATTATATGTAATATCATAATGTGTAAAATCCTTATATATGCGAGCAATTTCATCTTGATAAACTTGCGGCAATTTCTTTTTTACACCAGTCAGAGCTGCATCGTTTTGAAATTCTCCAAACGGTACCAATCTTGACAAGCCAAGATAAATAACCGGGGCAGATGGCAAGGAATCAGTTGTCCCCGGCTGATATTTAGGTTTAACTGCATATCGTGTTTGGGTAGATGAATTATGCCTCCGAAAATTTAGTGTGGCTGCATCAAAGTAATCAACAGAAAACAAATGCCCCTTTATCCCATGAGCGGGATCATTATACTGCTTATCACCTCTTGTTAAACTTTCGACTTTAGGATTTGTAACATTATTCACGGCTTTAATAACAGACAAGCAGGCAGTATCGTTGATCCAGGCGCAATTTTTGGTGGGAGCTTGCAACGCATTTCCTACAAGATGTAACAGAGATGTTTTACAGGTTCCGTTTGTTCCCGACACAGCATTGATCTTAGGAGAAAAAAACAAGTTTAGGTCTTTCAATTTCCTATATTGAATAATGTTTATGCTACGAATCATAATATTATTCCTCCATAAGTTTTATAATTTCTTTTGGTTTTTCACTTCAAAACAATCCATGTGTGCCCAAGATCTATAACCATATTGACTGTTTTCTCCCTAAATTTAATGCTGCAAGTATTCTTCGCTATTAAGTATAATTCTCTACACTTTATTATATCATATTTCAACCAGAAATTCAACAAATTTTGACAAATTTTATTAGAATATTAAAGCGAATCAATTAATTTGAAACTTGTGTTATTTATATAATACAATCTTACTTTCTGCCATTTGTCATGTCATACATAGCTCATCAAATGTTAACGTGAAAAATATTGTCAAGAAAGAAATGAAAAAAGCCCAACAACTATGTTTTGTATATTCCTAAATCATATTCGTGTAATTAAAGCCATTATCTCTGCATGTTTATATCTGGATACCAGAGCAGGAATGATTATTCCTAATAAGCAGATTAAGTTCATAAGGTCTCACTATGACCAACCTCACTAGTTTGAAAAACCTTGGGTTGCAGGTTAGTGAAGTTTAATATTTGCCTCAAAATTGCTTTTCTCTACTGAGTGTGTGCAGGAAAGCTAATTTGCACTAGATTGTTTTGAATAAATGTACGCTTTTATGCTTTTAACAGAAACCCCCGATTTGCCTCAAATGTGGACAATCGGGGATTTTTCTGTAATCTGTGTATTAACCCAAGATAACTATTAATTATAGTGACTTAAAATGAGGAACTTTTTAATGACAAAACTGTTTTTATCGCATAGCAAACCTCTAAAAGCTAATATCGTAATACCTTTTTTGAATGATTTGTCACTGTTGACATTTCCATATTGGTTTGACAGAGACGTTATCAGTTGTGGAGAAGATATTTATACACGTATTATAGAGGGCATTAATATTTCCTCACATTGTATAGCATTTATAGATGACACCTATTTGCACAGAGAGTGGACATTAAAAGAACTAGAGTTATTTCGTGAAAAAGAAATACACACTCAATCTACCCTAATTATACCAATCTACTGCGGTATTCAAAAAGAAACAGTTTATAAAACCATTCCGTGGTTAAAAAATAGAGCATTTGAAAAAATTGAACGAAATATTTACGAAGTTGGTGAACGTGAAAGAATCGTATGTAGAGTGATAAATAGACTGTTAGATGAAATTGATGTGAGTGCTGATATTTCTATTTTGGAAAAACTTCTTGTACATAATTCTGTTCTACCATTCTATGATGTGCTTTATACTTTATACAATAGTAAATATTATCTATCTTCAGATATACGACTTAGTTGTATAGAATTGTGTAATATTTTGGCATTACTCAGTGTTATATACAATATCCTTAATATACCAAAAAACAGTTTTAAAAACAGCCTATTTAAACTCCCTTTTTATATCAAAGAAATTGCTTTAAATAAATCAGATTATTTGTATTACGATTTTATTGTTGTTTTAAAAAGAAGTATCAACTATGCAGTTATGGAATTATTACAATTTCTTAATTCTTAATAGTATTTCTCGGATTTGATTTACAATCGTCTCTGGGTTGGTAGATGTACCTAAAATATCAAAATCTTTAGATGTTAAATAAGGAAATCTATCACGATTCTTATTCATTTCCTCAAAAATATCTCTTGCGACAAACCCAGTAGAACCGACAGGGATTATATAAGAATTATGGGTCAAAGCTGATTTGTATTCATCCCACATTCCAGATGCCTGAACGCATTCACCATTCTCATTTTCCTTGTTGCCAAAAATAAAAATAGTTATTCCTGATATTTCAGCTATACTATCGCGATACTCCTTTTTGAGAGAAACATATTTAGGGTTGTCCTTATCTTCATACGGAAACGCTCTAATAAGAAGATGCGATTCTAAAGGAGAATTGTCTTTTTGAATATTCTCTAATAGAGTGCTTATGATATAGCTTCCAACCCCTCGCGCGTGACCGGTAACTATTCTATATTCGTTATCGTAAAAAAGTTTTGATAATAATGTTATTAGCTTTACGCCTGTTTTATCCCAATTATTTCCATATGTGTGTGCAGCACCAGAAATAAAAATATTTTTTGTTCTTGCTTGTAATTTTATATGTTCTAATATCTCGGGTATCTGTGTGTAGCTATCAAGCATTACAGCTTGAATCCCATATCTTTGCAAATCATGAATTTTTAATTCTTGTTTGTTTCGTATATATTCAAATTCTTTCTTTGTTTGTCCGGGTTTTCGTGTGACTTTTTCAAAAAAACAATAGTGCGTTCGTATATTCTCACCTAATAAAGTTCTTATTCTACTTAATATATATTTCAGATTTGGATCTTCGAAACTAAATCCAACAAATAAAAAGGTTTTAGTAACAAGATGTCCTTGTAACGCAATGGTAAATACATTCCTTTTCTGGTTATAGATTTCATAATCATCCTTAGTGATAACACAGTTTGATGGATCTATGCAATCGCCATGCATTTTATATACGGTTACTGCTTGGTTATTTAGCGAAACAGCTAGACTATCTGATGTGATTTTTGTGTCAACTGCTTTACCTTGATTTTTGAGAGCATCCTCAATCAGATGATCATAATTGGTTGTCCAATAATAAAAAATGGGCATGCTTGCCAGCAAATCAACTGTCCTTGTGTTTTTTGCTTCACGCAAAAACTCATTGAGAATTTTACTATTTATATCGTATCTTGATCCCTTTTCATTCTTGAAATATTGTGCCACTTCTATAAGATCGCTTTCACGTTCTATATCAAGATTAATAGAATCAGCAAATTCTTTTAATAAGTTCTTCCAATCCATATATCCAGAAGACCTACCAATGCCAGCCCCAGCAAAAATAGCAGCAGAGCCATCCTGTATAGCTTTAATATAATTCTTTTCAAATTCAGTAATCTCAACCATATACATTCCCCTTTTTATGTCACTATAATTAATAGTTATCTTGGGTTTTCTTTTATTATAGCATAATTGATGCAAAAAGTCAAGATATGGTCACGTATACAGAATCTTGTCAGATAAACTTTAACAAGTTTGTGTTTTATTATATAATATAAAAAATACATTTTAAGGAGTTTATCTATGGATATGCAACATTATTCTACGTTGTTCTTGGGTTACTGTCAGGCTAGAAAAAAACTAAGTAGCAAAACTATAAAAGCCTATGAGATAGATCTCAAACAATTTGCTCGTTTCTGCAATGATGATTTTTCGAAAGAAACCTTATGTCATTATGTTGAAGCTATGCACGAACAATACAAACCTAAAACAGTCAGAAGGAAAATTGCAACATTAAAGGCATTTACACATTTTTTGCTCATCGAAGACTACATTGATCATAACCCATTTCAACGATTGGATATTTCTTTCCGTGAGCCAAATATATTGCCTAAAACCATCCCTCTGACTGTTATTAATCAAATCTTATTAACCGCCTATCAATACAAGAGTCAAACCTCAACCGAACATCAAAAAAAGCTTGTACTTCGGGATATAGCTATTTTAGAAATGTTGTTTGCTACCGGAACACGTGTGTCGGAATTATGCCAATTAAAAAATAATTCACTTAACCTTGAAACACATACCATAAAAATATTTGGCAAAGGATCGAGAGAACGTATTATACAAATCGAAAACACCGAGGTACTATGTGCATTGCGTGAATATTATAATGCTTTTGAAGATGACATCAAAGCAACGGGATACGTTTTTATAAATAAACTACATATGCCGCTAAAGGAACAATCCGTGCGAGAAATAATCTGCAAGTATGTAAAAATGACGGGTTATGATCTACATATTACACCTCACATGTATCGTCACTCTTTTGCGACCTTACTTTTGGAGGAGGATGTGGATATCCGCTACATACAACGGCTACTGGGGCACAGCTCTATCACCACCACGCAGATTTACACGCAAGTGTCTACGAATAAGCAAAAGGAGATCTTATCTACCAAGCATCCAAGAAATAAAATGTCAATCATTTCATAATAAAACAATGCACATAGATTTTCGAATGAATCTGTAGGCTGCTTTTGTTAACAAAAGTTTTTTGGATCTCGGGGAAAACATACGTAGTCAAG
>JAFTIL010000030.1 GCA_017456905.1 Clostridia bacterium
CCCCCGTAAGGAATAATAAAGGAGGAACTGTATATCATGGCAAAGTTTGAAGGTTACGAGAGACGCGAAGCGAAGATCCTCGCCGCTCTCAATGAATACGGTATCAACTCCATCGACGAGTGCAAGGACATCTGCGATGCTTACGGCATCGATCCCTACAAGATCGTCGAAGAAACCCAGCCCATCTGCTTCGAGAACGCTAAGTGGGCTTACGTTGTAGGCGCAGCCATCGCCATCAAGAAGGGCTGCACCAAGGCTTCCGACGCCGCTGCCGCCATCGGTATCGGCCTGCAGGCTTTCTGTATCCCCGGCTCCGTAGCAGAGAACCGCAAGGTTGGTCTCGGCCACGGTAACCTGGGTAAGATGCTCCTCTCCGAGGAGACCGAGTGCTTCTGCTTCCTCGCAGGCCACGAGTCCTTCGCAGCCGCTGAGGGTGCTATCAAGATCGCGCTCAACGCAAATAAGGTTCGTACCAAGCCCCTTCGTGTTATCCTGAACGGTCTGGGCAAGGACGCTGCCTATATCATCTCCAGAATCAACGGCTTTACCTACGTAAAGACCGCCTTTGATCCCTACAGCGAGACTGTTACCGTCCTCGAGGAGAAGCCCTTCTCCAACGGTCCTCGCGCTGACGTTCGTTGCTACGGCTCTGACAACGTTCCCGAGGGCGTTGCCATCATGAAGCTGGAGAACGTGGGCGTTTCCATCACCGGTAACTCCACCAACCCCACCCGCTTCCAGCACCCCGTCGCAGGTACCTATAAGAAGTGGTGCCAGGAGAACGGTGTCGGCTACTTCTCCGTCGCTTCCGGTGGCGGTACCGGCCGTACCCTGCATCCCGACAACATGGCCGCAGGTCCTTCCAGCTACGGTATGACCGACACCATGGGTCGTATGCACTCTGACGCCCAGTTCGCAGGCTCTTCCTCCGTCCCTGCCCATGTCGAAATGATGGGACTGATCGGTGCCGGCAACAACCCCATGGTTGGTATGACCGTGGCAGTTGCCGTTGCTATCGAAGAGGCAAGCAAGTAATCATTTTATCTGCAAAGATTCTCTTTTATTAACAAAAAACACATCGCTCGTTTACTCGGGCGATGTGTTTTTTTGTATGCTACACTCCTTCGGTTCGAGTGTAGCATGATATTACCACTCTTGATCTTTGTAAGGTGTATTCTCAACACCTTTGGATTCCAATTTACTCACCATATTGTCAAGGGGAGTTTTCCACATTTTCTTGAACCAGGCTTTATCGCCAAACCATTTTACAAGAGTGGGACTAATGGCATAATATGTACGAATGAAAGCACGTCCATACCATGTTGAACCAAGCGTTTGATCGCGGAACCTACGCAATGTCCATACTTCAGGGCAATCGTATGAACCATAGACGCAGGTTGCAACGTAACATCCTCCTTTATCTAATGGTTTACTTTCGTCATAGGGAAACATAGATCTCTTATGTAAGTCGAGATAATCTAACAGAAGCGTACAATCCTTATCCCATTTTTCTTGATCCTCTTTAGTTGCTTTATAGTATTCCGATTTTGCTTTTTCAACAACGAGTCCCTTTTCTAAGTCACTGCCCGGAAAACAAGGCTTATTTTGTGTCTGTATATACCAGCTACAAGCTTGTCCCCGTAATTCGTCGTATCGACTTGTGTACTCCAAAACGTTAATCATTTCTTGAACATCGAACATAGTACCTACTCTCTTTCCTTTGCGTATTTACCCTGTTAAACTATTTTGGGGCCGGGTATAGGCCCAAAATAAAAAGTGCGCCAACCGAAGTCAGCGCACCGAAAAACGCAGACCCCAATTGTCGCCAAACAAATTTCAAGCAATCAGAAGGATATTCCTTACACAATCACCGATGGAATCTGCATTTTTGCTAAATTCACACAATGATTGTGTACGACGAAAAAAGGTATAATTCACCCCTTTTCAAAAAAGAGAGAAATATCCCTACGATTGCTTTATGAAATTTGTTTGGCTCTTATATTATATCATATATTTTGATATTTGTAAACCCTCATCAAGTGAAAAGTTTAATTTTTATATCAAATTTTATCACATCATTCTGACTTCATGAAAAATACTATACAAATTCCTCCCTCATTATTCGGTCAAAACGATTCTTGAAAAAAGTTCCGATCTATGGTATAATTTAATTGTATTAAGCATTAGCCAACATTCCCAAGGAGGATTCCACCATGAGCAAAGGACTCAAACAAATACTGGCCCTATGTCTGGCCACAATGATGCTGTTGACCTCTTGTGTCGCGCATCAGATCACCCCACCGGATCTGACCGAAACGTCTGCACCGTCCGAAAGCGATTCTGCGCTTGAAACCGAGAAGGAAACAAGCACGGAAGCCAATGACGAGACGAAGGGGACCGAGGCACTGACCGACCCTTCCACCGAAGCACCCACTGAAGTGCCTACCGAAGCGCCGACTGAGCTCCCCACGGAGGCACCCACCGAGGAAGAGACAGATCCTGTGCCTCAGCCGCCTGTCAATACCGCCGGAGACTGCGGCAACGAGTATTGGAAAGACAATAAGAAGGTCGTCGGACAGGTACGCCTGGATGTGGTCAAACACGAAATCACCCAGACGGATTATGCTAAATCCGTTAATAAGTCAGGGAACTGGAGCGTGAAGGTCGGTGAAGATTCCGGTATGCTCCAGCTCTACGGCTGGATCGGCTTCAGCTTTGACAGCTTTGAGCTGGGCTGGCGCATTGGCACAGACAGCGAAGTAGCCTACACCACCGAAAACGCCTCTCCCGTGACCCGCGAGGCCGCCGTATTGCAGGCCGCGAAAAAGGAAGGCTACACCAACGCCACGGGCTATAGCTTTCTCCTTAATCTTAACGAATTCAAGAGCGGTGAGGAGGTTCACCTTTTCCTCAAGGATACCGCCACCGACACGATCTATTGCTTCTGTGAGCTCACGATCAACGTGAATACCGTGTCTGCTGATCTGTCCTCTTCCGCATTGAAGGAAAAGTACGAGCTGGGCTACGGCTCGGATATGGATATGTCGGACTATGACCCCATTACCGACAAGGAGACCATCGTAGTTCCCGACGATGATCCTACCGTTAAGCTTTGGTTTGACCATATCACCGAAAAGGTGGCGCGGTATGATCTCTCGGGTATGAATTCCGGCGCTCTCGACTATACCATCCAAATGGGTAAAAACGAGATAGAAGGCTGTCAGTTCTTCCTCTATTCGCCCACCAATAAGAAGGTCACCATCAAGATCTCTGATTTCACCAACGACAAGGGTGAAACCCTTGCTACCGAGCTGGGTGTGGAATACTACATGGAAGACGGATACGTGACCCACAATGGCTTCCCCGCGTCCTACGTCTACCCCGATGCCGTAGTGCCTTACGATTCTTATATCGCTTATTCCAGTAACGTAGAAAACGGTCGGTACGGCATGGATGCCGACAGCAAGATCGACTATGGTCCCTACGTGCTGATCGGCCCCTTCTCGGGCTCCGACTGGAATCATGAGAAGTATCCTTTCCGCGACTCCATTCGCGGTTTCGTGGTAGAGGCCACTACCACCAAAGACACCACCCCCGGTGCCTATAAGGCCACCATTGAGATCTACGATGAAGAAACAGGGAAGTGCATCAAAGCCGCCAACGTCTATACCTACGTCTACGACGTGACCCTCTCTGATGAGACCGCCATGGATACTGCCTTCGGTCTTTGGGATATCGTCAGCGTCTACAACCACCAATATAATGAGAATCCCGAGCTGACCCGCTACACCGACGTGGAGATCACCAAGGCGACAGCCGAGTTCTTCCTCAAGCACCGCATCACCCTCACGGGCAGTATCACTTACTTCAACATGATGGGCGCGGATTGGTTTAAAAATCCCCGTGTGACCTCCCTCCGCGTGCTGACCAAGGATCAGTACGATTCTATCAAGAGCGATCCCGTGCTTGCCAAGAAGATGTTCTACTACGGACAGGACGAGCCGGGGGTTCCTCGCGGCTGGCGCCCCATTACCTGGCCCGACGGCACAAGCGAGACGGTCTACGACAACACCGGTCTCTTGAGCGTCCTGGCCATTGCCAGGGAGGCCGATCAACTGAAGAACATCTGGGGCTGGGAGGATTACCGTTTGCTGACTCCCTTTGAGCGAGATCTTGATTTCAAATCCTTCAACTTCAACAGCGTGGATAAAAACACAGCATTCCCCGCCTGGTATGACGAATACGCCGTAGCGAGTGAGCGGGATGCCATTGAGTATTTGGCTAAACACGGTGTCAATGTTTGGGCACCTCACCTGTTCAGCTATACGCCCCGCGACCTGCAAAAGACGGCAGGCTCCCAGTACCTCCAGTCTGTCGCCATCGACAAAGCTCTCGGAGAATTGACAGAGAGACTGAATGGCTTTGTGGAGGCAGGCGGTGAGCGCTGGAGCTACGTATCCTGCGAGCCCAAGTACACCTCCCCCTATCAGAACATCCTCCTGTTCAATGACGGCACCGAGGGCCGCACCATGTTCTGGACGAATTATCTTAACGACGTCACAGGCTTCCTCTACTGGCACGTTTCCTACTACGATGCAGCGGGCAACAGGACCTATCAGATGCGTAACCCTGTTTCCAAGACAGGCCCCGGCGACGGTATTCTGATCTATCCCGGCTCTGCCTACGGTCAGCTTGATCCCATTCCGTCCCTCCGCCTTCTCTATATGAGAGACGGCATCGAGGATTACCAGATGCTTACCATGCTGGAAGAGGCTATGGGAGAGGCATACACTCACGAGCTGGTCAGCCACGTCACGACAAGCACCCTGTCTTACACAAGAGACGACGACGTGATTTATAACGTACATTCCTACTTGCTGAGAGCTCTTGAGGAGGCTTCCAAGTCATAAAAACACATAGCTGACACAATGTAACCCCCGCGCCGTTGGCGCGGGGGTTTGTGTTAATTGTGAAGGTAAATTGTTGTTTAGCCGGCAGTGCCGGCGGCCATCGCCGGGGATGTGCATCCCGTGCGAAACACATACCGCGAGGGGGGAGACAAAGATAAATTGTTGTTTACGGGTTATGATGGTAGCGGGCGAAGCCCGCATAGAGCCTCCCTTGTGCAAAGGGAGGTGCCGCCCAGCGAATGCGGCGGGCGGCGGAGGGATTGTCCTTATCAGACAAAAACAATCCCTCAGTCAC
>JAFTIL010000049.1 GCA_017456905.1 Clostridia bacterium
CTTGATCGTCCGGATTTGATAGGCCTCTGCCGTCATTTCCTTGTCATTGAGAACAAAGCCCTTTGTGTATCGGAGCCCATAGGTCACATTTCCCGACATGGAACGAACTGTTCTGGCACAAATGCCGCGAGGTACAAAACGAATATTGACCATATAGATCGCTTCCGGAGTGCTATACGGTGTGTCCGGATCAAAATCCGATACCGTAGGAACGTAATCGAGCGGCACCCATTCTCCCTGAACAGCTTCATCATCCACAAACGGAAGGTCGGTATCATCAACGCGCGCGCGGATCTGACGCTCTGTATAGGCAATATGATCCACCTGCCGATACAAGAGCAGGATGGACTCGGCGCCGTTTTCAATACAATCGTCGGTCAAAAATTGAAGGATCATATAGCGGACGCCGTCCTTCTCTACGGTTTTGTAATCGCTTGGAATGGCAAAGGTGTATCTGGGAGAAATGCGATAAAGCGTACCCTTTGTCCAAAAATATGTCCATGCGAATGCGCCACCCGGCATAAAAATGATCTCGTCGCTTGCGGTATTTTCGAAGACTTCTTCTGGCGCGGTCAACTCGTTTTCATCCGAAATACTTCCGCACAGTTTCCATTTGCCGATCATTTGCTCGTCGTTTTCAAAGGGCAGAAGCAACATATCAAAGAGAATCGGCTTTTTGGAATCCTTCTCACAGATACGGTCAATCGTGTTGATCTGCTCCCGAAATAAGTCGATTGCTTTGGAGAGCTCAGCCTTCTTCTGTTGCAGAATCTGCCACAATTCCTCATCGGTTGCCGATTGGATTTTCTTGATCTCATCCAAAGAAAAGCCGAGATTTTTATAAAACAGGATCTGCTTATACCGTTCAACGGCTTCTACCGAATAAAACCGATATCCGCTTGAGGGGTCTATGATGTCCGGTTTCAAAACACCCTCGGCATCATAATACCGAAGCGTATGGGTATTCACGTTGCATATTTTCGAAAAATCACCTATTTTTATCATGTCTTCGCCTCCTTCGTTTTGATTATAACATTAGAGTTTACTCGAAAGTCAAGTGTTTTTTAGCATTATATCATATTTTTTTAAGTTTGTCCATAACGAATACCGTCTAAAGCTTATGGAAGCCTTGTTGCTGGTCATAGGTCAGTGGATCATAACGTTTTTTTGCGCGAGTTGTGCATTTACCAAAGAAAATGTCAATGTCATGACTGCCCAAGCCTATAGTCAGTATGATGTGGCGGTGTGTGACCGCTACCCGCTTCCCCGAAGGCAAACAGAAATCCCGACGGATCTCTTGTGAGATTTCGTCGGGATTATTGCTTTGTGTGTATTTGTAGTAGATTTCGATTTTATCATCGAACAGGATGATCTTATCTATGAGAGTGTCGATCAGTAGCTGCGGCTCTGCTTTCAGCGCGTCCATCAGGAACGTCTCTACATCCTCCTTGGTAAGCAGATTGGCCTCCTTGCATTCCTCGCTCAGGATCCGCCCGTTCAGTTCGTCAATCTGCAGGGCATCTCTAAAAACTCCCGATGCTCACACCCATGTAACAATTTTATGTTATAATAAGGGAAACCAAGCAAAGGAGCAAAAGAGATGGGAAACAGAGGGATTTTTGACGAAGATATTCGACTTGCAAAGTTGAGCGAACTGGGCGATTCGTTGGTAAAACTGAATCGAGTGATCAACTGGGAAATGTTCCGACCTCTTTTGAGCGAGGCAAGCCGCAAAGAGAACAAGGGAAAGGGCGGCCGTCCGCCGTTTGACTGCGTTCTCATGTTCAAAGTGCTGGTGTTGCAACGGATCTACAATTTGAGCGATGACCAGACCGAATATCAGATCAACGACCGTATGAGCTTTATGAGGTTTCTCGGTTTAGGTCTTGAGGATCGTGTGCCGGATGCAAAGACCATCTGGCTGTTTCGTGATACGCTGGTCAAGGCCGGCATCATGCACGAACTCTTTAACCTGTTCGGAAAGCAACTTCAGGAGGCCCATCTTGTCACCCGCACCGGCACCATCGTAGATGCCACCTTTGTGGATGCGCCCAGACCTCGTACTACCCGCGAAGAGCGTGAGTATATCAAGAAGGGTGAGACTCCCGAAGAGTGGAAAAAGCCCGAGAACAAGAACAGACTGCGCCAAAAGGACTGGGAAGGTCGGTTCACCCGCAAAGGCCGCGAAGAGCATTACGGTTACAAGGATTCTGTCAAGGTCGATGCGGATAGTAAGCTTATTCTCGATTATGAGACTACCCATGCCGCCATGCACGACAGCCAGATGATTCCTCACCTGATTGACGAAACCGACAATGTCGTATATGCCGATAGTGCCTACTGGGGCAAGCCCGTTGCCGACTCTCTGCCCGCCAATGTGGAAAACCGTATCTGTGAGCGTGGAACCAAACAACAGCCGTTGACCCCTGAGCAGGTTGCCAACAACCGTCTTAAATCCAAGATCAGATGTCGCATCGAGCACGTGTTCGGGTTCATGACGAACTCCATGCACGGGCTCACCCTACGCTCTATCGGGTTGAAGCGTGCCGATTTCAACATCGGCCTCACCAACCTAATCTATAACCTTTTCCGCTACGAATTCTTATGTCGTAGCTCCCTTGTCATAGGGTAACTGCGCCTTCGGCGCACCCACATCACCCCTTTCGGGGGATTGATGTGGGGGTCAATCCCTATTTTTACACTTTTTGGTCTATTCTTCTATCTTCCGCTCGATTTTAAGTGGTTTTTAGAGGTGCCCTGCAATTTGAATTTCCCCGCATATGGCCCGATCTGATCCCTCCCCAAAATGATTTTTCGCGATTCTTCTAAAATCTCCCCGAAGCCCTTGCAAATCCGAAAAATATATGCTATAATAATATGAATACCTATGTAACGTCCCCGCGCGGGACGGGAAGGGAGCCGCTTATGTGGCTTTGTGTAGACCGTATCGAGGGAGACACCGTGGTATTGACCGACGAGGATGAAAAGCTCTACCGATTAAAAGTCGCGGATTACGTCGCCCTGACGGGAAGGGACCCCGCCGAGTCGGATGTGCTGACCGCCGAGGCAGAGGGGGACCGTATCCTCTCCGCCGCCTACGACAGCGAGGAGACCGCCGCCCGCAAGGAGGCCGCCCGCAAGCGGCTGAACCGCCTCTTCGGTAAGACGTGACCGACGGAAAACACCCGATCGAAGACCATTATTACGAAACGAACAGGAGACTATCATGAACGGTTTCGGTACCTGGAATCTTGTATCCTATCTGATTGGAAAGCTGGGCGTGGAGGGGACTCCCGCCGCTATCGCCGTCACCATAGGCGGTATCTTCCTCTGCATCGTCATTCCCTACCTCCTGGGAAGCCTGAATTTTGGGGTCATGATCTCCCAAAAGCACTATAAGGACGACGTCCGTACCCACGGAAGCGGCAACGCCGGCGCCACCAATATGCTCCGTACCTTCGGCTGGAAGGCCGGCGTCCTCACCATGGCGGGGGATATGCTCAAAGCTGTGGTGGCCGTGGGGCTGGGCTA
>JAFTIL010000023.1 GCA_017456905.1 Clostridia bacterium
TTATATGCACCTCACTTTCACCAATATTATACCACATACTTGCAAATATTTCAACAGTGAAGTTGCGGCAAGCCGCAGTGAAGTTTGGGCTTGCGCCCAAGTGAAGTATTGCGCCGAGGGCGCAAAGTGAAGTTAAGTGTTCCGCATCCTATCGCGCGAAGCGCACTTCACGAGGCGTAGCCTCACTTCACGTCCGAAGGATGCTTCACGTTCCGCTTGCGGAACACTTAGTTCAAAAAACGCACCTTTGTCGGTAGACAAAAGTGCGTTTTTTGTTGGTGGGGGATGGTGGATTCGGACCACCGAAGTCAGTGACAACAGATTTACAGTCTGCCCCCTTTGGCCGCTCGGGAAATCCCCCGTATTGGAGCTGGTGAACGGAGTCGAACCATCAACCTGCTGATTACAAATCAGCTGCTCTGCCATTGAGCCACACCAGCATTTTGTTCGTTCGTTCTCTGCCTTCATCAGCGGAACGACGATATTATAACACAAGGGTCTCGATTTGTCAAGCCTTTTTTTGAAAAAAGTTTAAAATATTTTTCGGTAATCTTTTCCTGCTTTTCCCTGTCGCGGTGCGTTCCCCGTTTTGTCACGCCCCAAGGATGTCCATGTCCTATTTTCCTTCGTCCAACGACGGCCCCCGACAAAACAATCTTTTCTGCGACGCCGTCCTTATGACAAATTTCGTAGGGTAAGGATAGTATAATAGAAGTACCCATCGAAAATACGGTGTAAACGGAATGAATATAAATACAAGATGTAAAAAGGAGGAAATACATGGAACATACCACCGACTCCCATGCCCCAAGAAAAGCCTTTTCCACCGCTACAGGGGCCCGAACTCATAAGGACAGGGCGGCCGCCGCCCAAAAGCTCAGAAACTTTTCCAAAGGGATCTCCTACCTGGGTGCGGCCTTCCTCTTGGGGACCTGTCCCTTTCCCTTCGGGGCCTTGCCCTTGGGCTTTGCCCTGCTCGGCGGGGCATCGTCCTATACGCTCTACGTATGGATAGGCCTTTGTCTCTCTGCGCTCCACCCCTCGTTTCCTCTTCCCTTTTGGGCGGGATGGCTCCTCTATAGCGGGGTCCTGCTTTTCAGGTCGATATTCAGTCGTTTTTCGGCTCCAATGACCACTTCAAGGGTCAAAAATACGCCCTCCGCCCTGCAACGCTTCACCGCTCTTTCGGAATATCTGTGGAGAGGCGACGAAGGGGACGCCGACACGGTAACGGATTACTACTATGGGAAACGAAATATTCCTGCCAAAACCGAGCAGGAGGAGATCATGGACGAGGAAGAACGCGGACTTGAGGAACACGCATCTCCCTATTTCCGCGAGCCCATGTTATTGCGAATTCTTTCAGCCTCGCTGGGTTGCTTTGCGCTGGGACTATCCCTGATTTTTTCACGGGGCTTTGCGGTTTACGATCTGCTGGGATTTTTGATCTCTCTCTTCTCCGCGCCTCTGCTCACGCATCTGCTGGCTCCCTGCTTTGGCTCCGAAGGGGAGGCCCTGCTCTTTCACGCGGGTATGCCCGATACCCTGCCTCGCCGAGGTCATCATCATCTTTTGGAAGGATACACCGCCCTTTCCCTGTTTTCTGTGCTTTCCTTGCTGTTCTTTTGCACCCTGGCGGCACGGCAGCATATCCTTACGTTATACTCTCCCTACATCACCCTGCGTCTGGCCCCCATATTGGCCCTATGGCTGTCCTTGCGGATCACCTCCGCCCGAGGCTTGATCCCGGGCATGGTGGTAGCCATCCTCTGCGGATTGGCAGCCGCCCCTCTGCTCTCACCTGCCATCATTCTGGCAGTGCTGGCTTACGGGCTCCTGCGCCCCCTGTCACCCAAGATCGCCGTTGCGGGCGGATGTATCGCCGCCGTGCTTTGGACAGTGGCGGGCGGCGGCACAGAACAGCTCGTGCTGTATCTCCCCTCTCTCCTGGTGGCCTTGCCGATTTGTCTGGTCATGCAAAAGCTGGAGGCCCATTTACCTGCGCCCCCCATGGACGCCGATCGAACAGAGGCCATGAAGGACTTCACCTCGGCCATGGAGCAAAAGACCCGCGCCGAAGCTCATCGCTCCCGTCTGGAAGCACTATCGGGAGCCTTCACCTCTCTCTCCCATATGTTTTACGAGCTGTCGGGCAAGCTCCGCAAACCCAAATTGCCTGAGCTTCGCCGCACCTGCGATGAGGTCATTGACCGCCATTGCGCCCGTTGCCGCCATCGGGAGATCTGTGACAAGGCGGCCTGTCATCCCGCCGATCTCATGGCCGCACGATTATCCGTACAGCTTTATCACTATGGCACAGCAGAGGTCTCTTGCCTACCGCCCGAGATCCTCAGCCATTGCCGTCACGCCGAGAGCATCATCACCGACGTCAACACCCGCTGTGCCAAGCTCACCGAGCATCTTTTCAAAAGCGAAAAGACCGAGGTCTTTGCCACCGATTACGAATCTGTGGCCGATCTGATCCGCGACACCTTAGACGATGACGAGGAGGAATATCGCTGTAATCGGGAGGCCGCCGACAGGATCTTTGATTGGCTGACCGCCCGCGGGGTCACAGTGCTGGGTGTGGTGGTCTGCGGCAAGCGTAATTGCCGTATCATCGTGCGTGGTAGTCACTTCGACCGAAGTGAAGAAGGGCTTTATAACATCCGTTCCGAGCTGGAGGATATCTGTGCCACGCGACTGACCTTGCCCGCCTTTGAAGCCGAACAGGGTGAAGCGGCTATCTCCATCATGCGCCTATCCTCGGCAGAGTCTTATGAAACCATCTATTCAGGCAGTACCGTCCCCGCAGGCACAGCCGATGGTGAACCTTTGCCTCCTGCCTTGACCAACGAATTCGGCGGGATCACATATCTCCCTCCTGCCACCTGCGGCGATCACATCGCCCTTTTCAAAAGTGAAAACGCCTGCTTCTACGCCCTCATCAGCGACGGTATGGGATCAGGGGAGGATGCCTCTCTCACCTCAGATATCTGCGCCCTGTTCCTTGAAAAAATGCTATCTGCAGGCAACCGCGTGGAGCTGTCGGTACGGATGCTTAACAGCTTTATCAGACAAAAAAATAACGGCACGGGAGACGAGTGCTCGGCCACGGTGGACCTGATGGAACTGGATCTCATGAGCGGACAAGCCATTTTTGCCAAAAACGGCGCCGCCCCCACCTACGTGGTGCGTGGTGGACGTGTCTACAAGCTGCGTTCCCGTACCCTGCCCATCGGTATCCTCAAGGATAGTGACCCCCAGCTCCTCACCTTCCGTATGCATCCGGGGGACGTGGTGGTCATGGTCAGCGATGGGGTAACTCACGGGAACGACGAATGTCCTTGGCTCATTGATCTTTTGTCCGAGCCTCTCCCCGAAAGCATGGACCATCTGCGTCTGGAGATCCTGCGTCACGCCATCGCCTCGGGCTCCCCTGATGATCTTTCAGCCATCGCCGTAAGAGTAGAGGAAAAGCAACCGTCAACCTCCACAAAAAAACACGCATAAAATCGTCAATTACCCCATGACAAAGTCCAAGGAAAAGCAACCGTCAACCTCCACAAAAAAACACGCATAAAATCGTCAATTACCCCATGACAAAGTCCAAGGAAAAGCATAAAAACAGAGCCTCAAGTGAACAAAGTCACTTGAGGCTCTTTCATCTTATTTCAGCTTCAGCTCCATGATAAGCGCATCCTCGGTGGGCTTGGTATAAAAGCCCTTGCGGCGTCCCACCTCGGCAAAGCCTACCTTTCGATACAGAGAGATGGCAGGGGTATTGGACACCCGCACCTCCAGGGTGATGGTAGCCAGATGCTCTGCCTTGGCGTGCTTGATCAAAGCCTGCACGATGGCCAGGCCCAAGCCCTGTCCTCTATGCTCGGGATGCACGGCGATGTTGGTGATCTGCCCTTCATCCACGGCAATGAGCATACCGCCGTATGCCGTAACCATGGGGTTCTCTGCCCCTGCCGAGGCTTGGGTGCAAAGGTAACCTACGCCGATACCCTCCTTGGTCAACAGTTCAAGGCTGGAGGCGCTCCAAGGCTGATGGAAGCAGAGCTTTTCCAGGACCGCAGTACCTTCCAGATCTGCAGAGGATGCGGTCAGCAAGCGTGGATGATGCTTGGCGCGTTGCTTTTTGATCTCTTCGGACATAACGATGCCTCCTTACTCCGCGGCTGCTTCTCCAAGACCCAAAGCCTTGTGGATCTCGTCGCCCACGGGGATAAACTTCTGATCAAAACGGTCGTAGAAGAAATATTTTCCGTAATTTACCGAAGTTTCCTCGTCTATATCATGTATATAATCCGAGCTGTACTCTACGTAAGTCAATACATAATAGATACCCGGATAATCCTCAGAAGCAAAACGAACGCGATAGGTGGCATAGGGTGTCTTGGCGGGATAGACCGCGGATTCACCCTCGGTATAGGCCTTGACCAAAGCGTCAATGACCTCAGATTTATCAATGGTTTTCAGCTTCAGCTCGGTGGCGCTGTCCAGATAGATGGTCATTTCTTCTGGTGCCATCTCGGCCAGGGTTGGCAAGGTCACGCCTTCGGAATAGATCACGTTCTTATCCTCAGTAGCCAACCACTCGTTGGGATCCATATCGGGGAGCTTATAAAGCTCCATCTCTTGTTCCTTCACCACCAGCTTGCCCTGCTTCTTTTCCAGCTTCACAGCCTCATAGCAGGTAGATGCGTGGTGCCAAACAACACCCGAGGATTTATCGACAGCATCGCCGGCACCGAGATCCTCATGTATGGTCACTCCGCAAGACGCGAGCGCCAAAAGAGACAGGCAGAGGCACAGGATAAGCGCTATTTGCTTGGTCATCTTCATGTTTTATTCGTTCCTTTCAATATCAATAGCCGAAAATACCCGAGAGGGAGTCATCGTTTTCGATCCATTCACTTACGTTTATCACACGGTAGTCCTCCGCCGTATCACGGATGATGACCTGCTCAATGCCCGCGTTGATGATCATACGCTTACACATCATACAACTGGAGGTGCCTGCCACCAGAGAGCCGTCCTTAGGATCCACGCAAACCATATACAGGGTCGCGCCCAGCATCTGCTCACGGGAGGCGTTGATGATAGCGTTGGCCTCAGAGTGGAGAGATCGGCACATTTCGTAGCGCTCGCCACGGGGGATATTCAGCTTGTCTCTCATGCAGTAGGCAAGATCACTGCAGTTTTTGCGGCCGCGAGGCGCACCGTTGTAGCCCGTGGACACAATGACGTCGTTCTTAACGATAATGGCACCGTACTTTTTTCTCAGGCAGGTACAACGCTCTGCCACGGTCTGCGCGATATCAAGATAATAATTTTCTTTGGAAATTCTTTCAGCCATAAGTGCCTCCTTGCGGCGTGTGCCGTGGTTATTTAGGGGAGATATGCTTTCTTTATATCATAACATATTTCCGTGAACAAATCAAGCACATTCGCAGAATATTACGAGAATTTTCAGAAAAATGAGGCTGATCCATAAGGATCAGCCTCGTGATCTTACGCACGCTCCACCGAAGCGTCGGGCTCCAGTTGCTTGCGAAAAATAAAGATGTAGGCGATGATAATAAATTGCACCACGCCGCACAGCATGATGAGCAGCGGCGTACCCGTCATATACGTGTAGCCGAAGGCTGTAAAGGAAAAATTCTCGGTAAGCTTGGTAAAGATGATACCAAAGCCCAGACCTGCAAGACCGCCGAGATTAAACACGATCTGATAGAAGGAAGTGTAACAATCACGGTTGGTCAGGGGCATATTGATGTACTGGAAGTTGGCAAAGGCCACATTGTGTCCCACACCGCCAAAATGCTGGGGCAGGCGCACGATGAGCACCAAGGGAACGTACAGTGGTATGGTCAGCGCCAAAGACGCGATGGTAAACTCTCCCGGTTGAATGAAGCCGTACACGATCTGCAAGGGTGCCACAATGAGCAGGGACACGGCAAAGACCTTGAACCAAGAGGTTCGCTCAATGCGTTTGCGCCAGAAGTTCATGCAGAAAATGAAGAAGGGGCCGTAAGCAAAAATGATGATATTATAGAAGGTCTGGGTCATCCCGATGTCGTGCAGGAGGTAATAGTTGAGCTGAGAGGAATAGCAGTACAGAGAAAACTGCCAAAGAAACACGATGACCATGGTCATCATGAATTTCTTGTTTTTTAAGGGGATGGAGAGGATATCTGAAAACTTGGGGGCGCGGATGACGAGATATTCCACCTCGCGGGGAAGCATGAGAAAAATCACGTCCAAAACACCAAGTCCGAAAGCAAAATAGCGAAGGGCGATAATGAACCAATCGGGAAGATGGTCACAGAGCCATCCCGCGCTGAGCATGAGGATGCCCGCCACCATGGCTGTAGCAAATTGGCTCACCGACAGGTGGTACGCCCGCACCTCTTCGGGCTGGAAACGGATGTGCCAGGCCGCATAACCCGCCGTAGCAATAACGTTGAAAAGGCTGGCCAAAAAGGACAACACGCCCATGCCCACAAGGCGGGCTGTGTTCCCCTCTACGAGAAGGGGCAAAAGGGTAAGCCCGATCAAATTGATAAAATAATAAAGAAATTTGCAGATACCCAGCATCCAACGCCGCTTTGGAAAACGGTTGAGCAGCTCAGGCGTGATCAGCACGAACATACTGGCAATATAGGGAATGAAGGACAAAATGCCCGCGCCGTGGATATCAATGCCGTAGGTCTGCAAAAATTCGGTGTAAAAAATGCCCGTGGTAATATAGATCAAAAAGCCTTCGACTACGGTGAAGATCAGAACACACAGGCGGCCTTTGGCATCAGGGTCCTTAAAATTATAAACTTGGCGAAATTTGCTCATAATCATCTCCGTCTGCCGCCAAACGGCGGCATAAACAAATTTTGAAATTCGACCGTGTCGCAAGCTTGCGGTAAAGCGGGTCGAGTTCCACTTTTAGGGAGAACAAGCGTGAAACCGCACTTCACGCCACCGTCCTTTGGGTGTCAACCTATTATACTTGATTTTTTCTGCTTTTTCAATGGTGACAAGTGACAGATTTATTAAAAGGATTTTGTTGATTTTGATATATTTTTATCATGACCATTTTCGTTTTATCGTGATGCAATTGACTTTTTAAAAAGAATGTGATATACTGAAGCCATCAAATCCACGAAAGGAATTTTTACGATGAAAGCTACGTATATCAAGGGCCTTTCCCTGCTGATGGCTCTTTTGATGTTCCTTACCCTGCTCGTCGCCTGCAACGGCTCGGGCAACAATCCCGCCGACTCCAAGGAGAACGAGTCTGCCGCAGCGACCGTTACGGAAAAAGAGACCGAACCTCCCGAAACCGAGCCTGCTCCCCTTACTGAGGCTGAGGCCAAAGCACTTCTGACGGCCGCTTTCAACGCCTCCGAGGCCAAAACTGCTTACGCCAATACAGTCACAGCCAAAATGACCATGGAAGGCACGGCCCTTATGGATATGGTGATCCGTGAAACGGTCAGCGGCAACGACCTCATGTTGGAGGCTGAGTTCGGTGAGTTCAAGTCTGCCTTCACCTTCGTGGGTAACAACGTATATATCTCCGAGGACGACGGAAAGTATGCTGTTACCCTGACAGACGAGCAAAGAACCGAGGCTCTGGAGATTGTTCGCCTCTCGAGTCTCAGCGAGGCTACCGACACCTCCTTCCTGTCCTCTGCAGACGTGTTTGTGGGTCTTTCGGGCGAGAAGCAGGCCGACGGCTCCACCCTGCTGACCGCCACCGATCTCAACGACGAGACCAAGATTTTGATGAGCGGAGACGAAAGCATGGTGGTCACGATCAAGACCTGCAAGCTGACGGTCAATGCCGATGGCCTGTTGACAGGGCTTGTGCTGGCTTACAATCTCACTCTACCCGAAACCGATTTCTCCGCCGCTATGAGCATGGATGCCGAGATCGCTCAGACCACGGTCTACGACGGTGTGACAGTCTCCGCTCCCGCAGATGCCGACACCTACGTCCAAGAGTCCTACGAAGCTGTTTTTGAAGGCACCGTTCCTCTGAACAGCCTGATGGCGGCCGCAAAGATGCCTCTGGACAGCGAAAGCTACACCATCGGTGATGCCGAGAGCGGCGCAGATCCTCAGGCACAGATGGATCTGCTCATGCAGTTCCCCCATCTCTACGCTGACAAGAGCTTCACCATCCGCGGCACCGTGGTGGAAGAAGATGACCTCCTGTATTTCGCACTGGGCGACGGCTATCTGATGCTGGATTATGGCGAAGACGTGCTGGGCCCCCTTGTCGGTGACGTGATCACCGTCAACGCCAAGTTTGAGAAAGTGCTCAACGGCGAGGATACGGATTTCTTCAGCTATTGCTTCTATTTTGAAAGCTACGAGATCGTGGAGCGTGCCAAGGGTCCCAACGGCGGCACCTATATGTTCGTTGATGTCAATTCTTCTCTGAACGTGCGTCCCGCACCTACCACGGCGGGCAACAGCCCCATCACCTCCCTTTTGAGAGGCGAGATCGTGGAGGTTTTGGAGATCGTGGACGGTTGGGCAAAGATCGTCTTTGAAGATGCCGAAAGCGGTTACGCTTACGTCAGCGCACAATATCTGTCCGAATCCTGAAAATAAAACAGATCCCTCCCGCGTTCATGCAGGAGGGATCCTTTTTATTTGCTTATCAACGTTCAGCGTTCCTCGCGGTAATAGTTCACGCCGAGACCTGCAGGGGGCTGGTTCTCGCGCTTGTTACGCACGCTGGTGATGGCTAATACGATGATGGTGACCACGTAGGGAAGCATTTTGAGGAGGGGCGTTGCGGTCATGCTGAGGTGCAGACCGGGGATGGAGGGAATGTAACTGCCCGCCACGAAAAGAGCACCGAACACCACCGAGCCAAAGATACTGATATGGGGTCTCCACAGGGTGAAGATTACGAGCGCAATGGCGAGCCAACCGTAGGTCTCGATGCTGAGGTAGGCCTCCTGAGAGCCTGCGTAGTCCATCACGTAGAAGAGACCGCCCAGACCTGCAATGCCGCTGCCCACGATGGTAGCCACGTACTTATACGCCGAGACGTTGATGCCCACAGCATCAGCGGTGGCGGGGTTTTCACCTACTGCACGGAGATGGAGACCCACCTTGGTACGGGTAAGCACGTAGGAAGCCACCAAAGCGATGATGATAGCCAGAAGCACCATGGGACCGCAATAGCGGAGCGCGCTACCGGGCATATGCACAGAGAAGGGATAGCGGAAATAGGTCAGTGCCTTGAGATACATATGGCCTTCCAGGTTAGAGAAAATGAATTTCATCAGGCCCACACCGAAGATGGTCATGGTCAGACCCGTTACGTTCTGATTTGCCTTGAGGGAAACGGTGAGGAATGCGTACAGAAGGCCCATAGCGCCTGCCACCAGGAAGGACCCGATAATGCCGAGGATGACCACCAGCACGGCGGGTACGTTCCCTGCTGTCATGCAAGCTTGAAGAACGGCACAACCGCCTGCGGCGCCCATACACATAATACCGGGAATACCCAGGTTGAGGTGGCCGACCTTTTCGGTAATGATCTCACCGGTACAGCCGTAAAGGAAAGTCATGCCCAGGGGGATGGCACTCATCAAATAGCCGAAAATACTGGATAATATGTTCATGCCTGCTCCTCCTTTTGCTTTTGGCTACGGAATACGACTTTATAATTGATGAAGAACTCACAACCAATGATAAAGAACAAAATAACACCGGTGACGATATCGGGGAAAGCACCGCGGATATTGAAATCCTGGGACACCTGAGCCGCGCCCTGGTTCAAGAAAACGATGAGGAAGGAGGTCAGCACCATGAAGAGGGGGTTGAACTTACCCAACCAAGAGACCATGATGGCCGTAAAGCCCTGGCCTCCGGCAGATTCGGTGGTGACGGTGTGGTCGAGGCCGCCAACGATCAGAAAGCCTGCCAGACCGCAAATGGCACCGGACACGATCATGGTTCGAATAATGACCTTGGGGACGCTGATGCCGATATAGCGGGCGGTGTTATTGCTCTCACCCACTACGGATATCTCATAACCGTGCTTACTGTACTTGAGATAGATGAACATACCCACGGTCAATGCGGCGACGATGAGCAGGATCAGGAAATAGTCGTTGCCCAGCACGTCTCCCAGCAGGACAGGCAGATGTCCATGCTCCAGGCGCCCCAGGGAGCTGGAGCCGTCGGGTGTCCATACCAGAAGGAAATAGGCCACGAGGTAGGTGGCAACGTAGTTCATCATGAGGGTAAAGAGGGTCTCGTTGGTATTGAACTTCGCCTTGAAAATGGCGGGGATCAAGCCCCAGATGGCGCCTGCCACGACAGCCGCTACAAGCATACAAAGAATGATCACCCAGTTGGGTGCGTTACCGCCCAGATAGTACATACAAGCAGTGGTCGCCAGACAGCCCACCAAGACCTGTCCCTCGGCACCTGTGTTCCAGAATTTCATACGGAAGGCAGGGGTAACGGCCAAGGAAATACACAAAAGGATGGCAATATCCTTAAGGAGCTTCCAGATACGGCGTTTGGAGCCGAAGGAGCCCTTGATCATGGCTTCATACATTTCAAAGGGGTTGCGTCCCACCAAAACCAAGGTGATGAGGCCGCAGACCAGCAGTGCCGCCAAAATGGCAATGATACGGATGGCCCAGGACTTCCACCAAGGGATGGTATCCCGCTTGACGATATGGAACAGGGGTTCACGGACGCGGGAGGTTTTTTCCGTCGTTTTTTTCATTTGATTATTCGTCACGGGTAGCATCCTCCTTCATCTCAGAATTTTGAGGTTCGGCGGCAGAAGCTTCGGAAGAAATCGTCGTTTTCGTCATGAGCAGGCCCACCTCTTCCTTAGTGGCGGTACGGCCGTCCACGATGCCCGTAATGCGGCCGGAATTGATGACCATGATGCGGTCACACAGCTCGAGAAGCACGTCCAGATCTTCGCCCACGAAGATAATGGCCGTCCCTGCATCTTTTTGTGCGTTGAGCAGGTTATAGATGGCATAAGAGGAGTTAATGTCCAGACCTCGCACAGGGTAAGCCACCATAAGCACGGTAGGCGCGGAAGCGATCTCACGACCTACCAGAACCTTTTGGACGTTACCGCCCGACAGACGGCGCACGGGGGTACTGACACCGGGAGTCACCACCTCCAGGCTTTCAATGATATGCTCTGCCAGGTCCTTGGGGCGTTTGCGGTCAAGGAATATAGAATGTCCCTTGCGGTAGCTGCGGAGCATCATGTTATCCGTCATGTCCATATTGCCCACCAGGCCCATGCCCAAACGGTCCTCGGGCACGAAGGACAGACGGACACCCAGATCTCTGATCTGCAGAGGCGTCTTATCGCGGAGATTGACGGTCTCTCCCGTTTTGGGGTTAGCATAGGAGATCTGACCGCCATCCAGGTGTTGCAGTCCCGCGATGGATTCCAGCAGCTCTCTCTGGCCCGAGCCTGCGATACCTGCGATACCCAGGATCTCGCCGCTTCTGGCGGTGAAAGAAATATTGTCCAGGAGGGGCAGTCCCTCAGAGGACGTACAATGTATATTCGACACGACCAAGCGATCCACAGGATCCTTGGGTTCGGAGCGTTCGATATTTAAAACGACCTTCTTACCCACCATCATTTCAGTAAGGCTGTTTTCGTCAGCCTCATGAGTATTCACGGTGGCAATGTGCTCACCTCGGCGCAGAACCGCCACACGGTCAGTCAGGGACAGCACCTCGTGGAGCTTGTGGGTAATGATGATCACGGATTTTCCGTCGTCACGCATACGGCGCAGGACGGCAAACAGCTTTTCGGTCTCCTGGGGGGTGAGCACTGCGGTAGGCTCGTCCAGGATGAGGATGTCGGCATTGCGGTAGAGCACCTTGATAATCTCCACCGTTTGCTTTTCGGATACGGACATTTCATAGATCTTCTTATGGGGATCCATGTGGAAGCCGTAGCGCTCAGTGATCTCCTTGACACGGGCTTCGGCCTCTGCACGGGAATAACGCTTGTCATCCTTCACGCCAAGGATGATGTTTTCGGTAGCGGTGAACACATCCACCAGTTTGAAGTGCTGATGGACCATACCGATCTTGTGAGCAAAGGCATCCTTCGGAGACTTGATGACAACCTCTTCCCCGTCCACGTAAATATGGCCTTCGTCAGGGAAATAAATGCCCGAGATCATATTCATAAGGGTGGTCTTACCACACCCGTTCTCGCCGAGAATGGCCAGGATCTCACCTCGATATACCGTCAAATCCACGTTATTGTTAGCCACTACGCTACCAAACCGTTTGGACACGTTTTTCATTTCAAGTGCAACAGGCTTGTTCACCGAGTACCTCCGTTTATGATTGATGTATTTGGATGTATTGGGTTATAAAGGGAGTATAACTAAAAAAGCAGAATGAGCCGGGGTAAAAGCCCCGGCTATTCTGTTTCAATTAAGTCAATTAACCGAAATTGGTGTTCAGCAGAGTGATACCGTCGATCTTGACATCGAAGTAAGGAGCGGACATGATCTCAGACTCGCTGAAATAACCATCCTTGATAACTTCCTTGTCCTCAACCTTGTGAGAGGTCAGGGGCTTGCCATCAACGGTGAAGTTAGCAGTATCGAAAACGTGGGTGGTGCCTGCAACCAGAGCAGCCTTGACCTCTTCGATCTTGGCGACGGTGCCCTCTGCGGCAGCGGTGGTGTTAACGTCGGTCAGAACAACGGAACCGGTAGCAATGGTACCGCACCAGTCAGTAGCGATAGCCTCACCCTTGATGGCCTGCTCGCAGATGTACTGGATATAGGGAGCCCAGTTAATTCTGGAGGACACGATGAAAGTCTTGGGGCAATGCTCAACGGTGGAGCCATTGTAAGACACGTTGGGCACGTTCATTTCCTCGCAAGCGGAGGGAGCGCCCATGGAGTCGGCGTGCTGGCTGATCAGCACACAGCCGCCCTCGATGAGAGCCATAGCGGTGTTCTTCTCGGCGGTCTCGTCGTACCAGCTACCGGTGAACTGAACGTCCATGGTAACGCTGGGGCAAACGGACTTAGCACCCAGATAGAAAGAGGTGTAACCGGAGATAACCTCGGCGTAGGTGAATGCGCCGACATAGCCCATCTTAGCCTGCTCAGCAGTGATGGTGCCTGCCTCGATCATCTCGTTGAGCTTCATACCTGCGGCAACGCCTGCAAGGTAACGGCCCTCATAGATGGAAGCGAAAGCATTGTGGTAGTTAGCAAGACCGGCGGTGTGAGCGTTGGTACCGGTGGCGTGGCAGAACTGAACGGTGGGGTTCTCTTCTGCAGCCTTCTTCATATGAGTCTCGTGGCCAAAGCTATCTGCGAAGATGATATCGCAGCCGTCGTCAACCAGGTCAAGTGCAGCGTCGTAGCACTCGTTGGACTCGGGGATATTTCTCTTGATGATGACCTGTTCGTCGGTCAGGCCCAGAGCTGCCTTAGCGGCCATGATGCCGTTGATGAAGTTGAGGTCGTAGGTGGAATCCTCGTCGTGGAGCAGGATAACGCCCAGCTTGAGTTCTTCCTTGGCAATAGGAGCAAGGGTAACTTCTTCCTTGCCATTCTCGGGGCCATTACCTTCGCCGCAAGAGGCAAACACGGAAACGCAAGTCAGAACCATGAGCAGAGCCAGCGCGAGAGACAAAATCTTCTTCATTTTCTTTCTCCTTCAATGTCTTAAAAGACAAAAAATATTTATGAACAGCTCTGAGAGCCGAACATCAAAAAATTAATGAAAAAACATGGAACTCAGTATACTTTCATTTTATCACAAACGCCTTCGAATTACAAGAGACAGAAGTCACAAGATGTCGCTGTGTGACGAAGAATGTTTTAGAGATTTTCATCAAACCGTCACAAACGGTACGGGATCTCGGTCAAATAAAGGTGATGCCTTTCTCTACGCTCATGGAAGAAATGCGGGCCAGGGACTCCACTCTCACCCCACGGCCGCGGATCTCGTCTCCGCCCTTTTGGTAGGTCTTTTCAACGAACACACCCGCGCCCACGATGGTGGCTCCCGCCTGCTCGCAGAGGTCGATCAAGCCGTGGAGCGCCTGTCCGCGTGCCAAAAAATCGTCGATGAGCAGAACTCTGTCCTCGGGGCCCAGCATGGCCTTGGGAATCACCGCGGTGTGGTCAGTGTTATGGGTAAAGGAGTGGACGTTAGAAGCATAAACCTCTCCCGTCATATTGTTGCTCTTGGATTTTTTCGCAAAGACCACAGGAACGTCAAAGGGAACGGCACAGAGGCAAGCCAGGCCGATACCCGAAGCCTCGATGGTCAGGATTTTATTGATGCCTTCGTCCTTAAACAAACGATAAAATTCTTTGGCAAGCTCACTGATAAAGCACACGTCGATCTGTTGGTTCAGGAACATACCGACCTTCAATACGTCCCCATCCTCGATGATACCGTCTTTTCTGATACGATCCTCCATCAGCTTCATACACGCTCATCCTCCATATGAAAAATAATCATATTTATTATACAATAAAGCCAAAAAAATTGCAATAGGACAACCGCATTTTTCGTCGAAAAAAAGCAAGCTTTTTTCCTTGAGCATCGGAGGATCGCGGGCCGTTTTTTAAGTTTCTATCTTCTTATTATATGTCAAATCAAAAGCCTTTCGAAAAATAGCTTTTTATCTTGGCAAATGCTCCCAAATCCTCCTTCAAACGCCCGTTTTTCGTCATTTTGAACATGCCCATTCAAAATGTGAGCCATTTTTGCCGTAATTCCTACAAAATTGAACAAATTTTCAAAAGACACTTGCTTTTTTTTGAAAATATGTTAAAATGCAGGCAAATCAAGCGTTTTTGTGACCCCGCCCAAAGGCTATGCTTCAATCTTACAGGCAAAGGAAGTGATCTCATGTTACCGCTTGACAAACTGACTGACGTCCTGCGCGACGCCCTTGCGTCCGAGGGGATCTCCCCCGATCGTGTAGATATGGTCCTTCGTATGGATCAAGACAAAAACGGAGACCTGGGTGAGTGCCATCTGGTGTTTTCCGCAGCCGATGATCGTCTTTATCGCGTAAGCAACGGCCTTGTGGACAGCTTTGTACTGTCCGAGCTCACCGAACCTTACATCGACAACTACGCTACCGCCAACCGTCTCCAAGCCCACCGTCATGCCCCTGATGATCTCCCGCCGGAGCAGGGAGACATGAGTGACGACGAGTTCAAAGCTCTGCGTCGTACCTATGATTGCGGTGGCACCACCATCGTCCTCGGCTATTGCACCAACGGCTGCAAGCTGAAGCTGCTGGCCTTCCTGTCTCTGTGGGAGCGTCTCGGCCGTGGCGATACCATCCCTGAGGACGATCCTGTCTTCGAACAATTCCGTCACTCCTGCCCCACCTGCGGGCGCCCCTATAAAAACCCTCGCCGAAAGGTCTGTGAGCATTGTACCAAGAAAAAAGGCACCATGCGGCGGCTGATGTCCTATTTCATGATCTTCAAGACCCAGCTTGTCATCGTGGTGCTGTGTCTTCTGGCCACCACCGCCATTTCCCTCATTACCCCTATCGTCAGCGGCCAGATCCTCTTTGATCAAGTCATCAGCAAGCCGACCTTCGATGAATTCGGCAATCAAATCACGGGTAGAATGCACGAGCTGCACTACGTTTATATCTGGGTGGGCGTGCTCATCGGTCTTGCCCTGCTTTCGCTGGGTATCGGTATCATCCAGCACCGCACCAACGCCTATCTCTCTACCCGCGTGACTCGCAACATGAAGAACGACATCTTCACAGCCATGCAAAAGCTGTCTTTGTCTTATTTCAATGCCAACCCCACGGGCAGACTGATGAACCGCGTCAACTACGACGCAGAGCGCATCCGCAGCTTCTTCATCGACGGCGTACCCTATTTCATCTCCCACGTACTCAGCTACATCGTATTGACGGTGATCCTGTTCTGCATCAACTGGAAGCTGACGCTCATTCTATATCTTCCCGTTATCCCCGTGGTGCTCATCTTCAAGTTCGTCCTGCCTAAGCTCTGGAAGTGCTTCTCTCATCAATGGCGGCACTCCTCGGCCATGAACGCCATGATGAACGACTCCCTGACGGGCATCCGCGTGGTCAAGGCCTTCGCCAAGGAGGATGCTGAGACCAACCGTTTCTTCAACTATTCCACCCGTTTGTATAAAGCCAATCTGCGTACCAATCTGGTATCCCTCACCATTTTTCCCGTCATTTCCCTGCTCATCGGTATCACCTGCCACGCCATGTGGGGCTTTGCCGGCTTTGAGGTCATAGGTGAACGCATGACCTACGGTGAACTCTCCACCTATATGGGCTACACGGGTCTCATTTTCGGGCCTTTGAATTTCTTTACCAACTTCACCAACATGGTCACCGACACCATGAACTCCGCCGAGCGTATGTTCGAGGTTTTGGACACCGTTCCCGAGGTGGTAGAGGCCGAAAACCCCGTAAAGCTGGACACCCTTCAAGGTGACATCGTATTCTCTCACGTCAATTTCCATTACGCCCCCAACCGTCCCATCCTCAAGGATATCTCCTTCATCATTCACAAGGGCGACCACGTGGGTCTTGTGGGACACACCGGCTCGGGCAAGTCCACCATCGCCAATCTGATCACCCGTATGTACGACGTGGTCAGCGGCTCCATTGAGATCGACGGTGTGGACATCAAGCAGATGGACATGAACACCCTGCGACGCAACGTGGCTATTGTGTCCCAGGAGGTGTACATCTTCCGCGGCTCTATCGCAGACAACATCCGCTACGGCCGTCCCGAGGCCACACTGGACGAGGTCATTGCCGCCGCCAAGGCTGCCAACGCCCACGATTTCATCATGCGACTCCCCGAAGGCTACGAAACCAGCGTGGGCATCGGCTCCCGCTCCCTGTCGGGCGGTGAACGCCAGCGTGTATCCATCGCCAGAGCGCTCCTTATGGATCCTTCCCTGCTCATTCTGGACGAAGCCACCGCCGCCATGGATACCGAAACCGAACGACTCATCTCCGAGGCCATCGAGCGGGTCAGCGAGGGCAAGACCACCATCTCCATCGCCCACCGTCTGTCCTCCCTCAAGGACTGCAACTACCTTATGGCCATTGACAACGGCGAGCTGGCCGAGATCGGCACCGCCGAGGAGCTGATCGAACGGAAAGGCATTTATTATAAGCTCTGGACCCTTCAGAATGAACAGCTCCGCAAGGTCATGGAGGGTGAGTAATAAGGGACAGGAAGGTACGCAAGGGGGAAACTTCTTGCAAGAAGTTTCCCCCCCTTGCCCCCCTTCAAGAACCTTTAAAAAGAATATATTGACAGTACATATAACGGCACCCGAAAGCATATCCCGCGCCCCATGGGGCCCCTACCCCATTCGGATATATGGTTTATATCTATGAAAGGAAGGAAACATCATGGCTACTGCAACCCAGGAAAAGAAGCAAAACATCAAGGCAGAGGACGATCTCTTTGCCCATCGCATATCTCTTGATCTGACCCCCGAAAACGCCCGTTTTACCCCTTCAGAGGGCAACCTTATCTCTTTGGAGGTAACACAGCCCTCGGGCGAAGTAGAATTCTTTGAGCGTATCGTTCCCGTGCGCGCCTTCCCCGTGTCCTCCCCCAACGAATTCATCTCCATCCGCGAGCCTGACACCCAACTCAAGGGGCGAGGTGCCGAGATCGGTATGATCCGCCGTCTCTCCGACTTCCCCGAGGCCGTATCCGCTTTGATCTCCGATGAGCTCGGACGTCGTTATTTCACCCCTGCCATCAAAAAGATCCACTCCTTTTCGGAGAAATTCGGCTACTGCTACTGGGACGTGACTACCGTGGCAGGACGGGTGGAGTTCATCATGACCAATCCCACCTCCAACATCCGTACCCTGGAGGATGGCCGTGTCTTCATGTACGACATCGACGGCAACTGCTTCACCATCGAGGATCCCAAGGCGCTGGATAAGCACAGCTACCGAAAGGTAGAGGTCTATCTCTGATCTTACCTGCACAGCGATATTCGTAAAGGAGATTTACGTATGAAGCTACTCTTTGATATGTCCCCCGCCGACCGCGCCGCCTACGACGCGATGGCGGAAAAAGACGAGAAGATCATGTACTGTCTGCCCTTTGACTGCGCTCTGGACAAGCGTGTGGACGGGCGGATGGTGTTTACGGATCAGTATATTTACAAGATCCTCGGCGGCGAGGTGGAAGCCCGCTGGGAGGTTAGGAAAATGTCCGACTTCTCGGTGGAGGTGCTCTACGGCTGTTGTGCCTTTTACGCCAAGGTAGACGGTGTCAGCACCCGTCTCTGCCGCTTCATCAGCGGAAGAAACCTCTCCCGCTATTCCACCATCGTGGCTGCCTGCGAGGCCTTGGCCCGTGGAGAAAACGACAAGGTCATCACAAACGACGAGCCCGAGCGCTACTGTCAGAAGTGTGGCCGTCCCTTTGTGATGCACACCCACATCTGCCCCTTCTGCCAAAGCAAAAAAGAGGTGTACAAGACCCTGTGGGGCATGACCAAGGGGTTGCGCCTTATGATGCTCTTCCCTCTGCTCACCGCCGCTTTGGGTATGGGTATCCAGTTCATTGTGCCTGTCCTGCAAAAATCCCTCATCAACGACTATATCCTTTATGACGGCGAGCGCGCCGACAACTGGTTTTTGAGCTTTGTTGTGGTGGTGGCGGGCATTGTTATGTTCGACATCCTCAACAAGGTGCTGGGGATTATCCAGGGCCGCATCGCGGCCATTTCGGGTAACCGCTTCACCCGTTTTCTCCGCACCCTGCTCTTCGAGAAGATCCAAATGCTTTCCATGGCCTCGGTGCAGAAAAAGTCCACGGGCGACCTCATGGGCCGCATCAACAACGACGTAGGCGTGGTGCAGAACTTCATCACCAACCTCCTGCCCCAGTATTTCTCCTACGTCATTTCCTTCGTGCTGGGTCTTGTGCTGGTCTTGTCCATGGACGCCTCTATGGGCACCTACATGAGCGCCTTTATTTTCCTGCCTCTGCCAATCGTGGTTTTCTGCATCCTCCGCTTCCGCCACATGATGTCCCGCATGAATATCAAGGCCTGGAACAAGGGACAGCGCACCAACCGCACCTTGCAGGATATCCTCAGCGGCATCCGCGTGGTGAAATCCTACGGCCGCGAGGAGGCCGCCGTTACCGAATTCCGCGCCTGCACCGACGCCCAAGCCAAGCAGACCGAAAAGAACGGCAAGCTCTTCGATACGGTCTTTCCCCTTTTGGGCTTTGTCATGCGCTCAGGCTCCTATCTCATCATGTGGTTTGGCAACGTCATGCTTTTCCAGGGCAGACTGGACGTGGGTACCCTCAACCAGTTTAACACCTACACCTCCATCATCTACAATCCCCTCATGCAGATCACCCAGATCCCCCGTAACATTTCGGCCTTCCTCACCTCCTTTGGCAAGATCATGGAGATCTTAGAGGAAGATCCCGAAGTGGCAGACACAGCCAAGCCCGAGCATTTCAGAATTAAGGGAGACATCAGCGTAAAGCACGTGACCTTCGGCTACGAGAGTGCCAACCCTGTGCTCAAGGATGTGAGCGTGGAGATCAAGGCAGGCGAGATGATCGGCATCGTGGGACACTCGGGCTGTGGTAAATCCACCCTCATCAATCTGATCATGCGTATGTACGATCCCACCGAGGGCACCATCGAGATCGACGGTGTCAACGTCAAGGACATCGCTCAACAATCCCTCCGGTCCCAGATGGGCGTGGTGCTTCAAGAGACTCACCTGTTCTCGGGCTCCATCCGCGACAACATCAAATACGCCCTCCCCTACGCCACCGACGATCAGGTCATCACAGCGGCGCGCGCGGCCAACGCGCATGATTTCATCATGCGCCTGCCCGAGGGCTACAACACCATCGTAGGCGAGAAGGGCTATTCCCTCTCGGGCGGCGAGCGCCAGCGCATCGCCATCGCGCGCGCCCTCATCCACAATCCCCCCATCCTGATTTTGGACGAAGCCACGGCCGCCCTGGATACAGAGACCGAAAAGCTCATCCAGGACGCCATTGATAAGCTCACCGACAACCGCACCACCTTTGCTATCGCCCACCGCCTGTCCACCCTCCGCAACGCCGACAAGATTTTGGTCATTGACCACGGCCGCATTGCGGAATTCGGCACCCACAAGGAGCTTTTGGATCAGCATGGCATTTATTACAAGCTGGTCATGGCACAAACGCGGGCAGCTTTGGAGAAGAGCTAATCATCAAAAAATATAACCGAGGCCGCAGGGCCTCGGTTTTTTATATCCTCTTTAGTTTCTCGCCCAAACACAGTTCCTCAGTCAACACCACCGATACGGTGTCCGGCGCCTCCGCCCGCCGCAGGTGATAGACCAAGCTCTCCGTGTCCATGCAACAGGTATACAGCGTGGCGTGCACCTCCCCCTTTGGGGTTTTCACACAGCCTACAGGAGGCGCTACTGCCTCCAGCACGCAAAAAAATTGTGCCACAGCCCCTTTTCTCGATAAATTTGCCCATTCTGTCAATCGCCGCAAGGTGGCGCAACGCACAAAACGCGAGGGAGAGGTATAGTCCCCCGGAAGTCCTACCATCCCAAGCCCCAGATCATAGGTGTCTCCTAAGGGTGTCCCTCCTTCGCGGTGGGGCACAAGTGGGAAATCGGCCCTCAGGTTGTCGTAACGGTGCAAATGCGCTGTGTGGTAGGGATAGGGCGGATTATTGGTCAATACCCCTACATGGTCATCATATAAATGCAAGCCGTCGGCAGTAGCCTCAATGATAAGAGCTCCGTCAGCCGCAGCCGCGTGCCAATGAAGGGGCGTGTTGAGCAAATCATGAGAAAAGTGAATATCCGAGATGGCGACGTCACCCAATGCTTTTTTTACCTCGGCCACGGTGGCACAAGTGCCCAGAAGATAAGGGATCAGCTCAAAGGGCGCGAGGCGGTGTTCTTCTTTTGTAAAGCCGCAGGGCGGTGCGTACACCGCGTTATGAGGGAAATGAAGCCCCGCCATGCAAAGCCCTTTTTCGTTCATGGCATCCGCGTAAAGGGGATAGTCCTCCGCAACCGCCGCCATCCCCACAATGGCATAATGCTCCGACAAGGAGGAACGACAGCGAAAAGCAAAGGGATAATTTCGAGGCGTGACGGTCACCGCTTCGTTAAAATGGGCTTCAATATCCATGTTTCGCCCAAACAGAAGGTGTGGCTCTTCTCCTACAAGACCAATATAAAGACTGGTACACATAAAGACCTCCGCAAACCAAGATACACTTATGATGCGCGGAGGCCCCGTGATCTATTCCTCGGAGGACTGTCTTTTTTCCATTTTACGCCAACTTAAAAATCCGTACAGATCATTGACGAGAAAAGCGGCAAAACAGATCACTACCGACAGATATTGCATATTGGACATAGAAGCCATAGCCCACAAGATCATCAACACGATATCGTTAGCAGCGTATGCCAAGGCAAAATAGGGGCTCCGTCGTGCAGTCAAGTATGCGGCAATAAAGCTGGTGGTAACCGAAAGAGTGCTGGGCAGGAGGTTGGTCGTATTGCATACGCCAAGAATAAAGTAAAAGGCAACGGTCATCATCACCGAAAGCCCAAACATCAATGCCAC
Source organism: Clostridia bacterium (assembly GCA_017456905.1). Classification (GTDB taxonomy): domain Bacteria; phylum Bacillota; class Clostridia; order Oscillospirales; family CAG-272; genus CAMEON01. The sequence continues at coordinate 21,684 of JAFTIL010000023.1, forward strand.
TTCTCGGCCGCACAGGTGATTGACCTTCACCTCGGCGCGATTGCCTTTATAAGGATGCCGCAACCAAGAGATAACCGCTACCAACGCCATGGGGGCGGTCATACCCAGATAAGTGATCATCTCTCCGTAGTAAGCAAAGGTGAAGGAAATGATCCCGTACAGGAGGCTGAACACAATCATCAGTACCTGGCCCAAGGGATGCCCCTTGGCGTTGAATATGAGAGACGTAACGCCCACGAGAGAGGCTGTCAAGGTCAAGTAGCTTTCCCGATCAAAGAAACAGAAAGACAACACGATAAATGTAACCGACGCGCCCCACAAAAACCATTCCGTTTTTGAAAAATACGAAAGCCGCTTGGCGATCGAATATTTTTTCATAAGATTTCTCCTTGAAAAGATAAGAAAGAAAGCACCCGCACGGCGTATCTTCAAAGACCTAACGATACGCCGAACGAATGCTTTGCATTCACTACCCGGTGGCAGTTGTTATTATTTTTTTGATATTATAGCACGATAAGATCCAAAAGTCAAGCCTCACAACATATCTTTTTTGAACCTCATAAATACAGGCTTACTGTGCCGAAACACGGAAAGTCCGTTCTTCACCATTGTCCATGGGAATGACAAAAGCGTAGGAGTAGGTGCCGTCTCCGTCGTAGAAGACCATATAGCCGTCGTAGTCGTTGACCGATGTCACGTCGTAGGTCACCCATTGACCATTGACTTTCTCCTCGATGACGGGCTTTTCCCAGCCATCGAAGCCGTAAACACGAACCACCATGTTGTTGTGGCCGCCTGAGACGGTGAACTCAGCGGTGTTGTTCTCTGCCTTGATCTTGGGCATATAGGTGTCAGGGATGATCTCGCCTACGTTTGCTTCAGCCTTGAAGGGATCCAGGCAGGTATCCTGTCTTACCTGCAGGACGTTGGATATGTCGGTATTGGCGGTCTCCTGGGAGCCCCAAGGAAGGAGGATCAGGTTGATGCTGATGGTATCTCCCGCCTTCAAGGTAACTTTTCCCAAATTGAGAGTTAGGGTGCCGTCGTTGAGACCGCCCTTGCCAATGTCGCGGAAGATGAGGTGATCGGTGTACTGCTCACCGCCGATCACGATATGCCAATCCTTGATGATTACTGCCATGTTGACGTAGTCCGAAGACTCAGAGGAATAGGAGTAAGCGAAGAAGGGAGACTGCATGCCCAGCTTGTGATAGTCCGCGCGCTTGCCACGAAGCTCAGGCTCGGTGACCACAGGCTTGTTGTTTTCGTCCAAATAGGAGACAGTCTCGTAAGTCACGCCACGGCCGTCCATGGAGAAGATGGAGAAATCGTCCTTGAAGTTTTCAATTTCGATATTCTCAAGGACGGTCATGCGGATCTCGTAGTAGGTGCGGTTCTCATCAGTCTGGGGCATTTCCATATGACGGTAATCCACCTTGATCCTCTCGTCGTCCGAGACGTAGGACATAAGCACATCGGCGTATACGGGGCCGTAGGCTTCCACGATATCGGTGGTACTTTCGGAGTAGACCTCCTCGCCCTCGGCGGTGATATACTCAAGGAAGTAGAGCCGTCCCGCGCTGGTATGCTGGGGCTGTCCTGCCCACAAGGGCGCGGACATGGCGCGGAAGTCGGGCAAGGTCCAGCGATCCTTGCCGTAGACGTAGTAGGGGGCGATACAGTTGGTCTCGGTGGCACCCGTGGACAGATGATAATAGGGGGCGATGAACTGGATAGAGGACACCTGCTTCAGGGGATACTTGCCCCAGTTCTGATAAAGATGCAGGATGGAGAAATTCAGAGTCTCGCCCGACTTGACGGAAAGAGGGAAGTAGGCCTCGCCATAGCTCATGTCACCCTTGTCGTAGAGGGGCTCCTCGTTCTCTCCTTTGAAGTTCTTGCAGACCTGAACGGCCATGGGAAGGAGTTGCTTGTTTTCATCCAGCACCACGGCAGACTCCAAATTGCCGTAGACGGTGTGACCGTAAACGTAGATGGTTCTGTCATGATCATCGCCTTCTATCCTGGCGTTGATGGTGAAATGCTTGTCGGGATACTCGTAATAGGCTTGGTTAAAGTCCACGCCGCTGATATCAAAGCCGTAGGCACCGCGGAGAGGATCGTAGCCGAGGTACTTGGCTTTGTCACCGGAGGTGACCACGCTGACCTTTTCCAAGGGGTTCCGTTCTTCGTCGTGGGCGTCCAGAAGACCCGCGAAATCATGGGAGCTGTCGGTGTAGACGCGGTGACCAAAGGTGAGCTTCTGTTCTTTATCGACGAAGGCGACGGCATCGATGGATTGGTCAATGATATAGACGCCATCCTCCAAGGACACCGTGAGACTGCCGCTGTCCTTGTGGGGGGTCATGACGTAACCGAAGACACCGGCGCGATCAATGTCAAAGCCCACGCAGGTGACGGTTTTCCAGTCGATACCGCTCAGGGTGTCGCGGTGCTCGCCGTTCTTGTCCACAATAACCATACCCTTGACGCGGGAAGCCTCGATCTCGGTCTTCATGCCGTAGGCGGTCAAATTGGTGATCTTGTCGGTGGCCACCAGATTGACCACTTGATTCAGCTTATCGGAATAGGTATGGAGGGTGCGGTCAACCGCCAGAGGAGGAACGGGGAGATCCGTGACGTGGACCAGCTTCAGCTCACTGATCTCAATGTTTTCACCTGCAGTGGCACCGCAGTCCAGGCGGAGCGCTTTGAGTTGACCCGTGTAGTCCTGAACGCCGTCCATGCGGACAACATAGGTGACGAATTCCTCCCCGGGATAGACCACGAAATCTACGTACTGGGAGCCGTCAATGCCGTCCTTACTGCCTGCGGCAAAAAGGAACTGTGCGGAAGTCGCCTCCTCTACGCGCATAGTGATCATGATTGCATTATAGTGATCGATCTTATAGTTGCGTCCCGAGAAAATATTCAGGTAAGGATCCCCGCCGTTGGTCACGGTATAGGAAATATGATCCTTACTGCTTTCAATATTTTCGATCTGGTTGCCGGAAAGGCGCCCCAGTTTGGAAAGAATATCATTAGCCTCCACCGATTCATCCAGCTCGTAGCTTTGGCCAAAGTTGGTTCCAAGAACATGGGTCTCATAATAATAAGTACCATAGCGGTAAATGTTGACACGGCCATTCATAGAGGACTCTGAACCGTAAAAGATACTGCCATCGTCCATCATGGCATAAATATCCATGGTGTTACGGAAATAGGGAATCCCGTTTTCATTGACAAGCGCAGAAATCTGCTTGTTGTTCTTGCCCGTCAGATCTGCCGTGATGGCCATGTTCAGATTGTTCATTTCAAAGCTCGTACGGTTGCCGCCGATGTAGCCCGCCTGCACGCCGTCCTTCATGGCTTGTGCGTATTCAACCGAGTCGGCAAAGGTGCCCGTCAGATCGTAATGAACGCCGCCCTCCTCGGTATCGGTGGCCTTGCAGACGTAGGCCTCGTAGATACCGACAGAGCCGTCAGCTACCTTGGTATCTACGCCAAATCTTTCCACAGCGGCGGTCATGCCCGCCTCGGTGTTGGCCCCGATATACAGCTTTGGGCCGGATACAAGGATATGGTAACCGTCCTTGCCCACGTCAAAGAAACCTTCGGGATGCTCGCTGTTACGGTTGGTATAACCCAGCACGATCTCGTGTTTCCCGACTTCGGTGGAAGTATCCACGGCCACAGGCAGAGTAACCCCTGCGGAGGCAAACAAAGCGACCAATTCATCCGCAGCCGTAAGCTCCCATGCGGCGGCGTAATCGGGGATGATGAGGGTATAATCCGTCTTGCCGTCCTCCGCCAACATGAGGCTGTTTTCGTCGATCACAGGCTCGGTTTCCTGATTGGTCTCTACGATCAGCTCCGAGGTGGCCTCGGAGGTTTGAGTCTCGTCATCCGTCCCGTCGGAAATTGAGGGGGTAGGATTGCACGCAGCCAGCTGTCCTATGGTCATGGCGGCGGCCAAAAGCAGGAGCAGGCATTTTTTGGTATTGATCTTATGCATATCGGCATTCCTCTCTTTGGTTTCAAAGTTTATTCCATTATACCATGTCCACCCATTTTTTTCAATAGGCAGGCACAAAAAAAAGGATGCAGAATCACGGTTCGGCATCCTTTTGGGTGATATTCAGATTTTAGAAAGATACCCCTCGGCCATATGAGCGGCCACGGCTCCGTCAGCGGCAGCGGTCACCACTTGGCGAAGCTCCTTTGTACGCACGTCGCCCGCGGCATAGACACCGGGGATATTGGTTTCGGTGGTCTCCCCGCTCTTAATGTAACCCGCCTCGTCCAGATCAAGCTGGCCCTTAAAAAGGTCTGTATTGGGTGCTTGTCCCACACTGACGAACAAGCCGTCCAAGGGAAGCTCCACAGTTTCCCCCGTTTTCACTTGGCGAAGGGTCACGCCCGTCAGCTTCTTGTCGCTGTGCAGGGTCTCCACGATGGCGTTCCAAAGGATCTGGATGTTCCCCGTGTTCTCCAAGGGCTCGTGATAGATCTTGGAGGCGCGCAGGGTGTCTCTTCTGTGGATCAAATAGACCTTGGCACACACGCGGGAGAGAAACAGCGCGTCAGCCGCCGCGGTATTGCCGCCGCCCACCACTGCCACGGTCTTACCACGGTAGAGCATACCGTCGCAAGCGGCACAATAGCCCACACCGCGGCCGATAAGTTCGGTCTCGCCCTCAACGCCCAGGTGCTTGTGATCCGCGCCCGTGGCAATGATGACAGTTTTAGCATAGTAAGCACCCACATCCGTGGTGATAACCTTGGGATCGGCCTTGAGCTCCACCGACAGGACCTCGGTCTGCACCGTTTCGGCACCGAATCGGTGGGCCCCCAACTGCATCTGATAGCCCAGGGTAAAGCCGTCGATACCCTCGTGAAAGCCGGGGTAGTTGTCGATCTGGGCGGTTTGAGTCATCTGACCGCCCGGGGAGAACTTTTCCAGTACCAGGGTGGAAAGTCCGCTCCGCACGGCGTACAGGGCGGCGGTGTACCCTGCGGGGCCGCCGCCCAGAATGACGGTATCGTAAATTTTTACGTTCTCAGACATGGCGATCCTCATGCCAAGAGGCTGAGCAGCTTAGCTTTGGGCTGAGCGCCCACGGTGGTGGATACAAGCTCGCCGTTCTTGAACACAAGCAGGGTGGGGATGCTCATAACGCCAAAGCGGGTAGCCAGATCGGGCTCCTCATCCACGTCAATCTTAACGATCTTGTACTCGGGATGCTCTGCGGCGATCTCCTCCAGGATGGGGGCGATCATGCGGCAGGGGCCGCACCAGGTAGCGAAAAAATCCACCAGCACGGGGACGTTACTTTCAATAACGATCTCATTGAAATTCTGATTGGTTGCATGAATGACAGACATATCATTTACCTCCTTAGGTTGTTTTTATTTTCACGTACATAGTATAGCACGTTTTTGATAAAAAAGTATGTGACTTGAGTCACAAAGCCGAGGGATTTTTCCTTTTCGATAGCGCACGAGCCCTATGACAGCCACCATGTCGGTGATCTGACCTATGATTTCAATAAGCGGCACGGAAATCCCTGCGCCTATAGTATAACCTGTTTTTCGCAGAAAGTCAAGAGGGAGATAGCGTGAAAGTTCAAAGATCATAAACCCAAGTAAACTGTTTCACGCCTAATTCTCCCTAAAAATGGGGCCCAACCCATTTTTGTCGCTGATAAGCGACACGGTCGAATTGCAAAATGTATTTATGCCGCCGCTGGCGGCGGAATGGAGATAGCGTGAAAGTTCAAAGATCATAAACCCAAGTAAACTGTTTCACGCCTAATTCTCCCTAAAAATGGGTTGGGCCCCATTTTTGTCGCTGATAAGCGACACGGTCGAATTGCAAAATGTATTTATGCCGCCGCTGGCGGCGGAATGGAGATTAAAATGAAAATGACGTGGTGAGGTAAATTGTTGCTTAGCTGGGAGTACGCCAAGGGGAACCCCTCAAAAACCTTTAGCAAAAAATTTGCCATGAGATCAGACAATGGGTAAAGAGTGTAAAGCGCTTGACCTGTCGAGGGATATTTGCATAATGGCCAGCGCCCCTTTCACCGCCCATGTGGGGCCCCCTCCCCACAGAGATATCCCAACATCCCTTCGCGGGATGCTGCTCACAAGGTTTGAACATTCCCGGCGTTGGCTGGCGGCACTGCCGCCAAACAACCATTTACCTTATCTCTCAAAAAGATTACAAAAAAATCTCCAAAGCCCTTTACCAACGCGCTATCTTATGGTATAATGATAGCATAAATACACAGGAGGATATCCCCCATGAATGCTGCACTTTTGAATGAAATTTCCGAAAAGCTCCAACGCGGTAAAGCCAAAGACGTCTCCGCCCTGGTCACACAAGCCTTGGAAGAGGGTATCGCCGCAGAGGTAATTCTTAACGAAGGTCTGGTCGTCGGTATGAATATCGTGGGCGACAAGTTCCGAAACAACGAAGTCTTTGTCCCCGAAGTATTGGTCGCCGCCCGTGCCATGAATGCAGGTCTCAAAATTTTGAAGCCCGTGCTCACCAATGAGGGCGTGGAGCCCCTGGGTACTGCCGTCATCTGCACCGTCAAGGGCGATATGCACGACATTGGCAAAAACCTTGTCAAAATGATGATCGAAGGTCAGGGTATTTCCTGCGTGGATCTTGGCGTGGACGTGGAGCCCTCTGCCATCGTAGCCGCCGTCAAGGAAAACAACGCTCAGCTCGTCTGCCTTTCTGCCCTGCTCACCACCACTATGATGAGCCAGAAGGACGTCATCGACGCCTTGGTGGAAGCAGGCATCCGCGACAACGTAAAGGTTATGGTGGGCGGTGCGCCCATCACCCAGACCTTTGCCGACGAGATCGGCGCAGACTGCTACACCCTGGACGCCGCTTCTGCCGCCCAAGAAGCCAAACGACTTATTCTTGAGATGAAAGACAAATCATATGAAGTATAACATGAACGAGTGGCTCACCACTCTGCCCGCAAGTAAAAAGCCTCTTCCCTTGCTCTCCTTCCCTTCGGCGCAGCTTTTGGGGGTCAGCGTATACGATTTCACCCACAATGCCGCCCTGCAGACCGAGGGCATCATCCGAGTGGCCGAGCGCACAGACGCGGCCGCTGCGGTCTGCATGATGGATCTGTCGGTGGAGGCCGAGGCCTTCGGCTGTGAGATCAAGGACGCCGAAAATGAAGTTCCCACCGTCATCGGCTCGCTGATCACAGATGAGGACGAGGCTGAAGCCTTGACAGTCCCTGCGGTGGGCGACGGCCGCACGGGGCTTTATATTGAGGCCGCCCGAAATGCCAAAGCCGCCATCACCGACCGCCCCGTACTGGCGGGCATCATCGGCCCCTTCTCCCTGGCAGGACGGCTCATGGACGTATCCGAAGCGCTGGTCAACTGCATCGCCGACGAGGATTTCGTTCACGCCGCCCTCCGCAAGACCACCGCCTTTTTAAAGGCCTACGCGCAGGCTTATAAAGACGCAGGAGCAGACGGCATCGTCATGGCCGAGCCCCTGGCGGGACTTCTCTCCCCTATTCTGGAAACCGAATTTTCCGCGCCTTACGTCAAGGAGATCGTAGAGGCGGTGCAGGACGAGAGCTTCGTCGTTGTCTATCACAACTGCGGCCCCAACACCCCCCTGATGACGAATTCTTTCTATCAAAACGGTGCGGCGGCATATCATTTTGGTGACGCCGTCGATCTTAAAAATATGCTGGAGCAAATGCCCGCTGACCGCCCCGTGTGCGGCAACATTTCCCCCGTGGATCATTTTGCCAAAGGAACGCCCGAGGAAATGTACGCCGCCGTGACCGAGCTGATCCAAAAGTGTAGCGAGCATCCCAACTTCGTGCTGTCCTCCGGGTGCGATATTCCCCCCGCCGCCAAGTGGGAAAACATTGACGCTTTCTTTGGCGCCGCCCGCGACGCGGCCAAAGGAGGTACCGCATGACCGCTTCGGAACGTTTTCGCCGCTATCTGTCGGGTCAATCCGTGGACCGCGCCCCCGCTGTTGAGTGGGCGCCCTGGTGGCATCTGACCGTCAATCGCTGGCGCGAGGAAGGTCTGCCGCCGGAATGTGCCTCGGTGGAGGCCATCCAGGACTATTTCGGTCTGGACAAGTGTCTTCAAACGGGCGTATCCTACCACACCGCCGCAACCCCTCCCGTTCCCGGACAGGGGCTTGGCATTGTGGAGGATGAATCCGATTGGGAGCGGGTCAAAAAGACCCTGTTCCCTCCCGTGGAATCGGTCATTCCCGACGCGCATTTTGAATATCTGCAAAGGACGCACGACCGTGGTGATACCCTGCATTTTTTTACGGTAGAGGGCTTTTTCTGGTATCCCCGCACCCTCTTCGGCATCGAAAACCATCTTTATAGCTTTTATGATTATCCCGAATTGTATCATGAGATGTGCGAGGCTTATTCTGACTGGCTGATCGATCTTTTCCGCCACGTATTCTCCCGTTTCCATTTCGATTTCATGAGCTTTGCCGAGGATATGAGCTACAATTCCGGTCCCATGATCTCCGAGGCCTGCTTCGACGAATTTCTTGCGCCCTTTTACAGAAAAGTCATCCCCGTTATCCACGAGTACGGCATCCCCGTGTTCATTGACTCCGACGGTGACATCACCATGGCTGTGGATTGGTACGCCAAGGTAGGCGCGGACGGGATGTTTCCCCTGGAACGTCAAGCCGGGGTGGACGTATCTACCTATCTTGACAAGCAACCGCAGATGGCCTTTCTCGGTCACTTTGACAAGATGTGCATGAAGCACGGCAAGGAAGCCATGCGTCAGGAATTTGAGCGCATCCTGCCTTCCATGAAGCGCGGGAAGGTCATCGTCTCGGTGGATCACCAGACCCCTCCCGACGTACCCATGGATTATTACAAGGATTACGTTGCCCTGCTCCGCGAGTATTGCGGTAAGGTGACCCACGAGGAAAGTCAGATCGAGCCTTGCTCCGTCTTTGGTGAACAATTTACCATATCAAACCCCAAATGAAAGAGGAAACAACATGACCAACCGCGAACGCGCATTGAATATCCTCCACTATCAGCCCGCCGACCGACTCCCCGCCGTCCATTTCGGCTACTGGAACGAGTTGCTCTGGGAGTGGGTCGAGCAGGGCCACATCTCCCGTGAGACGGCCGCAGGCTGGGCCGATGGCAACGCAATAGATACCGAGCTTGACAAGCTCTTGGGCTGGGACTTCAACTGGTACCGCACCGTAGGCTCCAACAACAGCCTCTATCCTTGCTTTGAACCCAAGGTCCTGGAGGTGTTGCCCGACGGCACCAAGCGGGTACAAAACCACGACGGCCTTATTGAGCGTATCAAGCCCGGTGTGACCTCCATCCCCTCGGAGGACGACTATCTTCTCAAGGACAGAGAGGCCTTTGAGACTCTCTACCGTCCCAAAATGCAGTTCTGCCCCGAGCGGGTCAACTACGACTTTTACAAAACTTTCAACGAAACCCGTGATCCCGACGTACCTATCGGTCTGCACTTAGGCTCCGTCCTCGGCAATATCCGTTCCATGGTGTCCGTCATGGGCATGAGCTATCTCATGTATGATGAGGACGAGGCGTTGTTTGCTGACATCGTGGACACCTATGCTGAGATGCAGTACAAGTGCGCCGAGGAGATCCTCAAAACAGGCGCAAAGTTTGACTTCGCCCATTACTGGGAGGACATCTGCTTTAACTCGGGCCCCCTGCTCTCCCCCGATACGTTTGAGGAACTGTGTGCCAAACACTACAAGAAGCGCAATGATCTCTGCCATCGCTACGGTATCGACATCATTTCCCTGGACTGCGACGGTGTCACCGACAAGCTCCTGCCCATTTGGTTTGAAAACGGTATCAACACCATGTTCCCCATTGAGATCGGTACCTGGGGCGACCAATTTGAAGCCGCCCGAAACAAGTACGGCAAGGGAATGCTGGGCGTAGGCGGCATGGACAAGACCGTTCTTCGTCTGGACAAAGCCGCCGTTGACCGCGAGCTTGAAAGATTGCGCCGCCTGTCGGCCATGGGTGGATTTTTGCCCTGCCCCGACCACCGTCTCATGCCCGGCACCAAGTTTGAGCTGGTGCAGTATTACGCAGAGAAGATCAAGGAAATCCGCTTATGAGCCGTTTGATACAGATCACCATTCCCTCTGAGGCCGCAGGCAAACGTCTGTCTGTCTATTTGGCTGAAGCGGGATATCCGCTCACCGCTGACTGCGGCGGTCGTGGGACCTGCGGCAAGTGCCGTGTGACCGTCCTGTCGGGGAGCTTTGCGGCTGATCCCAACGGGACGACCGCCGTCATGCCGAACAGCGAGGGGCAAATCCTTGCCTGCCATGCTTGGTGCGGTCATCAACAAGCCGTCATTTTGCTCCCTGTGTCCGAAGGGCAAGGGTTAACGATCGACACCACGGGAAGTACCGTGGTAGATATCTCAAGCTGCGGTGTTGCCTTGGATATCGGCACCACCACCTTGGCGGCAGCCCTGGTCAGCCTTGAAAGCGGCGCCATTCTTCGAACCGTGTCCCGTCTCAATCCCCAAAAAAGCTTTGGCGCGGACGTCATGAGCCGCATCGGCGCGGTGATGGCAAACGAAAGCAACCTCCCCATCATGCAAACGCTCCTTTTGGACGCTGTCCGTCTCATGATATACGAGCTAACCAACGGGAAAGCCGTCTCCCGCATGACCGTGGCGGGCAACCCCACCATGCTCCATCTGTTCTGCGGCATCTCCCCCGTGGGCATGGGCGCTTATCCCTTCACACCCGCCTTCACCCATGCGAAAACACTGACGGGTGCAGAACTCGACCTTCCCGTGGGCACCGTCACCCTTTTGCCGTCGATCTCCGCCTTTATCGGCGGTGATATCACGGCAGGAATGCTGGCCCAAGAGATCACAGACCACGACGAGCCCGTCCTTCTTGTTGATATGGGTACCAACGGTGAAATGATCCTATACACAGGCCAAAATCACGGGAGCAAGCTATACGGCACCTCCACGGCGGCAGGCCCAGCCTTGGAAGGGGCCGGTATTTCCACAGGCGTAGGCGGCATCAGCGGTGCTGTTTGCGGCGTGAAATTCAATGGACTCTCCACACAAACGAAAACCATCGACAATCAGCCCCCCATAGGTATATGTGGCAGCGGTCTCATTGATCTGATCGCCGTTTTGCTTCAAAGAGGACTGATAGACGAAACGGGCTATCTTGAAGAAGATCCCTTCCCTTACGCCGAGGATCTGACCTTGACGGGGGGAGATATCCGCGCATTTCAGCTTGCCAAGAGCGCTTTGCGCGCGGGGATGGAGGTTCTTTGCGAAACAGCGGGAATATCCCCCCACGAGCTGTCCCGCATCTATATTGCAGGCGGACTTGGGTACTATATGGACATAAATTCGGCTGTTGCCGTGGGACTTTTACCCGACTGTCCCCGCCAACATATGATCAGCGTTGGCAATACGTCCTTGACGGGCGCGACCATGGCGCTTTGTGATCCTTCGCTCATTGAAAGAGCAGCCTGCGACGCGGCCCTCTGCGAGATCGTAGAACTAAATCTTTCCCCTTCCTTCAACGATAAATTCATGGAATATATGATGTTCCCCTACGGGGACGATTGAGGGAAAAATTGTTATTTGCTGGGGTACGCCTGGGAGAGCCCTTCTTGAAAGAAGTGCCCCCAGACCCCCTCCAAGAACCTTTAAAACAATTTTTTGCTAAAGGATTTTTACCCTTCGCGGGATGTTTCTTGCATGGGTTGAACATCCTCGGCGTTGGCCGCCGGCACTGCCGGCAAACAACAATTTATCTCCCGAAAGGAGTCTATATGACCGATATACAAACCGAATTTGCGCCCCTTCTGGCTTCCCTGCCCTCTACGGTCTGTTCTATTCACGAATCCGTCTGGATTTCGCCATGTGATCTTCCCTTTTCCGCCGAGGTGCGCAGTATGTGTGAGGTCAACCGATGCGGCAAATACGGCACGTCCTGGAGTTGCCCGCCCGGTTGCGGCGAGTGGGAAACTTTGCGAGACGAATTTTGCGCGTGCAAGTCCGCCTTCGTGTTCACCACCTGTCACATACTGGAGGACTCCTTTGACATCGAGGGGATGCAGACAGCTGCCGAAGATCACCAAAAGCTTGACAACGCCATCGCGGAAGCTCTTTCCCGAACGGATCTTCGCTATATTCACCTGGGTATGGGCACTTGCATTTTGTGTAAGACCTGCACCTATCCCGACGCGCCATGCCGCCATCCCGACAAAATGCGCCGCCCTCCCGAGGCCTGCGGCATCGACGTTTGTGCCATGTCCAAAGCGATCGGCATCCGATATATGAACGGCCCGGATACGGTAACCTATTTTTCGATCCTGCTATTTAAATAAAAAATCGACCGAAACACATCAAGCGTGTATCGGTCGATTTTCTATTCGATGATCTTATTTCACAAATTCAGCGTAGATCGCTCTCAGCGCATCCTCGTACTCGGCGTCGTCCACACCCACGATAATGTTCAGCTCGGAGGAGCCTTGGTCGATCATACGGATGTTCACGTCTGCGCGGGCCAGCGCATCGCACACGCGAGCAGCCGTACCCTTGGCCTTGACCATACCGCGTCCCACCACGGCCACCAGGGCCAGGTCGTCCTCAATAAACACACTGTCGGGACGGACGGTACGGGAGATGGACTGCATGAGTCTGTCACGGCGGCCCTCCAAAGTTTGGGAGGAGACCACGATACTCATAGTATCGATACCCGAAGGCAGATGTTCAAAGGAGATATCGTTTTCTTCAAAGATCTCCAGCACCTTGCGGCCAAAGCCCACCTCGGAGTTCATGAGATCCTTTTCGATGGTCAGCACCGAGAAGCCCTTCTTACCCGCGATACCCGTAATGACCTTACCCATGTCATAGCCTGTGGCGTGGGCCACGATCATGGTGCCTGCATCCTCGGGACGATTGGTATTACGGATGTTGATGGGAATGCCCGCCATACGTACGGGGAATACGGCATCCTCATGAAGAACGGTGGCGCCCATGTAGGAAAGCTCGCGGAGCTCGCGATAGGTGATCTCCTGGATGATGCAGGGATTGTCGATGATGCGAGGGTCGGCCATCATGAAGCCGGACACATCAGTCCAGTTTTCATAGAGGTCTGCGCCTGCGGCGCGGGCCACGATCGAGCCAGTAATATCCGAACCGCCGCGAGAGAAGTTCTTGACCGTACCGTTGGGCATACCGCCGTAGAAGCCGGGGATGACGGCATAGGCGTGTTGCTTTAATTCGGCCGACAGCACCTCCTGGGTCTTTTCCTCATCCAGCGTACCGTTGTCGCGGAAGAAAATCACGTTCTCGGCATCGATGAAATCAAAGCCCAAATACTTGGCCAGGATCAGGCTGTTGAGGTATTCGCCGCGGCTGGCGGCATAGTCACGGCCAGAGGCGTGGAGCATAGCGTTCTTGACGTAAGCCAGCTCACCGGACAGGTCAAAATCCAGGCCCAGATCTTTGATGATGCTGTTGTATCTGTCACAGATACGGTCGTAAGCCGCATCAATGACCTCACGAGATTCTCTGGCCTTGATGAGGTTATAGCACTCGTAGAGCAGGTCGGTGACCTTGGTATCCTTCTTATCACGCTTACCGGGAGCGGAAGGCACCACGAAGCGGCGGGTAGGGTCTGCCTTAACGATGGAGGCGACCTGTCTGAAATGCTCGGCGTCGGCCAGCGAGCTGCCGCCGAATTTGACTACTTTAAGCATGGAAATGAATCTCCTTTGATTGTGTATGAATTCTATTGACGCATACATCCCTCTACCATGAAGGTATGGGAAAAGTGTCGGATTGGTGAGAATTTAATCTTCCCTTTTCGGGGGTCTGCCGTGAGGGGGACGGTCGAAAGGCGGCTGACCCAAGGACGGTCTGCCGTGGGGCGGTATGGGCGGAGGATCCGCCTCACCCAACACGCTTTCGCCCTCGGTGATATATCGCTTTGCTTGAGTGGTAAACAGCTCGTAGTACCGCCCTTGCTTGGCCATCAGCGAACGGTGGTCGCCTTCCTCGATCAGCTTACCGTATTCCAGCACAAGGATCTTGGAGGCCACGGTTGCGCTGGAGAGTCTGTGGGACACGAAAATGGTGGTTTTGTCAGCGCGGAGGCGGTCAAACTGGTTAAAGATCTCCTGCTCGGCCAAGGGGTCGAGGGAGGCGGTAGGCTCGTCCAGGATCAGCACATCGGACTCGCTGTAAAAGGCGCGTGCGATGGCAAGCTTCTGCCATTGACCGATGGACAGCTCGATGCCGTTTTCTTCAAAGATACGCATGAGGGGGGTGTGGTAGCCATCGGGCAGACGGGAGATGTAATCCTCAGCGTCAGCCTCGCGGGCTGCCTGCATAACGGCTGTTTCGTCGGGCTTTTTGTAAATGTCACCGAATTGTACATTTTCAGATACGGTAACGGCATATTTGCCGAAGTCCTGGAAGATGATACCGAACATACGGTAGAGATCCTCCACCTCGTAGGCGCGGATGTCTTGACCGTCCAAAAGGATGCGGCCTTCGGTGGGGTCATACAGACGGGTCAGAAGCTTGAGCAGGGTGGTCTTACCCGCGCCGTTGAGACCCACCAACACCAGCGTCTCACCGGGACGGATGGTAAAGCTCACGTCATCCAATACCTTTCTCTCGGTACCGGGGTAAATAAAGCTGACGTGTTCAAAAACGATGGTATGGGGTTGACCGTGGTTGACCTTGAGGGGCCGAGCCTCAGAAGTATCTCCTTCGATAAGCTCGAGCTTGGGTACCACTGTGGGCTCTTCCTTGAGGAAGGAGGTCAGATTGTCGATGAACAACGTACCCTCATAGATGGTAGCAGACACCGAGATCAGGGCTCCCACCTGTCCTGCGATAGAGGTCAAAGCACCTGTGTAAAGAGAGTAATCGCCGATCATATCCTTGCCGATCACCACCAGATAGGCAAACCAGGCAAAAAACGCACAGTTGACGACCGATGAAATGATGGTAATGGCTACGTGCCAGGCGTTCTCTCGAAGGATCAGGGCGCGGATGCCCGCAAAATACTTGTCAAAGGTCTCACGGTAGCGACCGATGAAGGTATCCGAAAGACCGAACATACGCACTTCCTTGGCCATATCCTTGTTGACCATGAGGTCGGCGTAGTAGTTCATCTGTCTGCGGTCCTTGGAACGGCGGCGCATATACTGGAAGTTCTTGCGGCGGTAATAGAAATTGATAATAGCCGAGGGAACCGACACCGCCACCATGACCAGCGCCGCCCACCACAGCTTGGTGGCCAGGATAACCACGAAGGAAGCGAGGGTTATAACGGTACTGAACATAGAGAAGGTCGCAGACAAGATCTGTATGGGACGCATACCCGCTTCCCTGTTGGCGTTCTCCAGCTTTTCATAGAAAGCAGGCAGATCGAAGGAGCAAATGTCCAGGGTCTTGGCCTTGTTCATGATCTCCATCTTGACCGTACGTACCACCAGCTCGCCCGAGATACGGGTAACCGTATTTTTCAGGGTGTTGATCACGCTATTGAGGATATTATAGAGGAACATGAACACCAGGAGATAGAAAACGGTATGCCCAAGGAAATCGCCGAGATCGCCTTCAAAGCCGCCGCCCGAGGACTGCATGGCGTTGAGGACATACTGAGAGATCTTGGAGCCCACCACCGGCATCACACCCTGGAAGATGGCAAAGAACATCATGGCAAAAAGGATCCAAGGACCCGTTTTCCAGACGATCTTGAAGATATAAGCCATGCGGGTAAAAAAGCCACCCAACAGCTCACGGAGATAACGCGGGACGTCCCAAAGATTTTTGGGAGGGGCCACCTGGGCGTATTGAAATTGTCTCATGCCGGGAGGAGGTCCGGGAGGCATCAAAGATCACACCTTTCCTGTAGAATTGGTGAGTCGAAATATCAATGTCAAAGAAATATAATCTAAATATTTATTTTATCATTATACCTTGAACGCATATAGAAAATAATGTAATAATTTTGTAAATTGATACGATAAAAGGCACAAAAAAGCCCGATCTCACGAGGGATCGGGCTTTTTTCCTTCATACGAGAGTCTTATCCAAATAAGAAAGAAGCTCGTCAAAGCCTCCATGGGGATAGACAGAAATATCCTTTTCATCACGGTTGATGATACAATCGGTCAGCAAAAAGACCTTCATTCCCAGTTCTTGGGCGATCATATCCTCGCCCACGTCGTTGCCCACCATGAGGCACTCCGAGGGGGAGACGCCCAACGCCTCCAGGATGGTGGTGTAATATTTCAGATTAGGTTTGCAATAGAGGGAATTTTCATAAGTAGTGAACAGCTCGAAATCTTCGGGGGAAAGGCCCGCCCACTTCATGCGCTTTTCAGTAGCGATACTTGGGAAAATGGGATTGGTGGCCAAAACTGTTTTGCAGCCCCGCTCATGACACAGGCGGATGACCTCGGCAGCACGGTGGTCGTGACCGCACACTGCGGCGATCTCGTCGAAATGCTCCACGTAGAAGCGGTCAAAACACGGCCGATCGTCATATACACGGTCACCAAAGATGCTTGCAAAGGTCTCCCAGAACACAGCCTCGTTGACCTTCTCGCCCGTGTTTTTCATCATGGCCTTGGTGCCTGCCCAAATGCCCTTGATGACGGCGTCAAATTCGTATCCGCGGGGAGCGATGGCCTTGGCAATGGACATAAAATAAGTTTTAGCGAATAGTTCCTGATCCATGGGAAGCAGGGTGCCGTCCAGATCGAATAAAATCGTGGTAACAGACATGATTTATCTTCCTTTTTGAGATGACTCACCCTTCTTGAAGAACAGCACACCCAGACAGTTGGGGCCACAATGGCTGGAAATGGTACAGCCCGCCTTGGTCTCAATGATCTCGGCAAAGGGCTGAAGCTCAGCCACCAGCGCCTTGACCTTCTCCACGATCTCAGATGGAACGTAGGAATGGGTGACGAAAATGCGGTTATGCTGGATATCATCGCGGCCGGCGAGACGGCCCTTAACGTAATCGGTGATAGACTTCTCCATACTGCCGCGGTACTTCTTGCCTACCTTCATGGTGCCCTCTACCACCACGATCTCGGGACGAAGCTGAAGTGCGGTTGCGGCCAGAGCAACGACACCCGAGCAACGACCGCCCTTTTTCAGGTAGTCCAGCGTTTGAAGTACGAAGCTGACGTCCAGTCTCTGTTTCATTTCTTCCAGCTTCTCAACGATCTCAGGAACTTCAAGGCCCTCAGCGGCCAGTTCTGCCGCGGCCATGACCAGGTGACCCGAACCTGTAGACAGATTTCGGCTGTCGATAGGGTACACGTTCTCCAACTCCTCAGCGGCCAGCTTAGCGTTCTGGTGGCAGGAAGAAAACTCGGAGGAAATATTGATATGGATGACGGCATAGCCCTCATCGGTATACTTTTTGAAAATATCGACGTACTCGCCCATGGAA
Source organism: Clostridia bacterium (assembly GCA_017456905.1). Lineage (GTDB taxonomy): Bacteria > Bacillota > Clostridia > Oscillospirales > CAG-272 > CAMEON01. The sequence goes on from JAFTIL010000023.1 coordinate 39,208, forward strand.
ATGGCAGAGGTCTTGGGCAGCACGCCCGTCTCGGCTACAAAGTCAAATACCTTTGGGGCGGTGACGTCCAAGCCGTCGCGGTACAACTCCTCTCCCAGAGTAATGCCCAGCGGCACGACTTCAACGTTATATTTTTCGTAGATTTCTTGGGTCAGGTCACAGGTAGAGTCGCAGGTGATCTTGATCTTTGCCATAGTGATATCCCTTTCTCATCATAATAATATTTAATCTCAGGGGATTTTAGATTATTATCTTATTTTATCATAAAATTTTCGCAGGGTCAAGAGAAAAAATATGAAATTAAATGAAAAAGCCGTACATTCCAGCCTCTCCGTTTATGTTCGGTTTACATTCGTAGCATATCGCACAACGGAAGGGTGCTTGATATGACATTTCCCACAATTTGTAAACCAACTGTAAATTCACCAAAACCCTATTGACAATCATGTGACCGTGTGATATAATATTTACAACATCGGGTGGCCTTGCAGCTGCGTCCGATGCTGTGGTATCCGAGACCACCGTCATGCCGGTTGCAACCGTCATGACCCAGCCATCGGATCCCTGCCGTCCGTCTTTTTCGGGCGGTACATAGCCATCGAAAATTTTTAAAGGAGGACAAATTATGTTCAACCCCATCAGCCTTATGGCACTTGCCCTGCCGATGACCGCCATCTGGATCATCGTTGGCGTCGCGGCCTTGATCCTGCTGTTCTTTATCTGCGGCTACGTCAAGGCACCCCCGAACCGTGCTTACATCATTTCAGGTCTTCGTAAGAAGAAAAAGATCCTGATCGGTAAAGCGGGCATCCGCATTCCCCTGGTCGAGCGTCTGGATAAGCTTTCCCTGGACGTGATGCAGGTGGACATCAAGACCAGCGAAGCCATTCCCACCAACGAGTTCATCAACGTGACCGTAGACGGCGTGGCCAATATCAAGATCTCGTCCGACACCGAGCTTTTGGAAAAGGCAGCCGAGGCACTTTTGGGCATGGATCAGCGCCAGCTCATCTTCCTGGTCACTCAGGTGCTGGAAGGTAATATGCGTGAGATCGTAGGCTCCGTCGGCCTGAAGGAAATGGTGCAGGAGCGTCAGATCGTAGCCGAGAAGATCAAGGAAAACGCCATTCCCGACATGATGAAGCTGGGTATTGAGATCGTTAACTTCAACATCCAGAACTTCAAGGACGGCGCAGGCACCATTGAGAACATGGGTATCGACAACGTGGAGCAGATCCGCAAGGCCGCCCAGATCGCCAAGGCTGAGGCCGCCCGCGATATCGCCATCGCCGAGGCCAATGCCCGCGAGTCCGCCAACAAGGTAGCCGTGGAGGCCAACCAGCGCATCGCCGAGCAGAACACCACCCTGGCCATCCGTGAGGCCGAGCTGAAGAAGGACGCCGACATCAAGAAGGCAGAAGCCGACGCAGCATACGACATCCAGAAGCAGGAGCAGAGAAAGACCATCGAAGTCACCTCCGCCAACGCCGACATCGCTCGCCGTGAGAAGGAAGCCGAGCTCTTCGAGAAGGAGATCGCTCTCCAGGAAAAGAAGCTGGACGCAGAAATCAAGAAGAAGGCCGACGCACTCAAATACGAGGCCGAGAAGAAGGCAGAAGCCGATCTCATCCGCCGTCAGAAGGAATCCGAGGCAAAGAGATACGAGGAAGAGCAGGCCGCTATCGCCCGTATGAAGGCCGCAGAAGCCGACAAGTACGAGCAGGAGCGCCAGGCTGAGGCTAAGCGCGCCATTGCGGAGGCCGAGGCATTCGCCAAGATGAAGGAAGCCGAGGGTATCCGCGCCGTGGGTCTTGCCGAAGCAGAGGCCATCGAGAAGAAGGCAGAAGCTCAGAAGAAGATGGGCGAAGCCTCCGTTTTGGAAATGTACCTGCAGGCACTCCCCGAGGTGGTCAAGAACGCCGCCGCACCTCTGGCACAGACCGACAAGATCGTTATGTACGGCGACGGCAACTCCACCAAGTTGCTGCGTGACGTCATGAACTCCTCCAACCAGATCATGGAAGGTCTGGAGGAAGCCACCGGCCTGGATGTCAAGAGCATGATCTCCGGTTTCGTGGGCGGTAAGGTTGCCGCCAACACCGAGGAAAAGAAGTAATTCTTACATAGACCCAAGCGGCAGGATGGATCCTGTCGGAGTCACCCCCTCTCCCGTAATGGGGGAGGGGGTTGTTTATCACAAACCATCCATACGAAGAAAGGAGCCTCCATGAAAAAGAACAAGAAAAACAACGAATACAGAAATTCCAAGGGTGCCATGGCGGACACCATCCTGAATTCGCTGCCTGCTACCTTGGCAGTCGCGCTTTTGTGCTTTCTCATGGGCGCTTTCTTTATCCTCCCGCAACAGGACAACAAGCCCATCCCACGCGAGGAGGCTGTTGCCTACGAGGGAGCATTTGAAAGCTACAGGACGGGCAAGAACTACTGCACCATCTATTTTACCGACGGTTCAACCTACGAGGTCTACCCTCATACCGAAGGCTCGGATTTCCGTAAGGCCATGAAGTCCCTGGATAAAGGAACCAAGCTTTATCTCATGGTCAATCCCAACAACGGCTACGTGGTGGAAATCAAGACTGACACCCGGGAGCTGATGAATTTCGAGACCTCCCAAACAGAGTTGGACGCCTACGATAACGGCTACATCGGCATCGGGATCTTCGTGATCTTTTGCGGTGTGTTCCTCATCCTTTACGGTATCATCCAAGCGATCCATAGGCGCAAGGAAACCGACCGCTTGAAAAAACGCGACAAGAGACGTGTCCTCGGGGTGGACGATACGGGGCTGCGCCGTGCTAACATGGGGATCAAATGCAAGATCCTGCTGGAAAAGACGGTTGGGGACTATAGCATCTGCTATCGCCGCGTGAAAAGCACCAACGAGCTGATCGTGAACGGCGTGGTGTATGATGAAATGACCGCCGTTGTGGAATTTGAGCATGATCTCTCTGCCACGGTGGACGGACACGAGCTCCACGCAGGCTATGATGTTGACAGCCACAGCTATATTACCTTTGACGGCAAGCGGGTGGCGGAGAAGCTGCGGTTGATTTAAACGCAAGAAAGGATTTTCCATGAAACAACTTAAAATCCAAAAGGCCGACAAGGGCTATGTTCTGCGCCTCAGCGGATGGCAAAAGGCCAAGATCCTGTTGATGGGACTATTGCTTTTCGGCATTGGCGTATTCTGCGCCTTGATTCCGTGGCTGGCGAGGGACGGGGCCACCGTCTGGGATTTTCAGACCTTCTTTTACTTGGCGTTGGGTGTGTTCGGTATGTTTATCGGCGCTTTTATTCTGTATATCTACGTGGGTCTGCGCGTGGTGATTGACGGGTCGGGCGTGCGCCGTTATCGCTTCAACCATTGCACCTTTGATATGCCTTGGCGGCACGTCAAGAGCTGGGGCGTGACGTCCGTCAAAACCAAAGTAAAGTATCATACCGCCGAGCAATTTTATCTCTATTTCTCCTCTGTGGCGGGCGAGCGTACGGGTAAAAACTGTATCACGTTGCCCATCGGTCCCAAGGAAAAGGAAGATATCCGCCGTTCAGGACTTCAGGATTACATCTCTGCCTATCGGAAGGCTGACGGAAACGATGATTTTTAAGGAACGCTTTATGGGAACCAACATCTACGAAAAAAACGAAAACGGCTACGTCCTCCGTCAACGCAACGCTGCAATAGCCGTTGTTGTGGTCATGATGATCTTTTTGGGGCTGATCTTGCCCTTGGGCGCACTTGTTCATTGGGTCGAGGGCGAGCCTCAAACCGTGAATGGGTGGGTGATCGGGGGGATCTCCCTTGCTTGCTTCGCCTTGGCTTTGACCATGCTCCGCTCCGAATGGCGTTATTTGGTCATAGATGAAAAGGGGATATCTTTCCACAGACCCCTTGCGCGTCCTAAGATGATCCCTTGGGAGGAAGTGCGGGATTGGGGGCTGGCATATCAGACGACGCGGCGCGGATGGGTGCATTATCTGTACTTTTCCACGGAGCGTTTGAAGGTCGCACGCCATGGAAGGAACAAGAAAATGCCTTTGACCTACGGAAAAACCGTGTATATCAGCGTGGAGCAGGAGGATCTTTCCCCTCTGCGCCGCTCGGGTGCGTTGTCCTTCTGCCGTCAGCATTTGGGGTGGAATAATAAATCTGCCAAAAATTTTGCTCCTATGTTTACTTCCGACTTGGCGTGAAAGCAAAAACACCCTTCTTTTTTCATGCAAAACGCCTATTGACATTTTCCTCAAAAGGTTATATAATGAAACCACAAAATTCGACCTTTTGGGTTATGTCAAAGGAGAAAAACATGAAAAATTTCTTCGCGGAATTCAAGAAGTTTATCACCCGCGGCAACGTGGTTGATATGGCCGTCGGTGTTCTCGTCGGTAGTTCCTTCACTGCCATCGTCAATGGCCTCAGCAACTTTATCCTCAAGCCCATCATCAACTGGCTGCTGGCGCTGATCTTTGGTGCCAACTCTCTGTCCGAGCTGTTCACCTTCCTCAAGAAGGTAGAGGTCGCTCAGGACGTCCTCAATGATGCAGGCGAGGTCATCGGCCAAGAAATGGTCGTTGATCTGACCCAGTCCATCTACATTGACTGGGGTTCCTTCATCAACGCCATCATCAACTTCTTCCTCATCGCCCTGGTGCTCTTCACCATCGTCAAGCTCATCAACAAGCTGAGAGACGAACGCAAGGAGTTCAATGAGAAGTTGGTCAGCGAAAAGCTCACCAAGGATCAGAAAAAGGAGCTGAAAGCCGCCGGTATCAAGGCAAGTGACAAGGCCGCCGTCGCCGCTTACTTTGCCGAGAAGCAGAAGAAGGCCGATGAAGCCGCTGCCGCTGAAGCAGCCGCTGCTGCCGAAGCCGCAAGGCTGGAGCGCGAGGCCAATCCCACCACCGAGGATCTGCTCAAGAAGATCCTGGCCGAGATGCAGAAAAAGGCATAACAAAATCAAAACGGATGCACCCGCGGGTGCATCCGTTTTTTATATTGCTTATTTTTTCAGCATGGCGCTGACCTTCTCAAAGAGCAGAACGCGAACAGCACGGAGATAGTCGTCGTCGTTCGTGTAGGTGATCACGTCGGTGGTAACCATGGCCACCATTTCGTCAGCGGCGGCCTCGCCCTCACCAGCCTCCAGCATGGTGAGGAGCTGGTAATCCTGAATACCGATGCGGACGTTCTCCAGACGGAAAGAGGAAATGGGCTCGTAGCTACCGATCTGAGCACCGCTGTAAAGCAGGACACCGTCGCCGTGGGAGGCGGCACCGACGAGAGGGGTGAGGTTATTCATGGGATCAGCCGTCCAATAGGTGCCGGACCAGTAGAGCATACCCACCGAGTCGGTCATCTTGCACTGCCAGCTGGAGACCACGGGCTCGGTACCGTCACCCAGCGCCAGCCAGTTGACATAGGGCTGACCGGGCTCCCAGCAGACATAGAGCCAGGTTTCGTGGCCTTGCTTTGCAAGAGCGGCCATACGCTCGGCAAAGGTGCCGTACTGCTTTTCCTGAGCAGAAGTGGTCATGAACTGGGTACCGGGAATCATGTACTTATCGCGGGGAGTAAATGCGAAGGGCTTGGTACACCAGATCTTCAGATAAGGCTTCAAGAACTCGATCTGGTCGGTATTCTCGTCAAGCTGGAAGTTTGTAAAGAAGGGGGAGATCTGACGGTAACCGGGGAAATTACCTTCCAAACGATTGCTGTAATAGACGATCTCATTCATAAGGCCCATGTTCGTGGGCTCGTCCACATAATAGTAGAAGCCCTTCTTCATCCAGCTTTCGTTCTGACTCAAAATACCGTATGCCTCACTTTCGTTTTCGCTGATCCTGTTGATCACGAAGGAATTGACACGAGGATTGTTCAGATACTCGGTCACGCGGCCGTCGGTGAGATTATAGGGCAGACGGTAGGCACAGAGACGATTCTCCAGGAGGAAGTCATAGTAGATCTTGTAGAGATCCCAATACTCCACGTCCTTCATCTCTCTGTTCCAGTAGGAGGAGACGATATCCCAGTCTCCAAGACCCACAGAGGTCTTGAGCGCTGTCTCATCGGACAGGGAGAAGTCGTAGACGTAGGTATAGACGTTGGCGATCTTGATGATCTTTCCAGAATCGGCGTCGGTGATCTTCAACTCGGCTGTATACAGGCCTGCGGTCTCGTTTGTGTCAGCCCAGACCTTGATCACAAAGCCCTGGGAGTTGCCGCCCTTGACGGTGACGGCACCGTCCAGAGGAGGCAGGGCGTCAGGCACCATGTTGCCGTTGATGTTAACGTAGTGCTCACGGAGCACCTCGGTACGCAGGGTGTTGCCCTTTCCGTCAGCAAAGTCGGTGAGGGAGACAATAAAACTACGGTCAGCCTGGGGGGCTACGAAGAACTGGCAGTTCTCAATGCTGTTGCCCGCCATGTGGATGACGTAGGTGTCCATGCCGGAGGAGGTGGTATCGTTCTGATACAGCTTCTCGGTCATGTGGTCAAACCAGAAGTCCACAGAAGCATCCTCGTCGGGGGCGTTCACCTTATCATAATTGACACCCTCCACGGGAGCCTCGGTCAGATCAGAGCCCTCGCCGGGACGAGTCATATCAATGTCAAGACTACCCATGGCTTCCTCCCGTGTCTTGCAAAGCTGGATAGAGTAAATATACACGCTTTCGTCGTTAGTTCCCGACGCGGTCGTAAGGAAGTCCCAACGCATACCATTGAGGACACCCGAAAAATCCACCTCGGACAGATCGAAGATGATCTTCTGCCAACCCGTGTTGGTTCCGTCGAAGGAAGCGGTCATCTGGTAACCCGGGGTAGGCCCCGTGACGGCTCCCGCATAGTAGAACATTTCAAAGGACTCGCAAGCCACGTTCTCCACGCGGATGGTATAAACCATGTACTTATACTCGTCGGCGTTAATGGGATCCAGCTTGTTGAGTTTCATGTAATTGGCATAATTAAAGGAAATGTAGGGATCGCTGGCACCTTTTTTCGTGGTGAGCTTCAACACAGAGCCATATGTCTCATCCATAACGATTTCAAAACCGCACTGATTGGGATCAGAGAATATACTGCGATTGCGGTTATTGTTGTAAAATGTGATCAGAGCAGGATCGGTGGGCTCGTTGACACGCTGGGAGTTGTCCACAGTCTCACTTTCCGTCTCGGCCTCGGTTTCGGTCTCCGAAAGGGCGGGCTCCGTCTCGGCAGGATCGGTGGGGGCATCGGTCATGTCGTCCACGGTATCGCCGCCGGTGACGGGATCGGTTTCGGCATTGGTTTCGCCTACAGTAGTGTCGGCGGGATCAATGCCCGTGGTGCAGGCGGCGAATACGCCAACCAGCATAGCAATCACCAGAAAGAGGGACAGAAATCTTGTCGTCGGCGATGCAAAAATCTTCTTCATAAAAACCTCCCTGAAGGTAAGGATTTGGATACGAGATCATTATACCATATATTTGCACATTTGTAAAGTGAGAAACCCCAAAAATCAAACGTCTTTACCAAGGATCTTGGCACTTTTTACAGAACGTCTGAAGGTGATCCATTCCTTTTTACCGGGGCACAAGCGATACATACCCAAGACGGACAAGATATACCACGCCGAGGTAGTGCCTGTATCCTCGTCTCCGGGATAGCCGTCGTCGTTCGGCGAGAAGGCTTCCTCGGTCAGCTTCTTGACCCAATATTCGGTCTTTCCTACGTCACCCAGTGCCGCGAACATAAAGGGTAGATGGAAGGAAGGCTGGTTGGAAATGGCCATCTGACCGAAATCCACCAACGCCATTTCGGTCATTTCGTGGATCTCAAAGCCGTACCCGTGGACGCGGTATCTCGGCGGGGTGGCAAATAGCTCGTCCAACTTTCGGATGAGCGCTTCCCTGCCGCCGTGCAGATCGGCCAGGCCCTCCACGTCATGGGGAACAAAAAACGAATTCTGCCAGGCAGAGCCCTCGGTGTACTCACCACCCCAGATACAGGGGTCGAAATCTTCGGCCATATTGCCGTTCTTGTCCTTACCTCGCATAAAACCCGTTGTGGGATCGAAGATCTTCTTATAATTTTCAGCACGTTTCAAATATTCGTCAACCAGTTCATCACGCCCCAAGACCTTCGCCACCGTAGCGATGCACCAATCCCCATAAGCAGCATCCTGGGTGAGATTGACGGATTCTCTATGTTCCTCTCTGGGAACATAGCCGTATTTGATATAGGACAGCGCCCCGTTTCTGCCGTATCTGGGATCCTCCGCCTCGTGGTTGGCGTGATAGAGCATACCCTCCAGCGCTTTTTCTAACACTTCCCTCTTTCCGATACCATTCACCGCCGCCTCGGCGATCACGCCATCGATAAGGGTACTGGGCATACAGCCCACCTCGCCCATAGACGTACAACGAGGGAGCCATCCGCCATCCGCATAATCGGCAACAAAGCCCTCCAACATTTCGGCAAATTCATCGGGGGCAATGAGCGTCAGCAAGGGATACAGGGTGCGGGCAGTGTCCCAAAAGCAGTTGCCGGTATAGCGAACACCGGCTCTTACGCTGCCGTCACGGGGAACGTAATGAACGGGATTTTGATTTTTGTCCAGCTCATAAGCCTTGTTGGGATAGAGGAACACGCGGTAGAGACAGGAATAGAAGGTACACATCTGCGCCTCGTTCTTGGCCTCGATCTCGATACGGTGAAGCTTTTCTTCCCAGTTGACCTCGGCCTGTGCGCGAAGTTCATCGAAGGAGAGATCGCCGCACTCACGGTCAATGGCTGCCGCGGCCATTTCCTCGCTGATATAAGAGATCCCCAGCCGAGCCTCAGCCACACGGGTGTTCACCGCCGCGTGGATACAGGCAGAGCCGCCCTCGCCTTCTGCATAGGTGCGTTCGGTATCCAAAGCTTCGTTTACAAAACGGATGGCAAAATACATTTTGAAATTCTTGGCATCACTCAAGCTGTGGCCGTCAGTGCTTCCATAAACGGTGGAGGTCTCGGCATCAATACGGTAGGTATAGTTGCCGAGAACGGGAAGAAAAGACAGATAGGAGGGGCGGTCATCTCCAAAAGTCATACGGATGGCGGCACCTCGCTCGGTGGGAGTCAGCTCAAAGGTACAATTAGACCGGAGAAAGTGCATCTTCAAGTAGTCGGGACGCTGTACCGTGTCGGCTTTGCGGAAGCCCGACCATGCCATGTCTCCCCCGTTGGCCACCACGTCATTTTGGGGGATCATGAGGACTGCACCAAAGTCTCCCAACCAGGGACTGAATTGATGGGTCAACCGTACACCCTCAGAAAACTCATGCTCGGGATGATAAAACCACGTCCCGTGCACTTCGGTCTGGATACAGAACGAGGTCATGCCGAAGGGAATCTGGGTCAGGGGCAGGGTGTTCCCGCAGGATCTTCTCCGATGGGATTTACTGCCCATATTCGTATTGACGTAAGGAATATATTTCATAGGTCTTCCTCCGTGGGTATAGCCGAAGAGAGCCGAACTCATACGGTTTTGTGTGACAAATATCCGCATCTGCGGCAGATAAAATGCTTGCAATATCTTATATTACTGCGCATTTTCTCTTTGCATCTGCAAAATATTTGTTCACTCAAAACTGCAAA
>JAFTIL010000024.1 GCA_017456905.1 Clostridia bacterium
CCTCACCCAACTGAGTTCCATCGTGATCCTTGAAGATAACGGTGTACTTGTTGATCTCACATACTGCGGTGACAGTCAGATCAGAGGTAACGTTGCTGAAGTCCACATCCCAGTTCTTGAAGGTGTGGCTTGCGTGAGTGGGAGCTGCGGGAGCGGTTGCGCCCTTGCCGTACTCAACGGTCTGAGCCTCACCCAACTGAGTTCCATCGTGATCCTTGAAGATAACGGTGTACTTGTTGATCTCGTATTCAGCGATAACAGTCAAGTTGCCGGTAACGTTGCTGAAGTCCACATCCCAGTTCTTGAAGGTGTAGCCCTCGCGAGTGGTATCGGGCTCTACTGCAGCCTCACCGTGCTCGATGATCTGGGTCTCGCCCAGCTGTACGAAATTACCCTCGGCATCATAATAGCCAAAGATGACCTCGTAAGTCTTCTTGGTCATCTCGACCACGAAGAAGTCAGAGTAGTGAGTGGAATCGAAGCCGACCTCGCCACGGCCCTCGCCGCCGACGGTAGCATCGATATCGGTATCGGTCTTTTCGGACTCACCGTTGTTATCCTTGGAAACCACGGTGTAATCGCTGTCTGCATCGTAATCCACGTTGACGCGGTGGCTGTTATTCAAGCCGTCCAGCGCCAGTGCATCACTATCAGCCTTAAAGGTGATGGAGTACTTGTAGATCTTGGTGATATCGTAGCCCTCAAAGAGAGTTTCGAAATCATCGCCGAACTGAGCTCTGAGCTCATCCTCGGTCACGACTGCGCGTGCGGTGTAGAGAGTCAGTGCAGCATCGGGATCAGCGGCCAGGGCCTCATCCAGAGCGGCAATCAGGAGATCCTCGTCAAAGTCGATCTCCAGGTAGTAGCCGTCGCCGAACTCGTGACGGTAGGTCAGCTGATAACCATTCTTAAGATCATCCAGAATGGAATCGAAGGGAATTTCGATTTCGGCAGGGCCGTTTTCGCCGCCGACGGTGATATCAATGGTCTTCTGATCATCGTCCTTCTCGACTGCAACGCCGTTGCTCTCTTCGGTGTAGTCTGCGGTGTAAGCTGCAGCCTCGGTTACGGTGGCGGGAAGCTCAACCAAAACGTCGTTCTCAAGCCAGCCGTTCAGCGTATAGGTCTTACCGGTGACAAGCACCTTGTTGTAAGCATTCTCGGGAATGACGAGTGCCTGACCATGCTCGAAGGTCACGGTAGCAGAAACCCAGTTGCCATTCTTGTCGATGTAAGTAAAGGTCACATCGTAAGTCTTGATACGATCGGAAACCTCGATCTCGCTGTACTCGGGGATAGAGAAGTCGATGACAACGTCGCCGTTCTCGTCGGTACCTACGGTACCCTCGATCTCGGTATCGCCAACCTTGACAACGTACTCGTAGCCGTCCTCGATACCGTCCACGTTCACGCGGATGTTGTTGCCGCCTTGGGTTGCGGTGATATCAATAGGATCGCCGTTCTTATCCTCAAAGACGACCTCGTAGACCACCTTGCCGTCCTCCTCGGTGCGGGACACGTGGAGGGTCACTTCGTTGGGGTCAATGCCCTTTTCGGTGATCTGATCAAGAATGTTCTTGACCTCTTCCTCAGTCAGTTCGATCTCAATGTAATAGCCGTCGTCGAATTCAACGCGGATATCGGTGGCCTTGCCCTCTTCCAGGATGGGGCCCATGGGGATGTCGATCTCGTTGTCGCCCGTAGCGTCGCCCTCGACGATGACCTTGTTACCGTCGCGGTCCTGATCCACGGTCACGTCGCCGCCCTCAGGATATTCCTCGCGGTTGGTGACGTCGTAAACTGCCACGTAGGTAACGTCGCCTTCGACAGTAGCGGTAACCTCTACGAGGTCGGTGCCGTTCTCAAGTCTCCAGCCTGCGAAGGTGTAGACGTAAGCGGCGTTCTTGTCATTGGACATGACAGGAGCGGTGATCGCAGTACCGTAATCAAGGGTCTGAGCGGAGATCACTCTATCATCCCAATCCTTGAAGATGACGGTGTAGCCATTGACTTTATACTGAGCTGTTACGGTCGTATCTTCAACAATGCAGTTGAATGCCACATCCCAGCCCGTGAAGGTATAGCCCTTGCGGGTAGGAGCAGCGGGAGCGGTAGCAGCAGTACCTGCGGGAACGTTCTCCTGCACCTTCAGCACGGTACCGTCGTGGTCAACGAAGGTAACGGTGAAGAGCTGGGTCTTATCTACGACCAAGAACTCGGAGTAGTGGTTGGTCTCGAAGGTGACCTTGCCACCCTCTGCGCCGGTAAAGATGTTTTCACCGTTGCTCAGAACCTCGAACTGGCTGTAGGCGCCGTAATCCACGTCAGCCTCCAGCGTGTTGGGGGTCAGATCCTTCACGGCCAGGACATACTCAACACCGTCGTCGGTGACGGCCTTGAAGGTAACGGTGTACTTGTAAACGGCATTGACCTGATAGCCGTCGATGACGGGATGGTCAGCCGACTCGACTACCTCGCGGGAAGTAGCCAGCACGATCTCGTAGAAGGCGTTCTCCAGCTCGGGGATCTCGGCAATTGCGGCCTGCAGAGCATTCTTCAGAGTCTCGTGCTCGGCTGCCTCGTCGGAGAAGAAGATGTTCAGCTCGTAGCCGTCAACCACCAGGGTGTGCTCCAGGCTGAGGCCGTCCTTCAATTCCTTCAGCAGAGGCGCGAAGTAGAATGCGCCACCGTTGGTAGCATTGTCAATGATGACCTTGATGGTATTCTCGGTGTAGTCCAGCGTCAGACCCTTGTTGGGATCGTAGGTATCTTCCGCGACATACATAGCATCATGTCTTCTGCTGCCGGTCACGGGAGCGGAAACGTCGCCCGTCCAGGTTCCCAAGAAGGTACCGATCTGATACAGATTTACGTATACGCCGGGAATGTTGGTGGGTGCTTCCACGGTGTCGCCGTACTTCACGGAAGCGGGGTAGGAAGCCAAGTCACCATTCTTATCACGATAATAGAAGGTAACGGTGTAGGTCTTGCGCTCCTCGACCACCTCGATCTCGGTGTAGTAAGGAGTGGTGAAGGAGATCACGTCCTTACCGATGACGGGGTGCTCCACCTTTTCATATTCGCCGGTCACAGGGTTCTTAACGTATACCTTGTACTCGTGACCCTCGGAAGCCTCGGGAACGTTGACGGTCACGGTATTGCCGCCATGGCCCTTGAGGGAAACGTCCTCACCGTTCACACGGAAGGTCAAGTCATAAGCGTAAGCGGTATCGCCCTCGGGCGTGGTGATGGCCTTGCGGGAAACGTACAGCTCAACGTCCTCATAGGTCTGGCCGTCTGCCAGGAGAGCATCGATCTGCTCGCGGATGGCAGCCATTTCCTCAGCGGTAAAGAATACCTCCATGTAATAGCCGTCGGCGAAATTCACACGGATGCGTACATTCAGGTCTTCGTTCTTGAGGGTTTCCTCAAAGATGGGACCCATGGGGATGACTACGCTATTATCAGCCGAAGCATCGGCCTCCAGCTCCAGGGTAGGATCGGGATCGTCGGGATCGGGAGGCGTTACGATAACGTCGCCGCCCTCAGGATAACGATCGCTCTCGCTATACTGAGCCACGAAGGTGTAGTCTTCAACCACTGTCAGAGCCTTATCCCAACCTGTGAAGGTGTAGATGGTGGTCAGAGTCTTGATGGTGGTGGGGATCACGGGAGCTTCGATGGTAGCACCATAGTAGTAGCCCTCACCCGGAGTGTAGACCCACTCGCCGTTCTCGTCACGGTACTGGAAGTTGATCACATATTCGATCTTCTCGGAGTCGTACTCTGCAGTCACGATCAGATCAGAGGTAATCACGTCCAGCTCATCATAGATGCTGTCCCCGTCGTAGACCCAGAAAGCAAAGGTGTAACGGTAGGTCTCGTTACTCCAAGTCGTGGGGATCACGGGAGCCGCGGGAGCGGGATCGCCGTGCTTTACGGTAACCTCGAGCTCATGCTCGCCGTTCTCGTCCTCATACTTGAAAGTAACGGTATATTCAGCCAGCTTGAAGGTAACTTCAACGGTCGCACCGCCGGAGGGCTGGGTGAAGGTGTATTCGGTGTCGGAGACCTTAGTCACGACCACGGGGTTGCCGTCCTTATCGGTAACGATGACCTGATCGACCTGATCCACAACGTAGCCCGTATTGGGGGTCACGGTGATGGTCACGGTCTCGCCCTTGGCGGCGTTCTCGGGATCAACGGTTACGGAACCGTTCTCGGAAGGAGTGATCTCAACGGGATACTCCTTGGTCTCTTCGACCACGTAGATCTCGCCGTAAATGGGAGTTGTGAATTCGATGATGGGGTTGCCGTTCTCGTCGGTACCCACGGTCTCGAAAGGAACTTCAATCAGGTTGCCCTCAGCGTCCTTTACGTAGACAACGTATTCCTTCTCGGGATCGGTCAGAGCATCTACGTTGACACGAACGGTGTTGCCGCCGTTGCCGGCGATGATCTCGTCCTCACCGTCAACACGGAAGGTCACGTCATACTTGACAGCGGGCTTGCCGCCCACCTCGGTCTCCTCGCGGGAGGTGTGGATGGAAACGTCATCGTAGGTCAGGCCCTTCTCTTCCAGGATCTTATCCAGCTCGGCGATGATGTGCTGCATCTCGTCTGCGGTGAAGTCGATCTCCATGAAATAGCCGTCACCGAAGTTGTGGGTATACTGGAGGCCCAAGGTGGGATCCTTCTTCATCTCCTCGATCACGGGGCCCAGGGGCACGTCGATCTCAGGGATACCCTCGCCGTTGGGGCCAACGACGTCGATGGTGATATCGTTGTTTTCCTCGTCCTTGCCAAAGATCACGTTATCGCCGATGGACTCATCCTCGTAGCGGGAGGTTGCCTCAAAGGTTGCCTCGTAGGTAGCGTCTGCGTAAGCAGCCTCAACGGCAGGGCTCCAGGCGGACAGAGTGTAAACGTAGTTCAGGTCTGCCTCCTTGGTGGGAGCCTCAATGGCGGGAACGTCGCCCCAAGCCACGGAGGTCTGTGCGTACTGCACGCCATCCACGATCCAAGTGATGGTGAAGTAAATGCGCTCGCATTCTACGGAAAGGGTGAGGTTGCCGTCGGGCATGGTGGTTGCCTCGGGGAGAGACACGATCTCATAGCCTTCGGGGAGCTGATCCTTGATCGCATCCAGAATGAATGCATCATTGATCTCTGTGCCGTAGGGCACGTTCACCTTAACGGTCAGAACGGTGCCGTCGGGATAACCAGCAAGAAGCGCGGGAGCGCCGGAATCCTTCAGGAGGATCTCGATGGTCAGCTCGTGACCTCTTACGCGGTATTCATATGTAATGGGAGCATCGGCGCTGACATCAACATCAGGAGTTGTGGTGATGACTTGGCCGTTGTAGAGATAAACAAGATCATGGCCTTCCATCTCGGGCACGTTGCCGAAAAGAACCGAAAGATCCATGCCGGGTCTCATAAAGACATCCTCGATGGTGCCGCCGTTATCCACGTAGTAGAGGCGGTAGTCGCCCATGTAAGCGTCCACCTTGATGTAAACGTCAGATACGTCGATCTTGGCAAAGACCTTTTCCACCAGATCTTCAAGGTTGAGCTCGCGGCCTGCAACGAAGAAGGAATAGCCCTTCACCAGTCTCTTGCAGATATCCTCGAAGTAACCCATGTCTCTGGTGGCATCACCGGAGAACAGATGGTCACCGTCGTAGAGCTCACCCATGGTGAGGTTGTCAAATCTCGCGGGGATCTGCTCCAAGGCGAGATCCAGAACTTCCTGGAACTTCTCGCGCTCGTTCACGTTCAGCTCTCTGCCGGTGAGCTGCTCAATGATATGATCGTAATCAGCGTGACGAACGATATCCTTCAGCTCGCTGACAGTCATAGAGGCGTCGATCACGTAGAAGTAATCGCCGTCAGCAGTCACAAAGCGAGAAATGAGATTTCGGAGCTCCTCGGGGGTTGCGGAAGACTCGTATGCCTTCTTGAGGACCAGCTGGAGCTTCTCGTTGGTGAGATCGAAGCGGATGTTAACACCGCCGTCGATACGCTCAACAGCCACAACCTCTTCTACCCACTTGCAGATCTGTACCAGATTGGTGGTGTCGCCCTCGAAAGCGAAGGACACCGTCCAGGTGGATTCAGGCAGACCGTCGGTAGAGAGCTTCACCTCGTAGTCACCGAAAGACTCGTAGGTAACACCGTTCACCGTTACGGGAGACATATGGGTGAAGCGGTGCATGCTGTAATCTTCGTTCAGAAGGAATTCCTTGACGCCCGTCGTAGATACGAGACCGCTGACCTCGCCATCGGCAAGCTGATCCAACACCTCAACCAGATGATCCAGGCCATAGTCCTCTACCTGCAGGATATGATAGCCGTTGACCGTGATATCGTTGACGCCTGCATTGATGCCTGCGGCAGCCACGTCGTACATCAGATCCTTGATCTCAGCCTTAAGCTCGTCTCTGTTTTCGTTGTTCAAGACATAGCTGAGAACGTCCAGATAATTGTTCTCGGAAACGCTCAGCGCCAGCACGACCTGATGAGTCTCCTCATCGATCACTGCCTTGAACACGCCGTTGGCAGAGGTAATGCCATCGGAAAGATCGGTCAGTTCCTGTGCCAGATTAGAAACGGTACCCGTGATGACGGTGACCTTCTGGGGATAGGTGGGGGCCACAAAGAAGGCGCCGCAATCCCAAGAAATATACTCGCCCGAAACAAGGCCCATTTCGGCCTTGGTGGGATAGTTGAACACGTCATAATGGCGGTAGGTCTGGGTCACGGTTTGACCGTTGGCCTGCCACTGCACCGTATAGGTGGGCGCTTCCTCGACCTCCAGATAACCCTGCTGTACCTTTACAAAGTAAATGAGCTGGTCAACCGAGGAGACCTTTCTCAATACGTCAAGTGCAGCGCCGATGGTGACAGAATCGTCACCGTTGGCATTGACGCCCAACAGATCAAGAAGGATGGAGAAATCCTGCTCGCCGTTTTCATCGACCAGCAGCTTGTTAAGCTCATCGAGCTTTTCATCCCCCTCAAATTTATCTGCCAAATAACTCTGTGCATAAGCCTCCAGGGTCTCGCGGTTCAGCGCGAAATCGTCCTCAGTTTCAAAGAACTGCTGGACATCCCTCAGCATATTCGCAGTCACTTCATAAGCGCCTGCGGGCAGCACGGAGCAGAGCATTACAAAAGTCAGCATGAAAACGGCCACGATCGCGGGCAAAACTTTTCTCAAGCCTGTTCTTTTCTTGCTCATAATACACCTCCTGTAATTAAAATTTTCTCCCCGAAACACTTTCTGTTATCGATAGAGATAATCATACATATAATATCATACCACGAAACAATGTAAATGTCAAGATGTTTTTTCAAGAAACATTCAACTTCTTTATAGTTTTGGTTATTTCGTTCCGCCGCTTGCGGCGACAGCATCCAACAAAAAACGCCACGGCAGGGGTACGCTCTGTGACATCATATAAATACGGCGAAAAAGGGCTGAATTTGGGTGTGTTGAGAAAAAATCCTAAAAAAAGCACACGGCTGAGAAATCATTCTTTGCCGTGTGCCTTATATATAATAAAATGATGGTTTTTCTCGATTCAAAGCGTCTTCAGCTTCTCCAAGCAAGCTTTGCAGACCCGCTTTTCGTTAAAAAAGATCACGCCGTCAGCTTCGCCGCAAAAGATGCAGGAGGACTGGAATTTTTTCAAAATGATCCTGTCGCCGTCGGTAAAGATCTCCACGCTATCCCCTGTATCAATCCCCATAGGTTGACGCACGTTCTTGGGCAGAACAATACGTCCCAGCTCATCAATTCTTTTCACCATACCTGTACTTTTCATATTCGTAGTTCCTTTCATTATTTTTACGTATTTCATCAAAAGCAGACAACTCTCTCGACTGTGCGTGTTTTTCTGTTCTTTCTCATCCATATTATACACGATTTTCCAATATTTGTCAATATCTTTCGCCAAATATTTTCTGTTTTTTTAAAAAAATTCTATCAAAGGGGCGTTGATAAAATAATCCTTTCTCTGTTCGTTTAAACCTCGGATCACGGGGTTACAATCATAGCAAGACTAAAAAAAGGAGTTTTAAAACCGTGATCAGAGGCGCACAAAAGAAAATGATCGTTATCCGAACCCACGACAGCCGCGTTTTCGAGGAGGCGTATTTTGTGATGCGCAGAGACGGAGATATCGGCACGGAAGAAAGCGATATGATGGACGAGGCCGACCGTATCATCCGACGCAGTCTCGCGGGCCATCACGAAAGCCTGTCGGACGATCGGCCCCAAAAGAAAAGGATCCGCGGGTGGCTGTCGCGGGCAGCCTGGTTTGGGGCAGGTCTGCTTTTAGGAGGTGGCGGCGCAAGTCTGTTTTTATGGCTTATATCGTTCCCTTTTTAGTGAAAATATCAAATCCTTACGGGTTTTATCCATACAGATTGTCCAAAAGCCAAAATCTTCGTCTTCTCCGCTCCAAGCAGTTGACAGACTCGTAAAATTGGTGTATAATATAAAGGATGTTTGTGTTCGGATCGGCGTCCTTGGTTTTCAACCGAAAAGCGGCGCCACAACAAGATGCACATGGCACTCGGACGGAACGGCTATTGTCCGAGCAAGGAAGGTTCTTCTCCCCTTCCCCATGATCCCTGCGGATCCGCCGCGTCTTGTCAACTTAACATAACATACGATCCATCCCGTCTGCGAGCGAATTCGGGCTGGGTCTTGTTTGCTGTGTCAATTTCATTGACACAGCGGTTTGTCGTACGAAAACCGCCCCGTAAACGGGGCCACCCGTAAACGGGGCCGCCCGTACGCGGGGCTGCCCGCATACGGGAAGCGCCAAGAAGCGCAGAAAGGAAAATTAACGCAATAGCATGAGTGAAAAGAACAATCAAAGCAACGAAAAGAAAAACCGCACCGCCAAGAACGGCCGTCTCTCGGGAGGACGCAAGCCCGCGGCTAAAAGCACCGCCAAAAAGGGCGAGCATTCCCGTCCCTCTGAATTTTTCATCGGCTCCCGCGATATTCTGGCAGGACCCGAGATCGCCTCTCCCAACGAGGCACCTGTCGGCGCCTCCCAAAAGCGAGGCGCTACCCAAAATCGCCGCAAGACGGAGAACAACCGTTCCCGAGAATTGGTCGCCAACGCAAAGGCAGCAGAGCCCTCTGTAAAAAACGTCAAAAAAGCCTCGGCCTCCGCAGGAAAAGCGAAGCAAGAGAAAAAAATCGCCAAGGCTGAAGCTCCTCTCCCCACCAAGAAATCGGCGCAGGCAGGCAAGGGCAAGCATCCCGCCACCCCCGGCAAGGTGATCAAGGCCGAAGAATCCATCGTGCGTCCCGCAGGCGTCGATGCACAGCCCGCCAAAGCAACCAAAGGTAAGAGCGGCTCCTATAGCGAGTTAAAGCTTATCCCCGACGCCAAGCTTCGCGTCATTCCCCTGGGCGGTCTCAACGAGATCGGAAAAAATATGACCGTGGTAGAATACGGTGAGGATATCATCATCATTGACTGCGGCATCGGCTTCCCCGACGAGGACGAGATGCCCGGCATCGACTTGGTCATCCCCGACGTCACATACCTGGAAAACAACCGCGAAAAGATCCGCGGCATGGTGCTGACCCACGGCCACGAGGATCATATCGGCGCCATCCCTTATATTCTGCAAAAGCTGGACGTTCCCGTTTACGGCACACGCCTGACCCTCGGAATTCTGGAAAACAAGCTCCGCGAGCACACCCTGCCCTGGAAGGCGGATCTCCGCTGTGTCAAGGCGGGCGATACCGTTCGTCTGGGTGCCTCCTTCTCGGTGGAATTCGTCCACGTAAACCACTCCATCGCAGACGCCTGCGCCCTGGCCATCCGATGCCCCTTGGGCCTCGTCGTCCATACCGGAGACTTCAAGCTGGATCTCACCCCCATTGAGGGCGAGATGATGGACCTCACCCGTCTGGGCGAGCTGGGCCGCGAGGGCGTCTTGCTTCTCATGTGCGAGTCCACCAATGCCGAGCGCCCCGGACACACGCCCTCGGAAAAGGTGGTGGGTAAGTCTCTGGAATTCATTTTTACCATGAACCCCGAAAAGCGCATCGTCATATCCACCTTCTCCTCCAACGTCCACCGCGTTCAGCAGATCATTGACGTCAGCGCACGTCACGGCAGAAAGGTGGCCGTCACGGGACGCAGTATGATCAACATCGTATCTGCTGCCGTGGAGCTGGGCTACATGAAGGTTCCCACAGGGGTACTCATCGACATCAACGATATCAAGCGCTATCGCCCCGAGGAGCTGACCCTCATCACCACGGGCTCTCAGGGTGAGCCTATGTCCGCGCTCTACCGCATGGCCTTCGGCGAGCATTCTCAGGTCTCGCTGGGACTCGGCGATCTGGTGGTGCTGTCTGCCAGCGCCATCCCCGGTAATGAAAAGCTGGTGGGACGCATCATCAACGAGCTGTCCAAGATGGGTGTGCAGGTCATCAACGATGCCGCCGCAGACGTTCACGTCTCGGGTCACGCCTGTCAGGAGGAGATCAAGCTGGTGCAAGGCCTTTTGAAACCCCGCTATCTCATGCCCGTTCACGGTGAATATAAGCACATGACCGCCAACAAAGCCTTGGGCGAGAGCATGGGTATCCCCTCGGGCAACATCTTTATCTCCGACATCGGCAAGATTTTGGAGATCGACAAGAAGAGCGCCAGATTTGCGGGTGTCGTCCCCGCAGGCGTCGTGCTCATCGACGGCTACGGCGTTGGCGACGTGGGCAACATCGTACTCCGTGACCGCAAGCATCTGTCCCAGGACGGCCTCATCGTTGTGGTAGCCACAGTGGATGAGCATTCGGGTCTCCTTTTGTCGGGTCCCGACATTGTCTCCCGCGGTTTCGTCTACGTCCGCGAGTCTGAGGAAATGATGGAAGAGGTACGCCGCATCGCCGCCGAGACCATCAACAAATACCTCTCGGCCAACCGCCGCGGCAACCGCGCAGGCTGTGATTGGCACGAGATCAAGACCAAGGTCAAGGACGATATCACCCGTTACCTCTACAGCCGCACCAAGCGCAAGCCCATGATTTTGCCCATTATCATGGACGTTTAATCTCTCACCAAATAAATACCTTTAAAATTGTTAAAAAATTTCATTTGGTTTCACGAAAAATTCATATTTTAATCACGAAATAAGTTTATAATAGTATATTGTCTGTAGCTGTGTCCTCACGGCCCTCCGTGGGGACATATGCACGAAAAAACGCATTTGAAAATACCGTCTTTATCGGTGTCTTTAAATACGAAGAAAAGAAAGGATTTTTGATTATGAATCAGAATGCAAAAACCAAACGTCCTTTTCCCTACGTATCGGTGTGCCTCGCGGTCATCGCCGTGCTGATCGCTGTAGTTCTTGTGTTCTCCGCACTGGAATCCAGCGGTATCATGGGAAAGATGGATACTGCCGTCAAGAGCGACAACTACAAAGTTTCTGCCAACGAGCTGGCCGTTTATGAATATCAGGTCGCGCTCTCTTCCCTGGCCAACCAGTTCTGGTATTACCAGTATGGCCTGATCCAGGATACTTACGGTGTAACCAAGCTTTACAGCAACGCCTACGAGTATGCATACGCACAGCTTCCCCTGTATATGGGTACGGGCGCTTTCGCAAGCGATGCCTACAGCTACGCTCAGCAGTACGTGGTTTACTGTGAGGGTGCTACCGCCGCAGGTGTCACCATGGACGCAGAGGACCAGACCGCAGTAGATAATTATATGAAGGATCTTGAGGCAACCGCCGAATCTCTCGGTATCACCCTGAAGACCTTCATCAAGACCTACATCGGCGCAGGCATTTCCGTAAAGGAAGTTCGTTCCGCCTTTGAAAAGTCTGTTCTGGGTGCCAAGTACGCCGAGATCAAGAACGAGGAGCTGTCCGACGCTGTGACCGAAGACGAGATGCTCAAGTACAAGGAGGAAAACAAGGGTTCCTTCTACAAGAACTTCTATCACTCCTACGTGCTGGTCAACGAGTCCCTGAAGGCTGACGCCGAAAAGTGCGACACCGTAGACGAGCTGAAGGAAGTCATCATCAAGTACATGGTCGACACCAAGTTCGACGACCTCTACAAGTCCAAGATCACCGATGCCAAGCTGGAGGACACCAACGGCAAGGACAAGACCGAGGAGATGGTTCTCGAGACCCTTCTGGCCGAGCTGGGCATCAAGAAGCCCGTAGCCGAGGACGAGACCACCAAGGGTGATGACGCCGCCGAGGCTGCCGAGGATGACAAGACCGAGGATAAGGAAGAAGATAAGAAGGAAGAGACCTATACCAAGCACTTTACTTCTGCCGATAAGGAAGGCTACAAGAAGGCAGGTTACGAGATCGTGACCGCCATCAAGTCCGCCATCACCACCGAGACCGGCAAGATCTCCCAGGACGCTTCCACCGCTTACGTTGACCTCTCCGACGAGGATGCTGCAAAGAAAGCCACCGATCTGCAGAAGTGGCTGTTCGGCGAGGGCCGCAAGGTTGGCGACGTAAAGGTCATCACCACCGAAAAGACCTCCACCGACAAGGACGGTAAGGAGACCAAGACCACGACCAACACCTGGTACGTGGTGACCAAGGTCATGTTCCTGGACGAGGAGAAGACCAAGGACGCTTACTATCTGACCTTCACCGACGACAAGAAGGACGAGAAGGCTACCGGCACCGAGGCCGAGACCGGCTCCGCATCCACCGAGCTGAAGAAGGGCAAGGACAAGGCTGAGGAGTTCTACAAGGCTCTGGAAGAGGCTATGAAGAAGGAAGACTTCGACTTCGATAAGCTGGCTACCGAGCTGAAGTTCCAGGCTGAGGGCGCTACTGCTCTGAAGGAGAACATCACCGAGAAGGGTGCCGTTTCCGCTCTGGCTGACTGGCTGTACGAGGAAGGCCGCAAGGAAGGCGACATCACCAAGGTCAACAGCGGTTCTACCTACTACGTGGCTTACTTCGTGGAAGAGAACGACATGACCTGGAAGGTCAACGCTCGCGCCGCTGTTGCTTCCGAGAAGCAGCAGGCGTGGTTCGACGAGATGGTCAAGAAGTACAACGTCACCGTTGATACCGAGGCCGTCGAGACCGAGACCGAGAACCACGAGGGTCACGATCACGATTGATCAAAACTGAGCCCTTGGCTCAATCCGAGGAGCCGCCTGCGGGCGGCTCCTTTATTTAAGGCGCCTCCTAAAAAATATCCGTCATATTTTCTCGAAAAACAGCCATCCTATGATAAAATCATCACCCCCATTCCCTTTGCCTCATAGGATATACATGGAGAGAACTGAGGAAGGAACTTTGATATGGTATTAAACGAAAAACGCACTACCGTGGCTTACCGCTGTCCCCATTGCGGCGGCGGCGTACTCAGCGCTGTCGGACTGTTCAATCTGTCGGCCGATCTGGTCAAGCTGAAATGCACCTGCGGCCAAAGCTGTCTGGAGATCTATTACAACCGAGACAACACCGTTCGCCTCCGTGTTCCCTGTATGATCTGCTCGGCCCCCCACAATTTCACCGTCACCACCAACGTATTTTTCTCTGACGAGCTGTTCGTCCTTCCCTGCCCCTATTCCGACGTCAATATCTGTTTTACAGGAGAGATGAATCTGGTCAAAGCCGAGCTGGCTCGCACCGAGCTTGAGCTGATGGATATCTTGGAGGAGCACGGCATCACGGATTTTTCCGCGCTGCACGGCGACGAGGAAACCCTCGGCGATCCTCAGGTGCGCGATATCGTCCTGTTTGTGATCAACGATCTGGACGAAGAAGGCAAGATCTATTGCCGCTGTCACAAGGACAGCGACGAGGAGCCCTCCAAGGAGCCCTCCGAGCAAGCTGAGAGCCGCTACGAGGCAGAGATCACCAAGGATGGAATTTTGGTCACCTGCCGTGAATGCGGCGCATCCCGCCTCATCCCTGCCGATTCCTCCCTGTCCGCCCATGCGTTTCTCAACAGCGACAGCCTGTATTTGGAATGACCACACGACCACCCCGCAGCGTACCTGCGATAAAGCAGTATCAAATTGAATCATACCTACTGACAGGAAAAGGACGAAGAATTGTTAAAATTCCTCGTCCTTTTTTCTTGACAAGCACTGACTTAATTAAAGACATAAATATTTTGTCAAAAGCAACGCAAAGGCACTTTTGACATTAGCATATCAAAAGCCTATGCGATTACCTTCCGGGAGGTAAAAAAGCCTCCCTTGTGTAAAGGGAGGTGGCACGGCAACGCCGTGACGGAGGGATTGTAAAAGATTAGATTTACGCTAAAACAATCCCTCAGTCGCTTCGCGACAGCTCCCTTTACACAAGGGAGCCTTTGGTTTGTGCGGACTTTTTGCATAGCAAAATAACCATAATTTTGTTGTGGTCTTTAGTTAATACAAACGAAGCACTATGTTTGTGGACGCAAATGAATATAGTGAAATGTTTTGCTCCGCAAAACGTGAAATAATGTGCTGTTGCACATTGTGAAATATCTCGCTTTGCTCGCTGTGAAATGAAATTTTCCCACGTTCGCGTAGCGAACATTTCACATTTGAGAAGCAAATATTTCACCGCAAAGCGATTTCACTTGCCCGCAAGGGCAAATTTCATTGCGTACCTGCTCTATGGCAGGTACGCCCGCAAGGGTGGTCTTTTTTGTTTGATACAGACATACTTTTTCTCTCAAGCGCATACAGTATATCAACAAACCTAAAGGAGATATCCCATGAACGATGATTACATCATGACCCCGCCGTCTGATGCCACCCGCACCCCTGTTGCGGCAGAGAGCTACGGCGTACAATTACCCATCTGTCAGCGTATTCTGACCACCGAGCTGTCGGGAGATTTCTCCCTGCCCGATTATCAGCCCGAAATCAAGCGACTTTTGCGTATCGGGGCTTCTATCACACCGCCCAACGGATATTTTTCGGGTGATTCCCTGTCTATGGAGGGCCTGCTTGATTACTTTGCGTTGTATATGGGCAACGATAACAGGCTGTACTGCGCGCCGCTGTCTGCCGATTACCGCTTCGACCTTTCTCTTGCCGAGGAACGGGACAGGGAAAGAGACCACGGCCGAGGCGTCGGTGCGGCCTCCCCTCTGGACGGCGAATTGACCTACGCCTGCGATATCACCGCCGATCCCATCACGGGGAGAGTGACGGCCCCGCGACGGCTGAATATCAAGTGCCGCCTGAAGGCTGCCGCAAAGGTGTACGGAACCTGCCCCCTCTCGGCCAACGATCAAAGTGAATTATCCCCCGCTTCCATTGAAAAACTACAGGACACGGTCAAAACGGCACAAATGATCCATGCCGTTGGGGAGACCCTGACGCTACAGGATGACATGATCCTTTCCTCCGCTGAGGGGGGAGACCTACGAGTGGTCTGCGCAGAGGGACAGGTCATGATCCACGAAGCCACCGCAAGCCGTGACACCGTGATCTGCCGAGGAGACGTTCTGCTTAAGCTGACCCTCTGCCCCGCAGATGTTCCTGAGGGCAGTGAGGAAGTCCCCCTCGTCAGTGTTCGAAAAATTCCCTTCTCACAGGCCGTGGAGATCGCAGGTATAACCCCCGATTGCACCTGCTGTGCTCAAGGTACCTGCGCAGAAATGAGCATTGAGGTAGAGGAAGGCCATCTTCACAGCGAATTGGGGCTTATCTTGGAGGTATTGGCTCAAAAGGAGGTCACTTCCTCGTACACCAAGGATCTGTATTCCACCCGCCGAGAGACCAAAGAAAGCTATGCCACCTATCCCATCGAGCGGATCTTAGGGTGCTTCAACGGCAATTTCACCCTGAGCGATTCCCTTCCCTTGGCTGACACGGGTATCCATCCTGCCGCACGGGTGGTGGACGTGACAGCCACAGCCTATCCCGAGGCGCTGACCCCGGACAAAGCCAAGCAACGAATGATCCTGACGGGACGGTGCCGTGTTCATTTATTGCTCAGCCGCGAGGGGGAATACACCTCGGCAGAGTTGGAGCTTCCCTTCCGCTACGAGCGAGAACTGCCCGTGACCTGCGTCATTCCCGACAATTCTCCCATCAATTTTGACGGCGGCGTCAAGACGATGGCCTGCCGCGCCCGTATGGATGGTGAGCGGATCGGCATTGATGCAGAGCTGGCCGTAGCGCTCCGCACGGCGATCCCCGACACCATCACGGCCCTCTCCGGCGTCACCTTTGGCGAGGACATGACCCGTGGACGCGGCGAGTACGTAATCTGCTTCCCTTCCGTCGATGATACCCTGTGGTCGGTAGCCAAGCGATATCACGCCCCCATGGCGGCCTTGAGTGCAGCCAACGATATCCCTCTCCCCGAAAGAGCGGACGAAGCAAACAGCTTGCGTGGTTCCGGATTTTTGATCGTTTAAGGTATGTATTATATATGTGGGGAAAACTTTTTAAAAAAAAGGTTTTCCCCACACCCCTTTCAAAAACCTTTAAAGCAAAGGATTGACTGAGTGAGACACTTAACGGAGAAATCATAACAACAAACCGTAGGGGAGCATTCCATATGCTCCCGAAAAGATTTCGGGGAAACGAAAAACGGGCGGATATGGAATCCGCCCCTACGGGGTGAAAACGGTGGGAACACATTGTAGGGGAGGGGTTTCCCCTCCCTTGAAAAAAGCTATATCATGTGGTGAGCAAAAGCAAAAACGGTACGACACAAAATCGCACCGTTTTCTTTATTTGGAGAACCGATCAGATCACTCTTACACGGAGCACACCGTCAAGGGCGGCGAGGTGATCTGCCACAGCGGCGGGAACTGCGCCCGTCACATCCAGGATGGTGTAGGCGGCGTTACCGCGGGACTTGTTGGTCATGTTCTCGATGTTCAAGCCCTCGGCAGCCACGGCACCCGTGAGTCCCGTCAGCATACCGGGCACGTTCTCATGAAGCACGCAGAGGCGGGTATCGCCCGAGCGAGGCATAGAGACGGCGGGGAAGTTGACGCTGTTCTTGATGTTACCATTCTGCAGATAATCATCCATCTGGAGAGCGGCCATGACGGCACAGTTGTCCTCGGACTCCTCGGTGGAAGCGCCCAGGTGAGGAATGAGGATGGCACCCTCGACACCGATGAGCTCGGGGGTGGCAAAGTCGGTGACGTAGCGAGAGACCTTACCCGAAGCCAGAGCCTCGATCATGTCGGCGGACTTAACGAGAGAATCGCGGGAGAGGTTGATGATCTTGACGCCGTCCTTCATATTGGCCATGGCAGCGGCGTTGATCATGCCCTTGGTATCTGCAGTAGCGGGGACGTGGATGGTGACGTAGTCAGCCACCTTGTAGACCTCCTCGTAGGAGGCGGCGTGGGTGATGTTGTGGTTCAGATTCCAAGCGGCATCCACGGACAGGTAGGGGTCGCAACCCACGACCTTCATGCCCAGACGGACGGCGATGTTGGCCACCAGACCGCCGATGGCACCCAGGCCGATGACGCCCAGGGTCTTGCCCTGCAGCTCACAGCCTGCAAACTTGGACTTGTTCTTCTCCACTGTCTTGGCGGCGTCGGGATCGTCCTTCAGGGTTCCGACCCACTCGATACCTGCCACGATATCACGGGAGGCCAGGAGCAACGCGCAAACGGCCAGCTCTTTGACGCCGTTGGCGTTGGCACCGGGGGTATTGAAGACCACGATACCTTCCTTTGTGCATTTGTCCAGGGGGATATTATTGACACCCGCGCCTGCGCGGGCGATGGTGAGCAGCTCGGGGTTGAACTCCATGTCCAGCATATTGGCAGAGCGGACCATGATGCCCTCGGGGGCGGTCACGTCGGTGCCGACGTTATAGAGGGCGGGGTTCAGCTTATCGGTGCCGACCTTGGCGATCTTATTGAGCAGTTGAATGTTTTTCATGATGGAATTTCTCCTTGTGTGATATTATGTGGGACTCTGTCCCACACCCTGCTCAAAACCTTTTTGCAAAAAGGTTTTGAGAATTCCAAAAATCTTAAATAGAGAGATGTTTTGAAAGTTTTGAAAGGGAAAGGACGAACCGTCGGGGACGCCGATTCCTACACATATTTTTAAAAGTTCTTGAAGGGGGTCAAGGGGGAAACTTCTTATCAAGAAGTTTCCCCCTTGCGTACTCTTAATCCTTAGGGTTCTCGGCGGCGAACTTCTTCATGAACTCCACCAGGGCTGCAACGCCCTCGTAGGGCATGGCGTTATAGATGGAGGCACGCATACCGCCCACCGAGCGGTGACCCTTCAGGTTCTTGAGGCCTGCCTTGGCGGCCTCGGAGGCAAATTTCTTGTCCAGATCGGGGTTACCCGTGACAAAGGTCACGTTCATCATGGAGCGGGAATCCTTCTTGACGGGAGCAATATAATAGTCCTGGCTGTCCAGGTAGTCGTACAGAAGCGCGGCCTTCTTGACGTTCTTCTCCTTCATGGCATCCAGTCCGCCCTGATCCAGGAGGTACTCGCAAACGAGACCCAGCATATAGATGGTGTAGCAAGGAGGGGTGTTATACATGGAGTCGTTGTCAGCCATGGTCTTCCACTCCAGCATGGTGGGTGCCTTGGGGTCGCAGTAGTCCAGCAGATCCTCACGGACGATGACCACGGTGACACCTGCGGGTGCCATATTCTTCTGAGCGCCTGCGTAGATCACGCCAAACTTGGTGACGTCTACAGGCTCGGAAAGGATACAGGAGGACATATCGGCCACCAGCGGCACGTCACCCGTGTCGGGAATGGCGGCGTACTTGGTGCCGTAAATGGTGTTGTTATAGCAAACGTGGACGTAGGACGCGTCGGGGCGTACCATGTCGGCGGTGATGGTAGGAACGTGGTCGAAGTTATCGTCCTTGGTGGTGGCGATGCACTTCACGTCATAGCCCATCTTTTGAGCTTCCTTGAAAGCCTTGCCCGAAAACTGGCCCGAGACCACGTAGTCGGCCTTGCCCGTTCTGCCGATCAGGTTGATCGGTACAGACGCGAACTGGGTGGAAGCACCGCCCTGAAGGAACAGCACCTTATAATTGTCGGGAATATTCATAAGACTCCGCAGGTCGGCCTGCGTCTTTGTAATGATGGCTTCATAATCCGGAGATCGGTGAGACATCTCCATGACGGACATACCGGACTCGCCATAGCAGACCAACTCGGACGCTGCTTTCTCGAGAACCGGGACGGGAAGCATAGAGGGGCCTGCCGAAAAGTTAAATACTCTGTTCATAAGTGAACCTCCGTTAAGAAAAAATAGTTACGCCCACAGTGTTTTTGTCGGCACTGTGGGCGACAGATCGTTTTTTCAAAAACGATTGTACTTATCATAGCATATTTGCAAGTTTTTGTCAAGCGGTTTTGCAAATTTTCTTAAAATTACTTGAAAATTTGAGATTTTACAGGGAAATTATGACCAAATAAAGCGCGCGCGGTTGCATTTTTGCAAGAAGAATGGGTAAAAATGTATTGCAGACCATTTCACTCGTGCGAAGCGCGGATCTCACTCGTATCCTTCTGACTGCACCCTGCCCTGCCGCCGCCGGCACAGGCGCAAGCGCAGGCGCAGGCACAGCCGCGTCCGCCGCCGCTGTAGCCGCGTCCCGAACTTGAGGCCGCATGGGCATTTGCCGCCCGACGGTAACGGGGATTGACCCGTCCGTAGGTGTGAATGCGGTGACCGTAGCCCGAGAGGAAGCCTCGGCCACGGTGGTAGGACACGAAGCAATCGATCACATAGACTTGCCAGATCATAATACCAATGATAACAATCACGCCGAAACCAATGGCGATGGCCTTATTTTCCTTCAAGGCGTTGTAGGCGCCGTCATCCTCAAAAGGAACGTAAGCCACGGTAGGCGTACCCGGGAAGAAGGTGGTTTCATCGTAGCTCACCTGCATGGCGGTATAACCGCCCGGCTCGAAGCTCCCCCACCAGACGGCGTAGCCGTCGTCGGTTATGGGGGCATTGTGGGTCGTCAGCCCCTCGGAGAGCTTCCAACGGAAGGTGTAGTTCTCCACGGGTATCTCGTTAAACCAGCCCGGGACGAACTCATAAAAGTAGGTGCCGTCAGGTTTTTTGGTCAGCATTCCCTGCTGATTGACCTTAAAGGAGAAGCGCACGGTCTCGCCGCCGATATACTCCCTCGGAAAATGCAGGACGTAGGAGCAGTAGTTTTCGTCGTTGTGCTCCTCAGCGTACAGCACCGTGTCGGACAGAGAGCCTTCGTAGGGGCGATAGGAGGGATTGGGCATACCGATCTCCACCCAAGTGAGGGGCTCGTTTCCGTCCAGCGCCGTCCAGACCACCTCGTAGGTGATGTCCAGGGTGCCGTTGCTTTGGGGCTCTACGGTGATCGTATATTGGTCTATGACGTCCTTGGGTGTTGGCGTATAAAGAACCACCAGCATCACGGTGATGATCTGAATGGCCACCAAAATACAGATAAGAGCGATGTCACCCTTGGGCAGGGTGCGTCTTTTCTTCACCGCCTCCTCGGAGAAATCGTCCTTGGGGAGTGTTCTCTTTTCTCCCATGATCACACCTCCTCTCGTCCGCGGAAGGGGCAGGACAGGGCCTCTGCCTCGGTCATGCGGCGCAGTTTCTCGCAGGCGGGATGCCCCCAGATGGTCTTCCATTCGTCACGGAGGATATGCCCCAGCCCCGCATCGGCGCCCAGCCAGCTCTGGCAAGGCACCACGGTGCCGTCGGGGGTGATGGCCATATTGGAAAGGCAAGCCCCACAGGCGGGGATATTCATGCCCAGCTCATCCAGCTTTTCCGCGGGAATGAGGCCGGGGGAGGTGAAGTCCATCTCCATACCGTGAGCGTCGCAGAAGGCCTTGGCGCTCTTGACGATGGCATAAAGCTCGTCGGAGGTCAGGTCGTCCTCGTGGTGATTGCCCTTGGCACCGCCCGTGCAGATCAGGCCGCTGACGGTGACAAAACGCACACCCAAGCTATGTATGAAGGCCAAGGTGGCGGCATAATCGGCGTTCTTACGGCAAAGAGGGGTGTTGATGCTGACGTCCAGCCCTGCCGCCACGGCGCGGCGGATACCTGCCACGGTGTCTGCGTGATGATCGGCGCCTGTCAGCTCGTGATGAATCGAGGGATCAGCCGAATACAGGGTGACCTGCAGGCTGTCCAAGCCGGCGGCCTTGAGGCCTTGCACCAAGTCTTGAGTCAGCGCCACGCCGTTGGTGTTGAGACGGGTGACAAACCACTTGGCGTGATCCACCAGCTCCACAAGGTCGGGGCGCAGGGTAGGCTCACCGCCCGTGAAGGTGACCATGGGGACACGGCACGCCCGCAAACGATCCAACACCTCTTTCCATTGGGCGGTGGTCATCTCTTGGGACTTGCCGAGGGTCTGTCCCGCCGCATAGCAGAAGCGGCACTTTTGGTTGCATTGCCACTTCCCTTCACTGTCGGTCATGGCCGAGATCATGAGATCCATGCGGTGAGGTGCGGCCATGTGGGGGGCATAGGCGCGGACGGACATTTTTTCAATATAGGCATCGGGCTTGCCGCCGCGGGCCACGGTAAAGAGGATGTCCAGCATATCCTCCAGATCGTCGGCCATGGCGTCCCCCGAGATATGGGGGAAAATTTTCGAAACGGTGCGGAGGGTATTTTCGTAAATTTTTTGGCCCTCTTCATCCGAGATCGTCTTGCCGTCGTAGGCGTTGACCTCGTCTATAAAGGCCGAGAGAAGCTGGGCCCAGGCATAGCCCAAAGGCAGGAGATAGTAGCCGTTGAGGATGACGATGGATTCAGCGAGGCCAAACCGACGATAAACGGGCGGGATGAGATGGATACGCACCACGCCGGGGCCTTGGGGGTCAAAGGTGCAGTGCTTGATGCCCGCCTCCCAGGCGGCGCGACGGGCGCGGTTGCTTCTGAGGCTCATGGATCGGTCTCCTTTCGTAATATATCTATTATCTAAAAAATCCTTCATCATGGCACTCTCTTCGTGTTGCCATTATGAAAAAAGAGAGTTTATTCCACACATACCACACACGCTGAATTCCCGCTATCACGCGTTTTTTCAAAGTAGGCGAACGGAGTTCGTTCGCTTTCGACGGACATTTAACACCCGGCAGGGGCGCGGGAAATTTTCTTGCGCTACCGCGCGCCAGATAATAGATAATAGATAATAGATAAAAGATAATAGATAATAGATTTTTGGGGGGAACGCCTACCCTACGTTCAGCGGCTCAAAGATGCGCCGTGATGGCGTTCAGCACCCGCTCGGCGCACACCTCGATGCCCTTATCGGACAGATGGATGAGGTCGTCGCAGATCATGCCCTCCATATCCTCATAGACGGGAGTGAACAGGTCGTTGATATAGACGCCCTCGGCGCTGAGGGCTTCTACGGCGGCGGCGTTATAGGCCTTGAGGCGGTCCATGTCGTGCCCCCACATTTCGGGCTTAGGGGGCGTAGTGATGGCGAAGATCACCACGGGGGCGTAGGTCTTCAGCACCCGGGCGATACGCACTAAGGTGCGGATATAGTCCTCCATGGGGGTAAAGGCACCGTCGCCGTAGAGATCGCAGAGATCCCAGAGGCCGTTGTTCCAATGGATCACGTCGGCGCCCTCCATCTGCGCCTTGTAGTCAAAACACATACGGAAGGTGTAGGAGGCAAAGCGGCAGTTGTCATCGGGTTGCCAGACCGTGCAGTCGTGGTGGGCAGTCAGGGTATCGGCCACGGACGCGCCGTAGCCCATGAGGCGGATAGAATCGCCGAGGAGGATGATCTTTTTCATGATGTGCTCCTTTTGATATGTATTGATAAATAAAAAGCAAGAGGAAAAATACAAATGTTGTTTGCGGGCAGTGCCCGCGGCCAATGCCGGGGATGTTCACCCCATGCAAACAACCTCCCGCGAGGATTATATAACGGTAAATTGTTGTTTGCGGGCAGTGCCCGCCCCCAATACCGGGGAGGTTCAACCTGTGCGAGCCACATACCGCGAGGGGTTGTTTGGGCAGGTAAATTGTTGTTTACAGGGGTACTGATTTCCGTGGTAAGGCTCCCTCCGGGAGGGAGCTGCCGCCCAGCGAATGCGACGGGCGGCTGAGGGAGAACGCG
>JAFTIL010000050.1 GCA_017456905.1 Clostridia bacterium
AGCTGCCGCCCAGCGAATGCGACGGGCGGCTGAGGGAGAACGCGTGAACAAAAGGCTAATGCTCTTTGCTGGGTAACAAGTTGCCGCTATTAACGCGGGCTCCCCCACCGCTGCGCGGAGCCCCCTCCCGGAGGGGGCCTCGTTCAAGTGTATCCCCTGCTAAACAACAATTTATCGATGTATACTCCATCGCGTGATGGAGTTCGCGTGGGTAGAACATCCCCGAGTCAGAGCCCGATTTGCGCAAGCGCAAATGGCCGCTGGTGGCCGGCATTGGCTGGTGGCACTGCCGGCTAAACAACATTTGTATTTGGAATACCTCTGAAAATTTCCTCAAAAAATCCCTCTGTCCCCCTTGACAAATCCATGTCCGTGTGCTATAATACCACCAAACCGATGAGGGAGAGTAAGTAGGCCTTGTCCCTGTTCCCAAAGAGAGCCGCAGGCGGTGGAATTGCGGCGGAAGATATAGGGCTGAATGGACTTCCGAGGGCAACCTGAAAGAGAGCGGGGAACCGCGTGCTTGAGTATGGAAGACGGAGCGACACTTCGTAAACAAGGTCCGCATATGATACGTATGCTAAAGTGGGCGCGAGAGCGCCAAGCAGGGTGGCACCGCAGGAAAGTTTTCGTCCTGTCCCGGCAAAGTAGCAGGGATGGGCTTTTTTATTTCCATTCCTGATCCACCATTTGATTGAGGGTCAACCCTCGGAAAGGAGACAGTTATGTCTGCAACAGAAAAAAAGATCCCCTACAAAATCTACCTTGAAGAATCCGAAATGCCCAAGGCATGGTATAACCTGCGGGCGGATATGAAAAATAAGCCCGCGCCCCTGCTCAACGCCGAGACCAAGCAGCCCATGACCGCTGAAGAGCTGGGCGTGGTGTTCTGCGACGAGCTCATCAAGCAGGAGCTGGACGACACCAACGCCTACTATCCCATCCCTCAGGAAATTCTGGATTTCTACAGAATGTACCGTCCCGCGCCCCTGGTGCGTGCATACTGCCTGGAGGAAAAATTGCAGACCCCTGCCAAAATCTACTATAAGTTTGAAGGCAACAACACCAGCGGCTCCCATAAGCTCAACTCCGCCATCGCCCAGGCTTATTACGCCAAGAACCAAGGCCTCAAGGGCGTGACTACCGAGACGGGTGCGGGCCAATGGGGTACCGCCCTGTCCATGGCCTGTGCTTACCTGGGCCTGGATTGTAAGGTCTATATGGTCAAGGTGTCCTACGAACAGAAGCCCCACCGCCGTGAGGTCATGCGTACCTACGGTGCGTCGGTCACCCCTTCTCCTTCCATGGAGACCGAGGTGGGACGCAAGATCCTGGAAGCCCATCCCGGTACGGGCGGCAGCCTTGGCTGTGCTATTTCCGAAGCCGTGGAAAAGGCGACCTCTCTGGAAGGCTACCGCTACGTGCTGGGTAGCGTGCTGAACCAGGTCATGCTCCACCAGTCCATCATCGGTTTGGAGACCAAGGCGGCCATGGATAAGTACGATATCAAGCCCGATATCATCATCGGCTGTGCCGGAGGCGGCTCCAATCTGGGCGGTCTCATCGCTCCCTTCATGGGAGAAAAGATCCGCGGCGAGGCTGACTACAAGTTCATCGCCGTTGAGCCCGCCTCCTGTCCCAGCTTTACCCGCGGCAAATACGCCTATGACTACTGCGATACGGGCATGGTTTGCCCTCTGGCGAAGATGTATACCCTGGGCAGTAATTTCATCCCCGCGCCTACCCACGCGGGCGGTCTCCGCTACCACGGCATGAACCCCACCCTGTCCCAGCTTTACGCCGACGGGCTCCTGGAGGCGGTGACCGTAGCTCAGACCGAGGTCTTCGCTGCCGCAGAGCAATTCGCACGCGTCGAGGGTATTTTGCCCGCGCCCGAGTCCTCCCATGCCATCAAGGTGGCCATCGATGAGGCTATGAAGTGTAAGGAGACGGGCGAAGAGAAGACCATCCTTTTCGGCCTGACCGGCACGGGTTACTTTGATATGATGTCTTATGAAAAGTTCCATAACGGCGTCATGACCGACTATATTCCTTCTGACGAAGAAATTCAGAAAGGCCTTGCGGGACTTCCTTGCATGGATTGAATACACCTGATATCACGGGTCTGCTCTTTCGTATGGGCAGACCCGTTTTTACAGAAAAAAGTCGATAAAAAATTGAGCAAACGGCCGTTTTAATGTGAAAAAGTGAAAAACATACTAAAAAAGTCCATGAAAATGCCGAAATTCGTAATAATTCAAAGAATTTTGACAAAACGGGTCAAAAACGGTTGACAAAATCCTGATCGTGTGTTATACTTTTTCTGCACATCGGACATTCTATATAAGAGAGCCGAAATTTTTTGAGAGGGAGGGTGTTACCTGTGAGAAGAGAAGACGACGAGATCCGCCGTGACGACGCAGAGGCTGTGGCCTATGAAGAAGAGCTTGCTCTGTCCCAAGAGACGAGTAGGGGCAAGCGGGAGCACCCCGGGAGTACCCAGCCCTCGCAGACCGAGGAATTGAGATCTGATGAGGCCGTTTCTGAGGATGAAAATCTCGAGGAGATCAACGACGACGATATTTATGACGATGACGAGGGCCTGGAGGCCTTCGACGCGCTGGAGGAGGCTCTGGATGCCGAGTTGGACGCGGAAGAGTCCGCGGAAGCTCCTTCCGAGGGGGCGGAGGAGCGCGACGAGGAAGACGAAGAGCCCGAGACCATGACTGAGCTCCGTACCCGTGAGATCACGGGCAAATTTGAGGAGCTCATCGAAATGCTGGATACCAAGCATTATCATGATTTCCGCACCGAGATGGAGGATATCAACCCCGTTGACGCGGCAGATTTCTTTAACGAGCTGCCCGAATCCCGTATCCCCGCTGTGTTCAAGCTTCTGAAAAAGGATACCGCGGCCGACGTTTTTGCAGAGCTGGACAGCGACGTGCAGGAGCGTATCATTTCCGCCATGACCGACCGGGAAATTTCGGTCATTCTGGAAGATCTGGCATTGGACGACGCCGTTGACCTGGTGGAAGAATTGCCTGCCAACATGGTCCACCGCATCATGAGAAGTGCCACCAAGGAGACGAGATCGGGTATCAATCGCTTCCTCTCTTACCCCGAGGACAGCGCGGGCAGTATCATGACTGCCGAGTTTATCTCTCTTCGCCGTACCATGACCTGTGCTGAAGCCGTGAGTCATATCCGTAAAAGAGGTGTGGACAGCGAGACGGTTTACGTGGCCTACGTGACTGACCGTTCCCGCGTGCTTCACGGCATCGTGCCCTTGCGCGCCCTCTTGTTTGCTGAGGATGACGAGATCATTGAGGACATCATGGATCCCGACGTCATTTGTGCCTCTACCTTGGATGACAGGGAAACGGTAGCCCAGACCATTTCTAAGTACGGTATGCTGGCCCTCCCCATCGTGGATGGCGAGCGTCGCCTTGTGGGTCTCGTTACGGTTGACGACGCTATGGACGTCATGGAAACCGAGGCCACCGAGGATATCGAAAAAATGGCAGCTATCTTGCCTACGGATAAGCCTTACCTCAAAACGGGCGTGTGGGAGACCTGGCGAAAGCGTGTGCCTTGGCTTCTCCTGCTCATGCTGTCCGCTACCTTTACCAGCACCATCCTGGCACGGTTTGAGACCATCCTGGATGCCGCTACCGTGAGCTTGGCCGTGTTCGTCCCCATGCTGACGGGTACGGGCGGTAACGCCAGCGGACAGACCTCCGCCACCATCATCCGCGGTCTCTCCCTGGGCGAGATCGAACTGCGGGATATCTTGCGGGTGCTTTGGAAAGAGATCCGCGTGGCTTTCGTCTGCGGCGTGACCGTGGCCGCTGCCTGCTTTATCAAGACCATGCTGGTAGACTTCCGCCTGGATTTCACCATGTCGAATATCGAGGCTACCCTGACGGTATGCCTGACGATGCTGTCGGCCGTTATCCTGGCCAAGATCATGGGCGTGTTGCTTCCTCTCGGCGCTAAAAGAGTGGGACTTGACCCCGCTGTTATGGCCAGCCCCTTTATTACAACCGTAGTGGATACCTTGACCATTTTGATCTACGTGGGTGTGGCAACCCTGATCATGCACGCTTAAAATAAGCACCGCGTTTTTTATGCGTGTTCTCCTTAACGGAGAACACGCATAACTAAGTTTGCCCTTACGGGCAAGTGAAGTTTACTGCGTAAGTGAAGTTATCCTACGGATAGTGAAGTTTTGCCTTCAGCAAAGTGGGCAAACTTAACTTCACTTGTGCGTAGCACAAACTTCACTGCATAGCAACTTCACTTTCGCGGTAGCGAAAACTTCACTAACAGAAAAGAGAGGACATTACGGATTGCCCCGTTTTGTTCTCTCTTTCTGCTTGTAATAAGGGTTTGAGCTTAGCTCATATCAGCATTTGACCAGTCAAATGCGATGCTTGCACTTTTGCCAAAGTGTAAATTCTCCGTTAAGGATAACACGCATAAGCGCGGTGCTTTTTCTTTTCTCGTTTTCTACAAATCTGCCAATACAAATGATCAAAATACCCAAACAAAGTGAAATGAATTGAGCATAATGACGAAAACGAGAAATTTGTCTAAAAACTGTTGTTTTTTACCCTTGACTTGTGTTATAATAATTATGTATGGTTATAACTATGCCGAAATCAAAATAAACGGAGGAGGGAATAGCCGTGTACGATTTTCAAAGGACAAATATGTGGAAACGCATCTCCGCCGCTTTGCTTGATTTTATTCTGCTGATCACGGTCATCATGGGCATGGCACTTTTGATGTCCGCGCTTCTCGGTTACGATGGATATATGGATCGCATGAACGCCAAATATGATGAATACGAGGCTCAGTACGGACTTTCCTTCGACATCACATCCGAGGAATATAACGCCCTTCCTCCTGAGGAAAAAGCGGTCTTTGATGAGGCTAACGAGGCCTTCGGAAAAGACGAGGAGGCGATCTACCTCCAGAACGTACTGTTCAATAACGCGCTGATCATTGTGATCTTTTCCGTTTTGCTTGCTTATCTGGTGCTTGAATTTTTGGTGCCGCTGTTCCTTAAAAACGGACAGACCGTCGGCAAAAAGATCTTCGGCATCGGCGTGATGCGGGTGGACGGTGTGCGCGTGACCCCCGTTTTGATGTTTGCCCGCTCCGTCTTGGGTAAATGCACCGTGGAAACCTTGGTGCCCGTATTGATCGTCATCATGATCTTGTTCGGCATCATGGGCTTCTTCGGAACTATGGTGATCCTGGCGCTGGGGCTGTTCCAGATCATTCTGGTGGCCGCCACCCGCGCCCGTACCCCCATTCACGATCTGCTCGCCCAGACCGTGACCGTGGATTTTGCCAGCCAGATGATCTTTGATACCCCCGAGGATCTCCTGGCCTATAAGACGCGCATCCACGCCGAAGAAGTGGAGAAGAAAAAAGACTGAAATAGCGTCCCTTATTTTGTTAACCTTTTAAAGGGCACCTCTAAAAATTCATCGCATGACGAAGTGACGGTGCTTTTTCCGTCATACGTCACAAAAATCCTTCGCGTAGGATCAACTACGCGCGCGGATCTTTGCTTAGTCTGACGAAAAAATCCCTTGCCCCTCGCCGCACGCTGAATATTTAGAGGCGCCCTAAAATCACATAAACGAAACGTTAGAAAGGAAGGCAACGATGAAAGTTGTTTTGCAAAATCTGACCAAGATCTTCCCCAGCCGCAACAAAAAGGCAGGTGAAGAGGTGGTCGCGGTCAATGACTTTACCTTTGAGATCCCTGACGGAAAATTGATCGGTCTTCTGGGCCCTTCGGGCTGCGGTAAGAGTACCACTCTTTACATGATCAGCGGTCTTCAGGCACCCTCGGGCGGTAAGATCTTTTTCGGTGACGATGACGTGACCGAGCTCTCCGCCGAGAACCGCGGCGTGGGTCTGGTGTTCCAGAACTACGCGCTCTACCCCCACATGACGGTGAAGCAGAACATCATGTTCCCCCTGCAGAACCTGAAGGGTGCGGACAAGCTCACCAAGGAGGAAATGATCAGCCGCGCTTACGAAGCCGCAAAGCTTGTGCAGATCGACGAGCTGATGGAGAGAAAGCCCTCCGAGCTGTCGGGCGGTCAGCAGCAGCGTGTAGCCATCGCCAGAGCATTGGTCAAGATGCCCAAGGTCCTGCTTTTGGACGAGCCTCTTTCCAACCTGGACGCACGTCTCCGTCTCCAGACCCGTGAAGAGATCCGCCGTATCCAGAAGGAAACCGGCATCACCACCATTTTCGTTACCCACGACCAGGAGGAGGCTATGTCCATCTCTGATATGATCGTGGTCATGAAGCTGGGTGTGGTTCAGCAGATCGGCGCACCTCAGAAGGTGTACGACGATCCTACCAACCTGTTCGTTGCCAAGTTCCTGGGTACTCCTCCCATCAACGTGTTTGAAGGCGAGGTCAAGGGCGGTAAGCTCTATATCGGCGAGTCTGCCGTGCTGGACGTTCCCGGTGTCTCCGATCAGCCTGTTTACGTGGGCATCCGCCCCGAGGGCTTTATTCCCGACGAAAACGGTCCCCTCACCTGTAACCTCAGCGGTGTGGACGTCATGGGCCGTGACGTGAGCCTTGTCACCACCCATGAAGCCTCCCTCAATCCCGTTGTCCGCTCCATCGTGGATGCCGATGCCGCCAGAATGGCCACCGGTGCTACCGTCTCCTACTCCCTCAAGTCTCATAAGGTGTTCCTGTTCTCCAAGGAAAACGAGAATCGTATCTATTTCGAGGTAAAGTAATATGGTAGAAAGCAAGCATAAATGGAAAGCGTGGATATACCTCGCTCCCGCCATCGTTCTTCTGATGATCTTTACAGTCTGGCCGATCTTCAACACTCTCCGTATGGCCTTCTGGAACGATTACAGCATCATGAAGGATCTGGGCGGCTCCCTTGATTTCCAATTCGGTTTCAAAAACTTTGTGAAGGTCATCAGCTATCAGGGCTTTAAGGATTGCTTGAAAAACACCCTGCTGCTCACCGTTCTGACGGTGCCGATCTCCACCCTCCTGGCTCTGCTCATCGCCGTGTGCCTCAATGCCATCAAGCCCCTGCAGAGACTGCTCCAGACCATCTTCTTCCTCCCCTACGTTACCAACTCCATCGCCATCGGCATGGTCTTTGAGGCTATGTTCAATATCGTTGGCTTCGGTACAAATAATCCCTCCTTCGGCATTATCAATAATATCTTGGGTGTCTTTGGTGTGGATCCCATCAACTGGATCAACGCGGGCTCGTCCTATTGGGCCAACATCGCCGTGCTGGTCGTATATATCGTCTGGAACGCGCTGCCCTTCAAGATCCTCATCCTCTTGGGCGGTCTCCAGAGTATCAACAAGCAGTATTACGATGCCGCAAAGATCGACAGCACTCCCCGTATCCGCGTGTTCACCAAGATCACCGTACCGCTCCTGTCTCCTATGTTGGCCTACGTGGTCATCACCGGTTTTATCGGTGGCTTTAAGGAGTATTCCAGCATCGTCGGTATCTTCGGTGAGGATATGCAGGCCGTGGGCGGTGAGTCTCTGAATACCATGGTCGGTTACATCTACGACGCTCTGGGTAACCAGGAGGGTCGTGCATCCGCCGCCGCACTCATTCTTTTTGCCATCATCTTCTTGGTCACCATGATCAACCTGTACGTGAGCAAAAAGAAGACTCATTTCTAAAAGGAGGTGCCTTATGACAAATCAAGCAACAATGCACAGTAAGGATATGCAGAAGGTCTCCTCCCAGCAGAAGATCGTTAAGATCATTGTTCAAGTGCTCCTTTATACCTTCCTCGGTGTGATGGCTCTCGTCATCGTGTTCCCCTTCTACTGGATGATCATTTCTTCCTTGAAGAGCACTGTGGAGTACCGTCTGCCCATTCCCACCCTGTTCCCCCAAAAGATCATGTGGGGGAACTACGCAGAGGCATTTACGGCCGCTAATCTGAGCCGACTCTTCCTCAACACCGTGATCGTAGGTATCGTGTCCACCATCCTGTCCCTGGTCATCACCGTGCTCTCCGCCTTTGCCTTCGCACGTCTGGAGTTCAAGGGCAAGAACACCCTGTTTGCAGCCCTGCTGGCTACCATGATGATCCCCGGTGAGTTGTTCACCATCACCAACTACGTCACTGTCACCAAGTTTGGATGGATCGACAAATACGTGGTCCTCATCGTCCCCTTCCTCGTCAGCGTGTTCTATATCTACCTGCTCCGCCAGAACTTCATGCAGATCCCCAACGAGCTGTATCTGGCCGCCAAGGTGGACGGCACCTCGGATATCAAGTACCTTTGGAAGGTCATGATCC
Organism: Clostridia bacterium; assembly: GCA_017456905.1. GTDB lineage: Bacteria > Bacillota > Clostridia > Oscillospirales > CAG-272 > CAMEON01. The sequence continues at coordinate 8,344 of JAFTIL010000050.1, forward strand.
CCCTGTCTCTGCCTACCCTGATCTCCATCACCATCCTCAAGATGATGGGCGCATGGAACTCCTACGTCTGGCCTCGCCTGGTCACCACGTCAGACGATATGCGACTCATCACCAACGGTCTGCGTGACGCCTTTACGGATATGTCGGGTCAGGCCAACATCCCTGTTCAGATGGCCGCCGTTACGGTGGTCTCCATCCCCCTGTTCCTCGTTTTCATCTTCCTTCGCAAGTATATCATGAAGGGCGTGTCGAGAAGCGGTATCAAGGGATAACACGATCTCTCCCAACGGTTGATTGCGCGGCCATCTCCAAAGGACGGTCGCCGCTTAACGCAATAATACTTTTTTGAAAGGAAAATCAACATGAAAAAGATCCTCTCTCTTTTGCTGGTTGCCACCATGCTGCTGTCCATGTTCTCCCTTGTGAGCTGTGACCAGGGCAACAAGAATTCTGCCGCAGGTATGGCCAGCTTTGACGTTCCCGAGGTGGGCTACGATGGAAGTGCTGTTACCATCGTGTTCTATCACTCCATGGGTGCCAAGCTCCGCGGCGTTCTCGACACCTATATCCCCGAGTTTAACAAGCTCTACCCCAATATCACCATCGAGCACTCCTCCATGGGTGATTATGACGGTGTCCGCGACCAGATCAAGACGCAGCTCACCGCAGGCGAGCAGCCCAACATTGCTTACAGCTATCCCGACAACGTGGCTCTTTACAACGTGGCCAAGAAGGTCATCCCCCTGGATAACCTGATCAACTCCACCATCGAAGTGACCGATGCCGAGGGCAACACCTCCGTTCTGGGTCTCACCGATGCTCAGAAGGCAGACTTCATCCCCGGCTACTACGCAGAGGGTGCCGCCTTCGACGAGCTGGGCACCATGTATACCCTGCCTATGTCCAAGTCCACCGAGGCTCTGTACTACAACAAGACCTTCTTCGCCGAGAACAATCTCTCTGTTCCCACCACTTGGGAGGAGATGGAGGCTGTCTGCAAGCGCATCAAGGAGATCGACCCCGATTGCGTGCCTCTCGGCTATGACTCCGAGGCCAACTGGTTCATTACCATGTGCGAGCAGTACGGCTCCGACTACACCAGCCTTGACGAGAACTCTCACTTCAATTTCGATAACGAGACCAACCGCGGCTTTGTGAAGATGTTCCGCGAGTGGCACCAGAAGGGCTACGTTACCACCGAGGCTATCTACGGCTCCTACACCTCCGGTCTGTTCACCGCAACCGAGGGTCAGAAGTGCTATATGGTCATCGGTTCCACCGGTGGCGCTTCCTACCAGACACCTCCCACCGTGGACGGTCAGTCTCTCTTTGAGACCGGCATGGCTACCCCTCCCCAGGTGAACCCCGCCGCTCCCAAGGTCATCTCTCAGGGTCCCTCTCTCTGCCTCTTTGACAGCGAGAATCCCCAGGAGGTCGTGGCTTCCTGGCTGTTCATGAAGTTCCTCACCACCAACGTGGCTTTCCAGGCTGAGTTCTCCATGGCTTCGGGTTACGCTCCCGTTATCAAGTCCGTTCAGGAAAACGAGACCTACAAGGGTTGGCTGGACAAGGCCAACGGCTACAACAACCTCACCGCTCTGAGCGTTCAGTTGGCTCTCTCCCAGAGTGATGCATACTTTGTATCCCCCGCATTCAACGGCTCCTCCGTTGCCCGTGACCAGGTGGGTATCCTCATGCAGGATGCTCTGGTTAACACCGAGGCTGACGTGGATGCTATGCTGGCTCGCCTCTTCAAAAAGGCTGTAGACGAGTGCGAGTATCAGGCAGGCTGATAAAGGGTATAAAAGCCTATGAAGAATTTTTCAAAAATTTTAATTCTTCTTCTGGCGATCTGCATGGTTACAGGCTGCTTTGCGGCCTGTAACCAGACCACCCCTCCCGCTGACGGGACAGGGGAAGGGCAGAGTGATGCGACGGAAGAATTCGTGGATTATGCGTCCACGGTGAAGTTCGACCCCAATTCGGGTCGCGCCAGCGCCCCCGTTACCGTCAAGACCTTTGTGGACGGTGACACCACCCACTTTAACATTTCCGATCCCTCTTTTGATGGCGGCGTGCTCAAGGCCAGATATCTGGGTGTCAATACCCCCGAGTCCACGGGACAGATCGAGCCTTGGGGCAAAAAAGCCTCCAACTTTACCAAGGAAGCCCTGAAGAGTGCTACATCCATCATCGTGGAGTCTGATACCGCTATCTGGAATCCCGACTCTACGGGTGATCGTTACCTGGTTTGGGTCTGGTACAAGACCGCAGCCGATACGGATTATCATTGCCTTAACCTGGAGATCCTCCAGCAGGGTCTGGCTTTGGCCTCCAAATCCTCGGACACCGTTTACGCGGACATCTGCGTGACCATCCTCAACCAGGCTGTCAAGCATAAGCTCCACGTCCATTCCAAGGACAAGGACCCCGACTTCTACTACGGCGCAGCCCTGCCCATGACCCTCAAGGAGCTCAAGACCAATATCCAGTCTTACCGCGACAAGAGCGTCAGCTTTGAGGGTGTGGTTATCCGCAACTCCAACCAGACCGCTTACATCGAGGAATACGACGAGGAAACAGGTCTGTATTTCGGTATTCAGGTCTATTACGGCTACAATCTCGGCTATTACGGCGAAGAGGTTCTCACCGTGGGTAACCGCGTGCTGATCGTTGGCTCGGTGCAGTATTACGAGACCGGCGGTACCTACCAGATCTCGGATATCTTCTGCTCCGCCATGAGACCCGACGATCCCAAGAATATCAAGAAGATCAGCGACGGTCACAGCGCCGCCTATACCGAGGTCTCTGCCAAGGATCTCTTGACCAAGAAGGTGGACATTGAAGTGACCACCGTTGACGAGGACGGAAACGAGTCCGTAGAGACCAAGTCTTATGACTACGGTTTCCTCACCATGCACGGCTCCGCTGCTCTCAAGGATCTTGTCATCAAGAGCATTTACACCACTCAGAATGAGGATAGCGCCAATTTTGGTGCACTCTCCATTACCTGTGAGGCCCGCGATGGCACCGAGATCGTGCTTCGCACCATCGTTTTGAAGGATGGCGACGGTAAGACCATTACCGCTGACGCTTTCCCCATCGGCAGTATCATTGATGCCAAGGGCGTGGTGGACGTCTACAACGGCGTGTACCAGCTCAAGGTCTTCTCCGCCGCCGATATTACCATTCATGTCCAACAATAATTTTGAAAGGATATAGCGTGAAAGTTCAGTGATCTAAAACCGAAGTCCACTGTTTCACGCGAACTATATTTGTGCCGCCGCTGGCGGCAGAATGGAGATTACCATGAAAAGATTTTTAGTTTTGATGATGGCACTGCTCATGTGCCTGGGCTGCTTCGCTGCTTGTACTCAGAAGCCCGATGAGAACGTAGGCGCGACCCTGTCCGAGGCTGTGGAATACCTCAAGGGTATCTACAAGGACAACGCCAAGGAAACGCCTGCTGACTACGACGTGGTTGGCAAGATCGTCATTGGTGACGCTACCTTCACCGTGACCTGGACCACCGACAACGCAAACATCGTTGTCAAGGAGGGTAAGAAGGCCGGCTTCTACACCGTCGACCTGCCCGCTAAGAACGACACCGTTACCAACTATAAGCTGACCGCTACCGTGGCTGACGGCAAGGGCAACACCGAGTCCGTCTCCTTCGACCGCACCCTGCCTGTATACGACGCTTCCGCTATCGTGGCTAAGCCCGAGGAAGGCGTTGCCTACAAGTTCTATATGGTTCACACCTCTCTCGGTCAGACCCTTTTTGCTAAGGGTGAGACCCAGGATAACGCCAACAAGTACATTCTGTCCACCACCGATCCCAAGGCCGCTCCCGACTTCTACGTTGAGGCTGACGGCGAGGGCTTCAAGTTCTACACCGAGCTGAACGGTACCAAGACCTACATCCTGGCTAAGACCACCACTTCCGATGACGGTAAGGTTTCCAAGTACATTGGTTACTCTACTGAAGAGGGAACTACCTGGACCTACAAGTCCGAGACCAACGGTTGGTACACCACCATCGACGGCACCGAGTACGTGGTCGGCACCTATGGCACCTACAATACCTTCTGCATTTCCGAGGGTACTTACCTGACCGTGGAGAATAGCGGTGTTTCCCAGTTCCCCGGCGGTCTGATGCTGAAGGAAGTGGCCGAGGCCATGACTCCCTCCGAGGGTCCCACCATTTACGAGACTCCCGAGGAGATCGTTAACGCCGCTTACGCTCTGGAGCTGGGCGGTATCCTCTCCGGCGGTCACACCTACACCCTGACCGGTGTTATCACCGATATCCCCAGCCCCTACGATGCAAGCTACGGCAACGTGACTGTTGTGATCGTGGTTGGCGATATGAACGATAAGCCCATCGAGTGCTTCCGTCTGAAGGGCGAGGGCATTGAGAACCTGGAAGTTGGCGATACCATCACCGTTTCCGGCCAGATCCTCAAGTATGACAACAAGAGCGAGACCGGTAAGGTCGAGTTCAACACCGGTTGCACCCTGGTATCCAGCAACGCTTGCGCTCACGTAGAAGAAGTTATCCCCGGCAAGGCTGCTACCTGCACCGAGACCGGTATGACCGACGGCAAGAAGTGCACCACCTGCGGTGATATTCTTGTCGAGCAGACCGAGATCCCTGCTCTGGGCCACGATTGGAACGCAGTTATGGCTCACGATGACGACAACCACTGGTCTACCTGCACCCGTTGCGACGAGATTAAGGACAAGGCCGCTCACAACAACGGCGACGATAGCGTTTGCGACACTTGTGGCTACGGCTGCGAGCATAAGGACGTGAACGAGGCTACCTGCACCACCCCCGCTACCTGTAAGGATTGCGGCGCTAACACCGCTCCTGCCAAGGGCCACACCGAAGAGACCGTCCCCGCCGTTGCTCCCACCTGTAAGGACACCGGTCTGACCGAAGGCAAGAAGTGCTCCGTTTGCGGAGAGATCCTCGTGGCTCAGGAGACCGTTGCCAAGACCAACGAGCATACCTACGACGACGCTAAGGACGCTACCTGTAACGTCTGCGGCTTCGAGCGTGAGATCGCTAAGATGGTCGTGATCTACTATCCCAAGGCCGGTATGTATCTGACCGGTACTGAGTATCTGTACACCGGAAAGAACAAGATGGAGCTGGTCATCAACGCCAACAAGGCCGAGGCTATCGCTATGGAGCAGATCACCAATGCTGATGGTTCTGTATCCTTCAAGGCCGGCGATAAGTGGCTCTATGCTGATAACACCCATGTTGAGTTCGTTTCCGCTGAAGGCCCCAACACCAAGTTCGTCATCGAAGAGACTGACGGCGGCGTATTCCTCCGTTGCCATACCGCTAACTTCAACGGCAATCCTCAGTACCTTGAGGTGTACGGCGGCGATTACCTGACCGTTTACGGTAAGAGCGCAACCGCAGATCCCTCTATCTACACCTTCCAAATTCAGGATGCTGATGGCGCGAACGGTACTGTGAAGGACGATGCAGGAAGCCTGGTAGATAAGAACTCTACTCCTTCCACCCCCTCCACCGGCTCTCTGGATGCTAAGACCCCCGAGGTTGGCAAGGCTTACAAGTTCGCATTCATTCAGGAAAACGTCGGTACCGATATCTACTATCTGACCGGTGCAAAGAGTTCCTACTATATGGCTACCTCCAAGACCAAGGCTGACGGCGCAGACTTCTACGTAGAATCCACCAACGGCGGTTACTACCTGTACTGCATGGTTGGCGGTGCCAAGAAGTACGTCAACATGGTAGTCAGTGGCACTCACGTCAACGGTGAGTTCCAGGATACCGCTACCACTGTTTACACCTATGACACCACCCTCAAGACCCTTGTGGGTACCATCGATGGTGTGGCTTATGTGTTCGGTACCAATTCTTCCAACACCTACACTACTCTCGGCCCTGTCAAGACCGAGTACAATCCCTTCTACGCACAGTTTATCCAGTAATAAAAAATCGGATGGATCACGCAAGTGGTCCATCCTTTTTCTTTAAGTGACAATTTGCAATCCTCCGCAATTATGAATTCTATGTGATAACTCTTGACTTGCCGCCCGAAATCTGGTAAAATATAAAAGATATCATAAAAACGAGGCGAATCACCATGAAACATAGAAATATGAAAAAACTGATAGCGCTGTCGGCCATGCTGCTGATTGTGTTGTCGGTGGTTTTTGGATGCGAAAACACCAATCCCCCGCTTGCGACTCATCAGGTCATCACGTCCTTGGAGCTTCAGGGCGGCGAAACCATCTATCTCTACAAGGGCTATACCACCCAGCTTGACACCAACGTTCCCGATGACCTGCGGGACAAGCTGACCTGGGTCACAGCGGGCGACGTGATCACCCTGACCGACTACGGCTTTGTAACCGCCAAAAACGAGGGTACCGTCATTGTGACCGTCATGGCAGACGGACTGACGGATTCTGTCACCATTGTCGTCCTCCCCGACGGAGCACCCATCCCGGGGACTGAGGATATCACCCAAGTACCCGAAACAGAAAGCCTCACCACCGATTCGGTAACAACTGATCCTGTAGAGCCTACCCCCGATACCGAGCCGCCTACAGAAGGGAAGGACACCGATCCTGTTGATCCTCCCGTGGTGACCGATCCCGTCCAAACCGAGGCTCCCATCGAGGCCCCTACCGAGACACCCACTGAGGCGCCCACTGAGGCGCCTACCGAAGCACCCACAGAAGCACCTACAGAAGCTCCCACCGAGCCCGAAACGGAGTATATTCCTCCCACGATCATCATTGAGGCCGAGCGCTCTCCCGAGGGCTACAAGCCCGCAGGCAGTTATCAGGAAGCCCTTGACCGCACGCAAAAGGGTGAGCTGTCAGGCTACCCCTACGTGCCCGACCAGGCGCCCAACATCTCGGAATATCGCCCCATGGAGGACGGTAAGTATATCAAAAACAACGACCCCTACTACATTGACGAGAACACCTACGTGGTGGTGGATGCCTACGGCCGCGAGGTCTTCCGTGTGTACCGCGGCGGCGCGTATATTACCCTTGAAGAGGTCGCCGCTTACGTCTATGCTTTCGGCGACATTCCCGCCAACCACTCTACCAGTAAGTCTACCAGACCTACTGCCAGCATTTGGGGAGAATATCTCCGTGTCAATCACACCAAGTTCAGCGGCAGCACCTCCAAGTATCCCTACGAGCCCGAATTGCCCCGTATCAGCGGTTGCGGCGGTGACCTGACCTACTATGAAATGGACATCGGTACCACGGGTACCGACTGTGATCCCAGCTACTATGCCACCATTTACAACAACGGAACCAGGATCACCCGCGGCGCAGCGCGCATCGTCTATGCCCGCTTTGACCGCAACGGCAACAAGATCATCGACCCCGATGAAAAGTACGTTTTCTACACCTACAATCATTACAATGATTTCCAGGAGTATCTGAACTACTACGGCGGCTGGGGCGAGATGTTCGGCAATATCACGGGCGGCGGTACCATCTCCAGTAAGTATGACTATAACCCCACGCCCTACGTGCCCGTGGCTCTGGCGAGTATCCGAGTCACCCGCAGTATGCCGGGAGCAGAGCCTCGCGCTACCATCTTGTGGTACGATTTCCGCCGTATGTCGGAATGTCTGGCTTGGGATAAGTCCAGATTTGCGGCGTGAGTTTTTTATGGGGAAACCTTCTTGCAAGAAGGTTTCCCCATACCCCTTCCAAGAAACTTTAAAAGAGAATAACAGCATTGAATGATCCGCATAAAAAAAGCTCGTACACGAGAGCGCATACAGCGCTCTGGTACGGGCTTTTTGTTCAATCATCCGGTTTGCCGCTCCGCATGCCCTCGGCCGTCAGTTGCATACCGAGGCCAAAGCCCTTTTTAAAGGCAGACAACTCGCGCAGAGCTTTGAGATCCGCGATCTCATCCAGATATTTTTCAAAGAGCTCTTTTTGTTCGTCAGTAAAGGTGTCTCTCAGCTTTCCTTCACAGCGGGATACTCGATATTCTGCCGCTTTCACCTCTTTCGGGTCAAGGGTATCATCCTCATGGGGGTGCAGATCTCCGAAAAAAAGATCGTCAAGGGTTCCTCTTGCCATATAATTGCCTCCTATTAAACAAAAAGTGCGCCAACCGAAGCTGACGCACAAAAAATACATCGCTCGATTGTCGCCAAACGAATCGAAATCTTAACCGCCCCAAGAGTGCAGAAAAGAGCGTGTATTTTTATCATAAATAAAAATACACACTTGGGGCAACGGGTATTCAATTCGTTTGGCATTTCCTATTATAGCACAAAAATTGTGTTTTGTAAAGGGGAAATTTGCAAGAGAGAAAAAATGTTGGCCCTGCGGGGCGGCTCTGGCTCGGGGAGTGCAACGGTAAATTGTTGTTTACAGGGTTATTGTGATTCTGTAGGGGCGGATTCCATATCCGCCCGTTCGCCCTAAAGGTCTATGGATATCAATGTTTTTTTATATCGGGCGGATATGGAATCCGCCCCTACGGGTTTTCATTAAACCTCCGCTAAACAACAATTTACAGCACCAACGCCCCCTCGCGGTATGTGGCTCGCACGGGATGCACTGCCCCGAGCCAAAGCCCCACCGCAGGTGGCCGAGCCAAAGCCGCCCCGCAGGGGCCAACAATTTACCTGCCCAAACAACCCATCGCGGGCCGAAGCACGCATGGGATGTACTACCCCGAGTCAGAGCCCGATTTGCGCAAGCGCAAATGGCCGCTGTTGGCCGCCCCGCAGGGGCCAACAATTTACCTCCCATATCATTCAATCAAAAAAACTCCGCAGAAGGAATCATCCATCTGCGGAGGCTTTTATTATGTCAAATGCTTCAATTTCTCAAAGGCTACAAAGTCCGTCCTCTCGGCCGCTAAGGGTGTCACCGACACGTACCCGTTGCGGATGGCGTCAATATCCATGTTCAGATTCTGCCCGTACTCGGTGACGGGCGCGCCCACCTGGATATACATATCCCCCTCGCGGCGGGCAAAGCCGTCCGAGAAGAACACTCCGCCCTGACGGGTCACGCGGATGCCCCGCGCCTCCCGTGGGAAATTGATGTTATAGAGCATATTGTGAGATAAAAGCTCCTGCTCCATGACCCACCCAAAGACCCCGTCAAGCTGTGCAAGGGCTTCTTCCTGATCCTCGGGGGCAGAGGATAGGGCAATACCGTGAATACCCAGCCGCGAGCCCTCGTAAATGGCACCTACGGTGCCCGAATACACAATGTCGTGACCCACGTTGAGTCCTCGGTTGATGCCCGACAACACCAGATCATAGGTCTGATGAAGCCCCAGTACGCCAAAGCGCACACAATCGGCGGGGGTGGAATCCATGGCCCACACCTTCAAGTCGGGGGCAAGCTCAACTTCCTTGATCTCCACCTCACGGTAAAACTCAATGGCCTGGCTCTTGCCGCTCTGCTCCACCTTGGGCACCACCACGGTCACGTCACCGTGTTTTTTTGCCCAGCGGATCAGTCCCGGCAGAATGGGGGAAGAAATACTGTCGTCGTTGGTGATCAGGATTCTCATAGCCACCCCTCGTTGTTTGCCTTATAGTCGGCCAGACGGGCGTCGGCGTCGGCGATGAGCCGTCTCATCTCGGCGCGGTTCTTGACCGTGGCACCGCTGGCGCAATCGTGGCCGCCGCCGTTGTACTTCTCGGCGATCTGATTGATGGTGACGAAGCGGGAGCGGAGACGCACGCGGATATTGCCGTCGTCAGCCTCGATAAAGGCGATCCAGATCAGGCTGTTTTTGATGGAATCCATATAGGACACCGAAGCACAGGCTTCCTCAAAGGTCAGCCCGAACTTCTCCTGCATGGCGCGGCTGACGTAAAGATAGGCCACGCCGTGCTCGGAGATCTTCATTTTTTTGTAGACCTCGGCCTGGAATTTCAAGGTGTGAAACTCCTTCATATACAGGTTGGCATAGAGATGGTCGGTGTCCACCCCCTCGTCCAGCAGCATTCCAGCCAGACGCATGGTGTCGCCAGAAACGCTGCGGAAGCGGAAGCGCCCCGAATCTGTGACCATGCCCGCATAAATGAGAGTGGCGGTCTCCACGTCGATCTTCAGCTCGTCCTTGAAAGCGGCATAGAAGGCGGCGATCATCTCACAGGAGGAGGAACGGTGCTCTTCGACCCATTCATAGTTGCCATAAGACTCCTTGGGGATGTGGTGGTCGATCTTGCAAAGCTCCTTGCAAAGGGCATAGCGAGGGTTGGAAACTCTATCCGAGGTGGCTGTGTCGATGATAATACCCAACGCCTCAGCGTAAAATTCATCGGGCATGGCAGGATCCTCGCCGCCGAGGAAGCCCACGTAGTCCGAGTAATCGCAGTTGTTGACGATGATCTCCTTTTTGGGGAAGCTCAACTTCAGAATGCCGCGCAGACCCAGGGTGGAGCCTATCGCGTCACCGTCGGGACGCTTGTGGCGGAAAATGACGATGCGGTCATAGGCTTTGATCTTATCAAAAATAGCCTTCATTTGTTCATTCATGGGCTTCTACCTCCGAAAGCGCGTTGAGATCATCCAGCAGGCTCATGGCCTCATCTTTATCCTTGAGGGTGCAGCCGCTGGCCTTCTGATGGCCGCCGCCGCCGTATTTCACGGCGATGGGATTGATGTTGTATTTATTGGAGCGGATCTCGCAAAGCACGCCGCTGTCGGTTTCGGTGAAATTGACCCAACTGTCAATGCCGCGGATCTCGGACATGACGTTGACCATGCCGCGGGAGATGGTGAAGGTGTCGGCACCATACTCGGCCACCTCGGCGGCGGTGCTGTATACGTAGGCTACGCGGTGAGGCGTGGTTTGAATTTTCAAGGTGATCTTGGCGCGGAGCTGGATGAAGAACAGCTCGTCAGCGTATAGGTTGCGGTAGATGTCAGCCGTCTCAAACTTGCGCTCCATGAGGAAAGCCGCCATGCGGAAGGTCTGGGAAGAGGTGGAGTCGTAGCGGAAACGACCTGAATCGGTGATCATACCGGTATACAAAGCCTTGGCCGCCACGTGGGAAACGACAAAATCACCCTCCATGGCCAGAGCGGTGATAAGACCGCAGCAGCTTTCAAAGGAGGTGTCGGTGACCTCGGCCTGACAGATCTCCTCCACGAAAATGTGGTGGTCGATGCGGGCGGTGGCGGTGGCGGTGGCGTAACGCTCGTCGGAGATCAGAGACTTGGCTGAGGTGTCCAGGACTAAGGCCAAAGCTCCCTCGTAAGCTTCATCGGGGATCTCGTCCATGGGAGTGTCTGCCATGAAAGCGTAGCGAGGGGTCATGTCGCCCACCACGTAGATCTCCTTCTCGGGATAGGTGTCCTTCAGCATATGCTTGAGACCGATCTGTGAGCCTAAGGCGTCGCCGTCGGGATTTTTGTGGCGGTGAATGATGATGCGGGGGTGTTTTTCAATGAGTTCCAGTATTCTTTCAAACATGAGTATCTATATCCTTTTTCATTCGTCAAAATAGCCCTTGTATTCCACGCGCAGAGGGCTGTCGGGGAAGAGATAGCCGTGGAGGTCGATAAAATAATTATCTGTCATGCTGGCGATATAGTCTACCACGATGTCATGGGGATCCTCAGACTCGTAAGGCATATCCCGCTTGTAGTAGATGCCGTTGACATAATCAATGTGATGGCGGAAAATGGGGGAATACTTGTTGCCGGCCTTGAGATCGTCCAGAAGCTGACCGTAGATCTCTGCCATCATGGGTTTGACCGTGGTGTCCAAGTGGGAGAAGGCGGCGGCATAGTTATAGATGCGGGCGTAATTATCGAGACGGGACTTGCGAAGTGCCTTGAAATGCTTGTTGTCCAGCTTGATATAAGGCTTGCCGTAGCTGTTTTCAATGACGTTGACCACCAGGTTGTTGATGATCTCGGCATTGATGGAGCCGATATCCTCGTTGAAAAACATACTTTCCTCTACCATTTTAGCGCGGGCGGCGTCCTGTCTGTCCTTGCCGAGATAGGCGATGATGTCGGACAGCCGCACCACGGCACCCTCCAGCGTGCAGGGCATCATGGCGTTCATCTTTGCGGGGTCGGTGTAGCAGTCTTCAAGGATGCGGTCAAATTCGGCAAAGCTCTCCAGGGGCACGGGATGGTATTCCTCGGACTCCAGCTCTCCATTGTGGGCGGCAATACCGTTGAGTGTCTGGAGGCTGATGTTGTAGGGGAAGATCTTGTCCAGCACACGGACGGAATGGATGTTGTGATAAAAATGCCGTCCCGTCTGCTTGAAATACAGCTCGTTGAGATATGCCTCGCCTGTGTGGGCAAAGGGCGGATGGCCGATGTCGTGGCCCAACGCAATCGCTTCGATAAGATCCAGGTTCAGGTGAAGCACGGTACCGATGGTGCGTGAAATGCGGGACACCAACTGAACGTGCAGGGAACGGCGGGTGATGTCGTCGTTCTTATACAGCGAAAAGACCTGCGTTTTGTCGGTGTAGCGGTTATAGTAAGGGCAGTGCAGGATCTTGTCAATGTCGTGGACAAAGGTGGGACGCCAGACCGTGGCGGTGTCCTTGGCCAGATTGCGGCGACGGATGACCTGACTGTCGGGAAAGGCTACGGCGGGGAATTGTCCCGTGGCTTTGGCCTCTTTTATCTGTTCGGTGAGTTCTTTGGTGAGAACTTCATATTTAGGCATAAATACCTCCGGTATTTTCAATGTAAAAGGGTAGAGATTTCTTTTTTAATTAGTCAAACCGTTGCCGGATGCAAATGGTTGGATATTTCCGATATGATCATCCCAAAGGCTACAGGATTTTGACCGCCCTCAGGGACGATGATATCGGCGTATTTTTTTGAGGGCTCTACGAAGGCCTCGTGCATGGGCTTGACGGTGGTAAGGTATTGGGAAACGACAGACTCCAGGGTGCGCTCGCGCTCCTTGACGTCACGGACAAGACGGCGCAGGATACGCACGTCGGCGTCCGTATCCACATAGATCTTCATATCCAGGCGGTCACGCAGCGCTTGATGTTCAAAAATCAAGATGCCCTCCAGGAGAATGACGGGGCGGCTCTCCACGTGACGGGTACGTTCGCTGCGGTTGTGGATGGTATAGTCATAGGTGGGGCAGTCCACGGCTTGTCCTGCCTTGAGCAGGTCGATGTGAGCCACCAAAAGGTCATTGTCAAAGGCATGGGGATGATCGTAGTTCAGCTTTTCCCTCTCGCTGTAGGGAAGGTCGGGATGTGCCTTGTAGTAGTCGTCGTGACGCAGGACCGCGATGGCATCGCCGAAATGAGCGACGATGTTCTCGCACAGGGTGGTCTTACCGCTGCCCGAGCCGCCTGCGATGCCGATGATCATGGGGGTTTTGGTGTTCATATGTGTACCTCCGTGGGGGTGTAAATTGTTGTTTAGCGGGCTACGGATATCCAGCATAAGGCTCCCTCCGGGAGGGAGCTGCCGCCCAGCGAATGCGACGGGCGGCTGAGGGAGAACGCGTGAACAAAAGGCTAATGCTCTTTGCCGGGTAACAAGTTGCCGTTATTAACGCGGGCTCCCCCACCCGACTTCGTCGG
>JAFTIL010000025.1 GCA_017456905.1 Clostridia bacterium
CCGATAGGCAAAATAAAAAATCAGGAGGTAATCCAAATTGAAAAAAGTAGTTTACTCAGTTACAAGGTATCGCAAAGATTATATCGACAAGATCTCAGGTCTTGGCTATATCACAGATACCGATCTCGCCATCGCTTGTATAAGCAAAGCAGGCAAGCCGTACATCCGCGTGTTCGAGGATTGCGTCAAAAATTGCCATCCCATCCCCGATAAGCAGGGCGAATACAAGGGTGCGCACTATGAAATCCGCGAAGTTCAACTTGATACCGGTAAGGACAACTACGAGACCCGTGAGATCGAGCTCAATTACAACATCTGGTACAAATTTGTAGATTGAAATGGAGGTTAAGAACATGAAAAATCGTTTCTACATGAAGGAATTCCAATATCACAACGGTGAGTGCTACGTCACCTTTAACATCGTCGATCTGAACGAGTTGAAAAATGAAATCAGCGTGGCTATCACCCGTGAGGGCAAGATCAGCGTGGTCACGTATCCGCTACTTTCCGACGAGAATGGCTACTATTTCGAGTACGGCTGTGAGTACACCAAGCTGGCCGTAGATGACTTCAAGGAGGTGTCGGAATGAATAACGAGAACAAGGATATCCGTCAGGAAACCAATAATAAGCCCATAATTGACCTTCTCGCTCTCTGGGAAGAGGTCGAGGATATGATCAGCGAAAGACGCGCCATCGAAGGAGGTAATAACAATGACTAATACATATAGCAACGAAATCAGAATCGTCATCGGCTCTTGGGGCTCTTACAACGAGTGCAACGAGCGCGCTTTGGGATCCCGTTGGCTTGACTTGGCCGACTATGGAGACTGGGATGAGATCGTGGAAGAATTGGAGCGTCAGGGCTTCGAGCTGGACGGCATCGACGAGGAGTTGTTCATTCAAGACATCGACAACTTCCCCTCCGACGCGACCAACTGGGATTATATGCATCCGCAACGGCTGTTCGATATTTTACACGAAGCCGAGGTACTGGACGATTCCGGCAAGTATGATACCCTAATGGCGTTCCTGGAAGTGCGCGGTTTCCGTGAGTTTGAAGAACTCGTTGAGAAATATGGCGCGGACTGGGACGACGATATTTATATTTATAAGAAATACGATTGGGACGATTACGGTCGTGAGATGTTCAACAACTGTGGCTATCAAATCCCGGACGAGCTACTGGATTACTTCGATTTTGAGGCCTACGGCGAGTCCTTCAAGTACGACGGTATTGAGGAATACTCCGAGGGCTTGATCGAAATCCGGAGGTGAGATTATGAAAAACACCAAGGAAGTACAAGCCATACTGACGGCTATCTGCTGTATCAATCAGACCAGCGAGCACCGGGACGAGGACATAGCCAAGATTTGCGACTATGCCTTCCGTCGGCTCTTTGGCTCCAACACCAACCTGCTCATGCTTTGTTGCGTGGGCAGGTCGAAAGAAGGAATGATGCCTGAAATCATGCAGGTCTTGGAGCAGGATACACAATACAAAAAATACTTGGAGGAATACACAAAATGAAGGTTCAAGAACTCTACACCATGACATTCAACGACGCTTGCGAAAAGCTATCCGAGCAGACCGATCTCATTACCACCTACGAAAGTCTGAAGGATTTTGCCATCCACATGATTCAGGAGGATCACCTGTATCTGGCTCTGCACATTCTGGAGGCCATCCACAGCTCGCCGGCAGACTACTATGATTACGACTACAGCATGGGCACGTTGGAAACGCCCACGGCACTGACCCTGACCTTTGACTTGGTTGATTACTGCGACGACAAGGAGAATGAAGACGATGACGAGCTTTAAGACCCAAGCCCATATCCATTCCCTCGATGGGGCTATGGATGAAATCACCGTTTTGGACAGCCGGCAGGAGTCCGACCACGTTGTCTACATCGTGGACTACAAGGGCGTGAAATGTACCGCCATTTTCAACTGGTTCGCAAACGCTTACTACGCCGACGATAAGTACGGCATCATCAAGGAGGATTAACCATGAGTATTAAGAACGATATCCGCGAGCAGATCAAGAGTGCCATCCGACATTACGACTTTGAAGAAGCCATCAGCGAGGCGATGGACGAAATCGACCTGGAAGAGCTGATCACGCAAAAGATCACCCAGCGTATCCGCGATGTGGACATTGAGCCTTTGGTAACGAGTCTTGTCGCTGACCTGATCGACGAGCAGCTGGACGATATCGACATTGAGGGCGAGGTGCTGAGCGCCTTGCAGGAAGAATTTGAGGATTGAGGGGTGTGACGTGAAAACTGAAATGAACAATCCGTATGGCTACAAGGTCTGTTACAAGGAGGATGGCGCAAAAGGCTATACACGCCATTTCAAGACCTACACCTACCGCCAAGCAGTTAAAGCCAAGGCCGGATACATCCGCTTCCCTCCCAGAGCGAGGGAGGACGGGCATATCTTGAAGAACCCGAAGTGGGTGATCATTCCCATCAAGCGCTCCGAGGTGCGGGACGGTATCTGGCATGAGGATCCCTTCTGATGAAGGGGTCCTTTTTCTATTTATTAAGTAAAACACATGATAAGGAGGAATGAAACATGACTTTGAATCTCACCGCAACGACAACCGAAGAAAAGGTATTGAAGGAATACCTTGAACAGAATGCCAGCGAGGTGCTGGTAGATAAGATCAACAACGGCGTTCCCGTCGAGAAAGACGGCAAAAAGCTGATCTCAAAGAAGACCTTGGCGGGCTTTATGAAGTACGCCACCGATGAGGCACGAAAGCAGGCAGCCAAGGGCGCGACTAGCGCGTGTCTGCACAGCGATATCGTATTCGGCTGGGCTATCCACTATTTTGAGGAAGACAGCATCCTTGGTACGCTTTACAACGAGGACGGTACGGAGTACAAGGCCGCTAAGCCCGCAACCAAAATTCTGCCACCACCATCCACGGTAGCCACCAATACGCCTACAACTCCGACTCCCAAGCCAAAGCCCAAGGCGAGGCAAATGTCTATGTTTGACCTGTTCGACGAGCCGGAAACGGAGGTGGAAGATACCACCGAGACGGATGAATGCGACGAGGACGAGGTGGCCTCAGACACCTACGAGGAGGCTCCTGAAAGCCCCGTAGAGAACGTGGAATCCAAGATGGAGCAAGTGTCTACCGTGGTGGCAAAAGAGCCCGAAAAGCCGCTGGTGGAGCATATAAACGGTCTCGATGTGGACACCACCACGGGCGAGATCATTGAACCCGACGAAGCTCCCGACCCTTATGCCGATACCGAGCTGATGTACAAAATATATCTACTGCTCGATCAGAAAGTTGAAATTGTGAAGTGAGGTAAAAATGTCATGTTGATAGAGAAAATAAAGCCTATTCCCAAATACATCGTTGAGAAGATCCGCAAGCGGGATGCCATCCGTTATCCCGAGCCCCACGGAAACACCCGTTTTTACTCCTATCTCACCAGGAATGACGGTGAGCTTGTCAAGGTCACGGTGGCTGTCCGGCATCGTTACAAGAATTGGCACTATAAGCAAGTCGCCGTCCACGGTGTCCACTCTGATCGCTGCTATGTGAAAGATATGTGCTTCACCTACATCGGCGGCTACAACGTCGGTTGGCACGCCGAAGGATTGAACAGGACACAAAAGTGGTATGAGGATGACGAATGGGGTTGGTATTACGACTCCGGTTTCGATCCCTACGCACCAGTGGTCAACAAGGACTACTTGGCAAAGTTCCCGGAATACCAATACTCCGCTTGGGAGCTGTACGATGAAGCGGATATTCTCAAATTTCTTCGCAATTATGAGAAGTACCCGCAGGCTGAGTACCTGATGAAGATGGGCTTGCAGAAGTATGTGTTCAGTAAGCAGATTTTGACCAAGGCGGTTAAGGATAAGCAGTTTCGGAAGTGGCTCTGGAGCAACCGTCAGGTGCTTGCAGGTCGCTATTTTTATATATCCACGATTCTGTCCTCCTACCGTCGCGGAACGTCGTTGCTTGAAACACAGGCATATGAGGAAGTCAAGAAAACCTTTTGCCGTGAACGGGACTTCAAGCCGATTCGCGAAATGCTGGGTGGTGATTACAAGCCGTTCTTTGAGTATGTGGCAAAACAGCAGATCAGCACTCGTGTGTATCTCGACTATCTGAAAGCCTGTAACTTCCTTGGCTTGGATATGTCGGAGGATAAGAACCGTTACCCCCACGATTTCATGCGCTGGCACGATATCCGTATCGACGAGTACAAGACCGCCAAGGCTTTGAAGGATCAGGAGGAGCGAGCTGAGCTTTACGCGAAATTTGCTTCTGTGGCTGAAAAGTATCTCCCCATGCAGCACAACAAGCGGAGTGGCTTTGTTGCCATTATCGCACGAAGCCCTGCCGATTTGAAGATCGAGGGTGAGCTGTTACACCACTGTGTCGGCGGTATGGGATATGAGCAGAAATTCATCCGCGAGGAAACGCTGATTTTCTTCATCCGAGCCAGGGACACACAGGATACTCCGTTGGTCACGGTGGAGTATTCGCTGTCTGCCAAGAAGATCTTGCAGTGCTATGCCGACCACAACACCAAGCCCGCAGAGGATGTTCTGCACTACGTCAACAAGGTGTGGTTGCCTTACGCCAATCGCACACTAAAACAGATTGCCGCATAAGAAGGAGGTCAAGATTATGGCTAATTACTATCGTATCACCGCTTATCACCCAGCGGAAGATTACTGCTTCATCGTGGACTCGCACGGCCGCTTTGAAAAGCTCTGGCAATTTAGCTCCTACCTTGTAAACAAGGGAGTAAAGGTCTTGGAAGTCGCCAACGGGGACACGTTCTTGGATGGCAATATGAAACGTGCCAAGGAGCATCCCGAGTATCTGTATATACAGTCAGCGCAGAGAGGACAGCCCACGAAAACAACCGTGACCGTGGATGGGAAGACGTATCGTGCCATTGAGATTTGCGGACGGCGTTATATTCCCGACAGAAATGAGGTGGTCAAATGAAGCCCGGATTGGAATTTGAAAACAGCGGAATGAAGCTCGTCTGTCTCGCTTTTTACTCCCTTGGAAAGCGAAATGTTGGCCTCTTTCAACGTAAGATCGACGGGATGTACATCACCGCACGAAACACCTCCAAGGAGGCTGACGGCTCTTATTCCTGGGCTTGGGGGCATTACTTCATAGAATGGGAAGAGGCAGAAAAGGACTACCGGAGTAGACTCAACGAGATGTGTCGATACACGGATTAACTGAATACCATTTCGGGGGGCTGTCAAAGGCCCCCTTTTTTATTGATACTGACCCTTTAGGCTATCCAAGTATGCGGTGTATCGTTCCTTTATATCCTCGGGGCCGAGAATCGTAAGATTCTGACCAAAGGACGAACACCAACCGAAAAACAAGTCGCTGACCTGCACCTCGGCCGAAAACCGCATCTTATCCTCGCCATACAGGGTGATTTCGGCTCGCTCACCAAACAGGTCAAACACCGCATCCATCAAGTATCGGCTCATTTCCAAATGAACAGTTTTAGCTTCGCCAGAGAACATCCCGAAAAGCTGTTTCTTATGTGTCGCTATATCGAAGCCTAATTCCTCCGGAGGCATATCCGCTTGCTCGTCGATGATCTCCACCTTGTCCATGCGGTCAATGCGGTAGTGACTGATCTTGTTGTAGCGATTGTCGTAGATGACCAGATAATAATGACCATCTGCAAACACCGTGGCAACGGGGCTGACTACATAATGGTGGCCGTTGCGACGGTACACGCGCTCATGCTTTTCGTTGTAATCAAAATACAGGAAGATGATCTTCTGTCGGTTGTTGATGGCGGTCACGATCTCGTTGACCGAATAGTAGATGCTTTCATTTGTACTCTTGGTCGTGTTGAATTGGACTATGTTCTTCTTCAGCACCAGACCCTTTTGGCTACCTGCCAAATTAGCGATCTTATCTACAAGCTCAGCAGTTTTCTTACGGGTGATGAAACTGGCAGCCTGTACCGCGTCCATGAGTATGTGAATTTCGGGACTGGAGAACTGGCGATCCTCCACATAATATTGGTTGCTTCTGCCACGGTGAACCATAACCTCGTAGCCCCAATCGTTCAGAAGCTTGATGTTCTCGTATATGGTCGTTCTGTGTGCCTGGATTCCGCACTCAGCAAGCTTGGATCGAAGCTCCTCCGTCCCCATGGGATGATCTCCATCGGTTTCGCGCTGTAGGATCTCCCAGATTTTCAAAGGACGTATGCGGTTGTACTTTTCAGCGTTATTCATATGTAAATTCCTTTTCGTTACAAAAATCTTACGCCGAATATTATACCACTTTTTACGTGTTTTGTAAATCCCAAGACCACACCGTTTCGACCGCTTTTTCCTTCTATTAAAACGGTTTTTTCTTGGTGGCAGTTCCGTGTGAGTATGTACGATAGCTATCCAATTCTGTAAGTGTTCGTCTCAAACGTGGTTGTTAGGCGTGTGCTTGTCTTGATACAAGTCGGGCTCGCTGCGCTCGCCCGAGACAAGCACACGCCTGCCACAACTTGACCGTCGCAACGCGGAAAAATCAAGCGCCGACGGATGCGAGGTCGCCGCTGAGCCGCTTGGCGATCCTTCGCATTTTTCCCCTCGGCGCGGACATTGATTTTATGGAACCGGGTTGGCCCGATGTTCTGCCGTCAGTTAGCCTTCTTCATCTGCTTGATCACCTCGGGGCTGACCTCTCCGATATATACCCCATCCTCGAAGCATGAGAAGTTATCGAAAAGCAAGAGCTTCTGATCCTCCATCCCGATGGGACACACCACGTCGTCATCCAATATGTCTGATATGAAATACTGGGGCAAACCGCGAGAATAGACGATCTTCTCCCCGGACTTCTCGATGTATTTCATGATGTACGCCATGGCGGATCCCATCTCCGTCCGATCATGGAGGGGCTCCATATCGCAACGCCCGAAGCGTTCGTTGAAGTATGTGTTCTGAATCGTCACTTGACGGCGGTGGGTGTTGAAGTTATAGTCCTCCTTCTCATAGAGAATGCCCGGCATGGTTCCCTCGGGGATGTAGAAGATGCCGTGAAAATGAAGGCGACCGGTCTTGGGAGAGCGTTCCCACACTCCTGCGTACTTCCATCCCTTACGGGAGCAGAAACGGTTGAAGCAAACCGATAGCCTCTCACGGAAGGTTTCCTCGGTGTGCAAGCTCCCATCGTAGGTGAAGGTGCAGAAGTAATTGAACTCATGCAGATTGACCTTGCGGCTAAACCGCTTACGGCGGCAGATCAGATTCCGATGCTTGCGCTCCAGATGCTTGTCCACGTACTCGATAGCCTCCTGCTCGGTCTTGAAGTAGGGCCTCATGCCTTGGATCAGCTGGCCTCTCCTTGACCTCTTGGGCTCGTTCTGGAGCCTTTGATACAGTTCGTTGAACAACTCCCGCCGTGTGGCTTTTCGCTTCACAGCGGGCTTTTTTGGCTCTTCATGCGGTTGCTCCTGAAGCAATACATCAACAATTCCCTGCTCTGTTTTTATCTCTTCTTGAGCTTCATCAACCACGGAAACTAATTCCTCCGGAAGTCTTACCCCCGGATGTCTTGGAGCTGATCTTTTCGGAATCGCAATGTAGTGGCTGCCGTCGTAATAAACTTTGGTATCTTGGTATGGCATTAGTAGTACCTCCTAAAGAATTACGCCGACTGTCCGCTACGGACGCTCTCTGCGAGCCTGTCAGCGTTTGTATAGTCCGTTGATAAAATAGCTATTCTGCATTTTCAGTTCCTCCACAGTTGCTTTTTCGGTTTGGTAAGTTAGGTAATCGTGAAGTCCCATCTTGGACTTCCGTGCCATGTCGTTAAAGTAATCGCTGAAACAATCCGTTGAAAATCTATTTGCGTAAATCTTTTGGTTCATCAAGTAATATTTCTTCTTTTCCACGTTTCCGTCCTGGGTGCCTCGTTCCTTCTCAATCTTGGAAATGCTGTACCCGTAGCGGTTGTAGATGGTAACGTAGTGCTTATAGATCGTGGCGGTTATGCTTTTCAGAACGTGGACGAGCAAGGTGTTATCCCCGCGCCTATGGCGGAAATCGTAATACAGTGCCATGAACCGTCCGAACAGCCATTCCTGCATCATTTCCTCAATCGTAAAGAACGGCAGGGCGAGCCGCTGTTCACCGGAGGACACGATATGAACGATTTCGCACAAATCCCTACAATCTGCTCCCCAGCTTTCGGGCCTCTGCTCGTCGGTGAATACCTTGATAAACGGAAAATGATCCACGGTTGCTGAATGGCGGCACATTTTCAGCCACGCATTGAACAGGTCATTTTTCTGATTGGTCTCGTCCTGTCCCTTCTTGACTTCCCTCAGTTCCAGATTGTTGCCGCGCTCCTTGCCAACCTCGGTGATGGCTACCACACCGAACTCAAAGCTACCGGCTTTCTCGTTGTTCTCCACCACCTTCTTGCCGAGCCGAAGGACGTCAAAGTCGAGGATGTGAGCATAGCGGCTGTTTTTGCCGTGGTCGAAACGGAAGAAGTCGAAACTCCACATGGGAAAGATACCTGCATCCAAGAAGCGATTGTCGGTGCGTATGGAATAGTTTGAGATAATGAGCGAGGACTGCATGACGTAGATGAAATAGGCTTGGGCGTAGGTTTCTAAAACATCAAACAGGTCAGCACGGGTAAGACCGTTTTCATAGGTCATCCCGTACCGTTCCGTGTCGTAGCCATATAATTGGAGGCGACGATCCCCATGTTTGGCGTATCTCTGTTCCTTCAATCGTACCCATGCCTTGACGGTCGCAAGGTTATACACCGTCCCAAATTCCATACACCGTCGTAGCTCCATCTCAAAGCAGACCCATGGGAAATACGGAAACTTCATATCGTTCTTTTGGATAATGTCCAACGCTTTTTGTCGGAACATAACTTCCTGAGAGAGTGCCATATCCGTAATTATGGTTGTTTTCTTTTTCCCCATTGAGCCGCAGGTCATAGACACGATGGGTAGTTCGTTAATGAACCCGCAATTCCTCGCCTCCATGTGCCGGAGCTTGGCGAGGGCAACGGTTTTACGGAAGTTTAGGAACAGCGCACAGGGGATGATGAGCAGGAGCCACCCGGGGACATGGTGGTAGATCACCAGCAAATCCACGAGTAGCTTGCCAAACTGGATGTAAAGGGTGTCGAGGCGGTAGGACACGGCGAAGAAGAAATAGTACGCCAGAAACTCTACCACGATGGTGACAATGTTCAGACTGCACACCCATATGAGGGAGAGAATGACTACGAGCCAAATTCTTTCCCGTATGAAGTCAATATGTCCTAAAACAAACCTTTTCACGGGCTGATAATACGCCTGTGCATACCGCTTGAATAGCACTAATGGCACCGTATCTTGGTTGTGTTTGGTGTTCCCACTACGGTAGAGCTGCTTGACCGCAACTGCCAATATGAGTACACACGGCAGCAGTACCAATCCCGCCTTTGAGATCACTTCCAGCTTTTCGGCAAACGCATAGCCATATGCGCGGAGGTTTTCAATGTCGAATAGTCGTGATAGGTATTCTCCTACTCTTGCCCAGAACGCCGCCCATTCTTCTGGAATCAGCCGCCACGGCATGACCTCCGAGAAGCTGTTGACGGTGGGCATGGTGTAGTTCGGGATCCCAAGGAGCAAACAGAAAAAGAACTTGATGGACAGCCCAAAATCCCGGAACGCCTCGCCCATGCGAAGATAGGATGTCTGGAATGTAGTTGCCGCTTGCCATATTGTCCACGCGAATATGAATAGGGTCACGCCCCAATTAAGAAGTTTCTGTCGTCGGTTCATCTGTCGCGCTCCCTTCGTAGATTTCTGTTGTATCGCTCATAATCGTTTCTTCCGTCACTTCCTCCGTAAACACAGAGGGCAGCCGACGTCCCGTGAACACGAGATAGCCGACTGCCCAAAGGATCACGGCAAGGAGAATGACAGCAAGTATTCTCTTAGCCGTTTTCATGCGCTAATCCTCCTTACGATTATTTTTTCTGTCTGTGATCAAACTGATGATTGACCTGACCCCCTTGGCTATATAGTCATATACCCAAAGGATTCCTTTGAGAATGTAGGGCCACAGCGGGGCCAGCAAAAGGATCAGCAGGAGGATCATGACTAAAGCAAAGACGACCTGATACCATTCAAGCTCGCCGGGCAGATCAATCGGCGGGGTGATATCACCAATGGCGTCGATTGGGTCGGCAACCACGGGGATGACGGTGTAGATACCTTCCTTGTTGAAAGTGAGCTGGATGATATCAAAGTCAAAGAACACGTTTTCATTGGCAATATAAGCCTGATCCTCATACTTTTTATCAGCCCCGAGAAAGCCTCCACCGGGCTCAATGATGGTCGCCGCTTGAGAATAGTAATCACTGGTCGCGAATCGGAACAGCACCACTACCTCGTCATTGTCGGTCGCGTCCAGGTAGGTCTCACGGATGGAGTCCACGTCCTGCATATTCACAAGCAGCCGCTCGGCAACCGTGGCGTTTTTTCCTTCCAGGTCATCGGCTTTAAGAATCTGTATGGGCGCAACCACACGGCTTTCCTCATCAGGCCCGCCGGTAAAGGCCGCGCCCAGACCAAAGTTCATCCAGTTTTCCCAAAAGCTTGGTTCCTTCTCTGACCAGCTGGACAGCACTTGGGTATCGAGGTCAGCATCAAAATCGTAATAGGAATAGCCCATCTGGATCTTTCCGCTGGCGTTGTTCACCTTGCGGCTATCGTCGATATCGTTCTCAAAAAGATCTGCGCTGATGGTGCCGTTTTTCACGGGAAGTCTGCCATTTTCAAAGGTTTTGCTATAACTGCGGATGTATTCGTAAAGCTCATTGCTTTCCACACCGCCCACGCTGACCTTTTTGGCGTAGGGATCGTATTCCTTAATATCCTCAACGTAGAACATATAGTAGAGCACGTTGGTGGGTTTATGGTAATATCCTGTACCCAAATTCCAACCCCATTGGGCTACGTACATATCTCCCGCTTTGCCCGCGCCAATGCCCAGGCTGTAGCCGATATCCTTTTCATATTCGTACTGCCCATATTGATTAGGCGTCGTTCCCAGCGGTACTCCCGCATAGGGCTTGGCTGACTCAAAAAAGGCAGCATTACTGGTGACAAGAATATCCTTGGTTTTGTACTCATACCACTCTGCCTTGATGCGTTGGAGTTTGCCATATTCCTCAATGTAGCTCTTGGGAACGGTGAAGTACACGGTATCCAGCTGATTCTGATGACCCGCGCCAAGGGTTGAAGTTTCAGAGCGGAAGAAAGTATGTTTTACGGATAATTCGATGGTTTCCAGCTTATCTATTTCACAGTTTAAGGTGCTTTGCGTGTTCACATTGGGGCCATATCCCGCCGCGTAACCGGAGAACCGGTAGGTGGTACCCACATGGTATTCGGTGGCGTTGCCTGAACCGTGAAGCGCCAGCTCAATGCCGGAAATATCGTAACGTCTCTCGTTGTTGTTCACTCTCTGATCGAAGGTAGTTCCATCGATCTTGCGGTCGATAACCTTGTACTTATAGAAAAGGTTCTTGTAATCCCCAGACTCCACCTTACTGCAAAACTCCAGGCTGAACTTCTCATATATGTTGGGACTGCCGTCCTTATTATAGGAGACCGCCATCTGGATCTTATTGCGCTTGCTGTCGGTGGAAAGATTCCTACCTTGAGGATTATAGATATACACGTACAAACCGTAATTATCCCGTTGGTTTGCCTTAAACGCATAACAATACTCTATGAAGCTGATGACCTGCACCTCTCCGTTTTCGTTGAAGGGATAGTTTCGGATATCGAAAGGCTTCCCGTTCACGGTAGAGGTAAGCAGGTCATCCAGTACCTTGGTATTGTCGAAGCTGCTGCCGTTACCCGCCGCGTAGGCGGTGGTGCTGAAGACCCCAAAGAGAGTCACCAGCACCATCACCATGGCGGCCACGCGGAGCAGCGGTGTTTTTACTGCTCCCGCATGGATCAAAACTCAATCACCTCCTTATCGAGAATCACGCCTCGGATATCCTCGGTGACGGTGAAGTTGACACGCACCTCGGCTTCTCCGTTGTAAGATGTAACGATCAGGGTAAACATATTCTCGTAGGCGTGGTCGTTGCAGTCAGCCACCGTGTACCCGGGATAGACCGCCGAGAGGATAGCGGTCAGATCCCCCTTGGGGGTCAGGGTAAAGGACGTGTCCTCCTGCTTGATCTCAAAGCCTGCCGTCAGATCGTTCTCGGCCTGGAAGGAGTACAGGTCACCGTTCAGACGGAAGTCAAAATCCTTATCCTTGATGGGGTTGGGCACGACCTTGACGCTATAGCCTTTCGCCTCGTCATTGGGAGAGGCAAAGACGTATTTCACATCCACGTGCATAGAATCATCGTGACTGGTCTGGAAGTTACTACCCGTACTCAGCACGTCTTCACCGTCTACCACCGCATAAAATCCGGTGAAGTCGGTGGTAAAGCCGCCGGTGAAGTAGATGATAAAGCCCAGAATACCGATGAGAGCAAGGATGATCAGGGCATAGATGATGATTTTACTCCAATTCATACATTCACCCCCTTAAAAGCTCATTCTGTCGTGGTCAAGGGAGATGCTTGCCACTGCGGTGTTGTCGAAATGGATCTTGATGGTCTTGGACAGTCCCGAAGTCTTTTCTGTGAGGGTTACGGTAAAGTAACAGTCATTGACGTAGGAACGGAACTGATTCTTGTAGGCTCTGGTGCGGCCACCATCGATACGCTCCATGCTCTCATAGTAGTCCTCGATGGCACCCAAGGTATTGACGGTCAGAACTCCATTGTTATAACTGACAGAGATAAACTTGTCCGTCAAGGTCTTGAGCTCCACCGTCACGTCGGATGCGTCGAACCACTTCTCGGTCGCGGTAGCGGTATAGTATTCGCGGTAGCCCAGGATCACCGAGCCAACCGCGCTGACATCCACCTCGATGTTGTTGAACTGCTCGCCCACCGTACCGAGAGGATTGGTCAAGGCGACGTTGAAGGTGTAGCTGCCCTCGGGAGCCAAGTGGTAGCCGTTGGCGGAAGGGGTAAGGTTAGTGGTAAAGACCATATCCGTAGGCTTGCCCACGTAATCCACCACGCACTGCGCCCAGAAGCCGCTGTCACGGGTGGTCACGGTGATGATGATATTCCCCTCAAAGGGCTTGAAGCAGGCCACAGTTGCGGTGGTACTACCGCTGGACTTGGGGGTAACGGTGAGATAGTCCGTGACGTTACGGGTATTGGCGGTATCCGCCCAGGCCACAGACCAGTCCACCTCCTTGTTCGCCGCTGTTACGGGAATGATGGTGGCGGTGAGGGTCTGGGTCAGGGTGGTTGCCTTTTCCGTCACAGAAACCGTAACGGGAGAGGCGGAGATAGAAATGAATGGGTTGCTCTGAGGCTCAACAGCAAGCGTTCCCTCGGTGATGTATTCTGTCTCCAAAGTGGTCAGATCCAAGACAGACGGATCTTCGGGAGTACAACTTGCCAGGGAGACGGCGGTGAGGATGGTCACCGCCGCCAAGATGAGCGACAAGAGCTTGGTTTTGTGTTTCATAGGGATTCCTCCTTGTTCAGGATTTGGAAGTCATGAGACCTCCCGATCAGAAAATGATCTCGTTGTAGTCCAGATTGACGTTATTGACGGTACCCACGGTACGGACGTTGAAGGTATAGGTGATACCGGTCACCTTTTCGGTGAGGGTCACGGTGACGTAGGGCTCCATATCGTCGATGTAGCCGTCGAAAACTACCTTGGACACGGTGCCGTCGGTGTTGGTCTTCTCGCTGTTGAAGGCAGCAGGATAGTTCAGACCATTGATATAGAGCTGGCCGTCGCGGATGCCGACATAGATGCAGTTGAATGCACCCTTGTCGCTCATGTAATAGGCGCTGTAATAGCCGACGGTGTCAAAGAAGTCCATGGTCTGCATGGTGATCTCGCTCTGCTCGGTGGAAGTCAGGTTACCGCTTGCGTCATAGGTGGTATTCTTGGTAAGAATGCCGCCATGAGCTTCCAGAACAACGTCATACTCGGGGGTGAAGTCCGCGCCGGGCTCACCGAAGACGTTGGACAGGTTGATGGTGTGGTAGCTGGTGGTATTGTCGCCACTAATCTCAACAATGTCCACGTTCCAGTCGGTATCGGTAACGATGGTAGCATCGGACAGATCAACTTCCACGTTAGAGGGAATGCCCACATACTTGCAGACGCACTGTGCCTTAAAGCCGCCCTCACGGGTAGTAACTTCGATGATCACGTTTCCGGTGAAGGGCTGGAGACAGGTGACGATAACGACATTGCTTCCATCACCGTTGGAAACCAGACGGACATACTCATTGAGGTTTTCAGAACGGGTATCGTCCTCCCAGTTGATAGTCCAGTCCACTTCCTTATTCTCTGCGGTTTCAGGCAGGACGGTGGCAGTCAGGATATGCTCCAGGACGGTGCCGTCCGTGGCGGCACGAGTCACGGTCTTGGCAGACAGGGACAGGAAGGGAGAGTTCTTATTCTCAAAAGAGAGACTGTTGGAGAGCTTGGATGCCTCGGTATCGGTATCCTTACCGAGACTGTTGGGGTTGCAGGCTACGAGGGTGAGAGCCGAAAATGCCATCACCACGGCCAGCATGAGAGCCAGATGCTTCTTAATATTTTTCTTCATAGGGTAATTCCTCCTTAAATTTAGATTAGTTAGATTTGGTTTTGTGATAATTTGCGTACTTATCCGAGCGGTAGCGGTTCACAACGCCTTTCTTAAAGCCTTGTGCTGCTGCCCATCTCGCGCTGTAACGCTTGGGGATGTTGTACGCTTCATCCCAACCGCGCTTGAAGCCTACGTCAAAAGCAGAATTCTTGTCACTTTTGAGCTGCTTCTGATACGCCTTGACCTGGGCGGTTTTCTTGCCCACGAAGGCCTTGGTTTTTGCGCCCGCTTTCTTGACGGTACGCTTGAAGCCCGACTCGGGCTTGTTGGTTTTGGTTGCTTCCATGGAAGACCTCCTTTGTGTGAGATAAAAACTGCGGCTCGGGTGGCTTGTCCGCATCCAAGCCGCAGAAACATATGTTTTTTACTGACCCTTTAGGGGTGACATGCCGCCGCTTACTTCAGCAGCATATTGAGCAGAGCCTTGTCGGACGCGCGGAAGGGCTTGATGGCGCACTCATACTCCACGCCGTACTCATCGTAGGACTTCACCGCGTAGGTGTTGCCGCTGATGACCTTACCGGTGGCATCGTCCTTGATCTCGAAGGGCTTGACCACCAGCTCGGCGGCCATGGCACTTCCGAAGACGATATCCAGCACGGTGTAGCCGCCCTTGTCGGGGGGAATGATGGCCACGCGGACGTCCTTGCCTCTGACGTTACCACGGATGAAGTAGGAGAAGTAAGACTTGCCGTCCTTCTCAAATACCTCGCGCTCCACGAAAATGTTCTTTTCTGCGTTCATGTTACTTTACCTCCTGTTGCAGTTTTGGATTGAATTTCGGTTACTTGTGCGATCCTGTTACGGGGATCAGCCGCCCTTGCGCTGGGAGATCTCGCGGGCTTCCTTCTTGGACTTGCCCTCGGAAAGAGCCTTCTTGTACTTAAACAATCCTGCATGATCTCCTTGGGCTTGCAGGTACCCAGAACGGATGCCTGCCTCGTAGTCGGTGAGCTCGCGCCCCTCCTTGGGGCCGTGCTTGTGTACCTTGGCCTTACGCTCCTCGGCGTAGCCCTTGGCTCGCTTGGATGGGATCGCCCATCTGCGCTTGTTGTACTTTTCGTTTGCCATGTGCAAACCTCCTTGTTGAGTTTTGTTGGTGCCCGTAGGTTATTCAATTGTACGCTTACATCTTGGTAAACGGTAATCTCTCCGCATTCTGCGAAACATCGTGTTTCCTGCGACCTCGTTGCTCCGAAGGTGACCACCTGTTCTTTGCAAAGTTCAGAGATCAGATGCGTCGCGGTTCTCTGCGGTGATTACGCATACAGTATAGCGAATTTCAAAGGTAAACTCAACTTTCCTGACTGCCCACTTTTCCTTTGTTTCTACACACTTTTGCATGTTTTCTGCCCATGATTGAGACACGTTTTCACCCGTTTGTTCCCGACTCTTACCAGACTATTACAGTCTCTTACAACATCGTAAAAAAGAGAAAGGGCAAGAACCGAAATCCTTGCCCTTGATGAGTTTGTTATTCCACATAAGTACGTGTGTAATTATTAGACGGCAACCGCTTGCCATTGATATGCCGCTTTCCCTGAAAAGCCAGATTGTAGGCCAGGTCTCTCTTAGGAGTACGGCGGTAATAGGTATCATGGCTGGTCAGCACGTTGTTCTCCTTCTTATGCTTCTGAATGACCATGACCTGCTTGACGATGAAGCAAGGTGTGCGGTACACGTTGTCCGCTCCCTGCAAGTAATCGGGCATATAGTTTTCCATTATGCTACCTCTTGATTCATAGCTTCGTAGAAGAAATCTACGATTTTCTTATTGCTTTTGTAAATGTAACTCACCGAATACCCCAACCTCTCTGCGGCTGCCTCGTAGGTACAGCACTCGATGTAAAGACAAACGTACACTTCATAGACCCTCGGGGGAGCCATGCAGATGATTTGGTTGTATCGGGTCACGGTTCCCAGAATGCCGTTTTGTCCCACCGAATCGAACGCCTTGGCGAAGGTATCCTTACGGGAATAATAGTAGCGAATATTCGCGAGCTCTTTCTTGATCTGTTCCATTGTTACCATATTTCTTTCCTTTCCCGAAGTCACGTTGCGAGAAAAAACGCCTCTGCAAACAGTAACCTCACTGTGAGATTTCTGTTCGTAGAGGCGAATTGTATCCCTTTGACACGAACCTTACCCATACGGTAGAGGGGAAGGATTTACCCGAGCACTGTTTCAACCCGACCTTCTGCTTGCCGTATAGACGTATCATGATTTATTTCATTGTGCTGCTTTCACGATCTTGATATGCCGCTCCCGTTCAGAGTGATTTTTGCTGAACACGGATGCCTTGCATACGGGGCATTTGCCGGAGTAGGAGCCGTTTTCGGCTCGCTTGACCTTCATGTAATTCAGGCATTCCGGACAATGGATCGTTATGTCCTTTTTTGTACTGCGTAAAATTTCCATGGTTAAAAACCTCCTGTTTTTCCCCGGCATGATCAGAGGAGAAACGGATAAACCGCCTGTTGTGGGAGTGGAAAGCGCCACACATCGGCCCGGCTTATCTTCTTTCACGCCGTGTATATCTCTCCAAGTCCAAGGGTACTTGGATGATGCTGAATCAAAACACCGTTTACGGTGTATGGATCACGTGATCCACAACGCCCAGAATATCCCACTCCCCGTCGGGGTGAATGTCCCGATAGATGGGCTTGCCATTTTCGTCCACCTCATCGTTGGCGGGCTCCAGATAATACTTGCCGTGGTCGCACGCCAGAACCTTGGCGGTGACTTCCTCTTGATTAAGCCGGGCGATCACCACTTCACCGACGTTGGCTGTATTCTGTACCTTGACCACCATGAGGTCTCCGTCGAAGATACCGCGCTTGATCATACTCTGACCCTTCGCCTGCAATATGAAGTGTTCCTCTGTGCCAAAGATCTCCACGGGGAGCGCTACCGTTGCGGTAATGTTCTCCACCGCCAGCAAGGGTGTACCGCAGGGACAGGAGCCTACGATGGAAGTGTGCTTAGTCTGTCCTATGTTCAAGTTGTCGGGAATGGAAATGATCCTTCGGCCACCCACATAAGCCACCTCGATCAACTCCCGTTCCTCCAGCGTTGCGATCAGTTTGGATACCCAGCTTGTAGAGCTTATCCCGCAAGCCGCGCCGATTTCACGGAAGGTAGGGGACCTTCTCTCATTGATATGACAGTCTCGTATGTACTGATAAACGTCATTCAGTTTCGATTCATCAAATCTTCTCATATCCGTACCTCATAGATCGAGCATTAAAAGAACGATTTGTTCTGTTAAGAATGATACCACGAAAGAGAGGATTTGTCAACGGGTTTCGGAGCAGAAAATCTGGCAGAGAGGGAAGGTGTCACTTTTTACTGACACCTTCTTTGCTTTTGGGTCTATCCCGAGACTTGTACTTGTAGTAGTTCTGTATGTGCTCTGAAAGCATCAAGTCAAGCGCTGATGCCCACACGTTGAAATCGTCATCGTGGAGCTGCCTGACATCCGGGGGCTCGTCGATCAGTACCCGAAGCCCTGTTTTATTGCCAGTAATCTTGATCTCCTGCATACCTGTGTCCTCCTTTCTCTGTGGTTGCTATTACTATACCATACGGGAGGGGGAATGTAAACTTACGGGACTGGACAGTTTTGAGACAGGGGTGGATTGTTTTGTTTCGTTGGTGGAAGGATTTCCTTCAATCTCTTCTGTGTTTGTTTTCAATATTACGAATCCTATGGATTAGTATTTTCATCTTACACACATTACCAATCGACAAAAATCCCTGCAGCTCAAAAACGCTGCAGGGATATGATATTGTTTCGCCTAATCAATTATCCAAATTAACCGGCCCTGGCAGAATGATCTGTACCCCAAACATTCCGAATTCTTCAAAGTAGTCAATCATGCCGTGATAGTCAGAAACGATCTTCTCAACGATCTGGTGTCCCCAACCGTGGGAGTCTCCGGATTTCTTCGTAGTTCGAAGTTCTTTATTGTTTTCCAATACAGACTTTTTAACCGTGTTCTTGCAGATAATAATGCGATTGGAATTTTGTTTGGAGAACAAGAGTTCTATTCGCTTCTCTTCTACCTGCCCAACCGCCTCTATGGCATTATCCAAAATATTGCCCATGAGGCAAGCAAGATCAGCGTCTCGGATATCAGACAGATCGCCAATGGAACCGGAAATGATAACACGGGTGTTTTTCAAAGCGCACAGCTTGGAATTGATCAGATAATCCAAAATGGTGTTGTCGGACCGTATCAGTTTTCCCATTTGATCGACCTGAGGCAGAAGAGACTGAATGTATGTCTTACATGCTTCGCTTTCATCTTGCTCCAAGTAACCTGACATAACGGTCAGATGTTGCTTCATGTCATGCTGCACTTTGCGCACATTCTCCCAAACTGCCGAGGCATCATTATGGCGAGCCTTTTCAAACGCCATTTTTTCTTCCAATAGTTTTAGCTCATATCTGCTTTTTTGCAGCTTTTGAATTTGATACAGAAGGATATATAGAAATACATTCGTTAAAATAAATGCAAGAACGATAACGAGAATATGTGTCTGAAAATTGGTTGCTTCAGGTAAAACTGCTATGTACAATGCGGCTCCTAAACCAAACATTGTAGCCAGCGATAGAAAGAAAGTCAATATCCCATTCCATATATTCATGGCTTCTTCAGATTTAAAAACATGAAGAATAAATTGCAGGATCGAGAATAGGGCGATCTTGTGCAAGAATATATAGATAAATCGACTAACTCCCGTAGAACCCAGCATTAAAACTTCGAAATCTTTTATGATCATGGACAAACCCATATACAAGAAACTACTGAGAAGAACAAATGTTACCTCATATATGCAGGCAGCCATAATGGCACGGAATTTGTGCTTTTTGGATATCCATAATGAAAATGCAGTCGCAATCAAAAAAAGTACGATTGAGATAACCGGATAATAGTCTGGCAAAAGGAAATCGCCAATAAGAGTAATACCAAACAACAACAAAATCGCCGGAATGGTTAATTTACTCGTTTTAAATGTAACATGATTATACCGAATTATAAAGTATACGAAAAGAATGCTATCAAACAAGGACGTTGCTATTTCAACGATAAGACCGATCGTATCTGTCATTTGGCAAATCTCCTTCGGGTGAATTGCATATAGGATTCCTTAAAAGCCACCAATTTACGTCTGCTGATGTTTATGAGAGCACCGTTTTTCATGCCCAGGTATCCATCCTCATGGATATTCTCGATATGTTCCTCGTTCACAATATAAGCAGAATGCACACGGAAGAAATCGTATGGTTTAACACGCTCTTCAACAGATGTCATTGTGCCTCGGCAACGGTATTCTTTCCCGGAAGTCATCTTAATTACGTAATAATTCTTCTCACCTTCAAAATACATGATGTCTCGCAATCTAAGTAACGTATCACCATCTGTAGTTTCAAAAAGCAAGGCTTCTTCATCTGAAATGCATTTTTCGATGACCTTTTTGAACGTTACCGGCAATTCCTCTTCCAAATGCGATTTCCGAAGAAAACGAAAAGGCGCATATTCAAAGGAGCTATAAACAAAATCATCATACGCAGACACAAAAATAATGATCGTATCCGGGGTTTTCTCCTTTAGTTCAGAGGCCAAGCGAAATCCGTTGATTTTCGGCATATCAATATCTAAAAACATAATGTTGATAACATGACTTTTTACATATCGCAGAACATCTTCGCCCGAACCAAAAGCAGGAGTAATTCTACAATCAATACGATCCGGTAAATGATATGCACAAAGCTCCCGTATTTTCTTGATCAGCTGATTGGCAAATTGAGGGTTATCGTCGCATACAGCAATCGTCAGCATGAGTATCCTCCTGAATAATTGGTGTTGAGTATATTATAACACATAATGTTAATAGAGTCAATATTTCATATGATTTTAGTAAAGACAGGGTACGGTGTTTCCATACCCTGTCTTTCTGATTTACTTGCGCAGCTTCTTCAGCATAGCGGGCTCAGCGGGCTGATATACGAGCCACTGGGATGCGGTACCACCGGCAGAAACGGCAGTTTTCATTGCGAACTTTGCAATGACTTCAGCGAGTTTTTTCATGATGCGTCCTCCTTTCAAATAATGGTATTATCATCAAAATAATGATCGCACCGAGGGTATAAAAAATGGTGTTACTGATTAAAGGCACGATAAATGAAATCGCAAAGCCTACCACAGACCAAATTACATACAAGGTTAAAGCGGTAATTTTATGTTTTTGTTTTTCTTGATCTGTCAGAGGCTTGTGTATGTTTTCAATAGGGCCGAAGAGCCAAATAATCAGGCAACCGATGGTTAATAGTGCAAGGAATAATAACCGAGGAACCGGAAAAACATTTGCAAGAAAAACAGATATACCAAAGCTGATAACTGTGCAGAGCTTACACATGATGTAACTATTTGCATGATATCCACCTGTATACTGCCTAATGAGGATAAATGTTGCCAGAAAAGTTAACGTTGAGATGATTTGACCGTATAGTATTCCTATAACTAATATGATGGATGTGCTGATTAGGAAAGACAATATTAGTTCCAATCCGTATACGTAAACTTCCTCATATTCTTCGTCAATAACCTGTTTCGCACGCAATCGACGGCAAATCCACTTTGCTAATTTGTTTTCCATTTCGTGATCCATCCCTTCTTGAATTTGGGATTCATTTTTGTGTTCTTTAGCTGATGGTCCCAGTATAGCACATAATCGAGAACAAAACGAAAACTGGGATAAATGGTAGTAAATCTGGGATAAATGGTCACGAAAAAACCTTTTATCCCTTGACAGCGCATTCTATCCCACTTTTCGTTTTTGCTTCTTTTTTTGTATATAATATATCCACCAAAACCAAAGGAGGTGGATGCGATGGATCATTCACGAAACTACCTCGATCACTTGTTGGAAAGTATCGAGAAAAAACGTTTGCTCAGCATCAAAGAGTTTACCAAAACAGATCTGAATCGAAACACGGATCTGGAGGACGTTACCGCATGGTACGGTCAGCTGGCGACGTTGGTACGAAGCAAACCGCCGAACAGGTACGTTCGTTGCTTGCTAATCTACGAAGACGAGCACGGGCGAATCCAAAAAGTGGATTATGACTATTTCGAACCAACCGACGCTGAAATCGGCGATACAGTTTTTGTAATCGCCACAGACATCACATTCAAATAACAAGGAAGGAACATGAAAATGGAAAACAACAAACGCTTTATGACCAGACGCGCCTTCTCCATGTGGATCAAAACCGTCGCCTGTGTGCTTTCGATTTTGATGATGCTCTATGCAGTGCCGACCAATGTCTTTGCGGAATTGATCGATGCTATTGATGGAGCCCTGGAGAATCAAGCGGACGAGGTCACTGTCGAAGACACCTTGAAGAAAGAAGTCTTTGAAGTAATCGACCGCCGTGAGGAAACGGTGAAGCACTTCCGCACCGAAGACGGCTCTTTCACCGCCGTTCAGTATAACGTGCCCATTCACGAAAAGGACGAGAACGGTGAGTGGCAGGATATTGATAATACCCTGTCGGAGTCCGGAAGTGAATACGCCACCTCCAATGCCCGCGTAAAATTTGCCAAGAAAACGACGGGTAATGAGACCCTGTTTACTCTCCACGACGGAAACCGCAAGATCACCATGAGCCTGTCCGGAGCCAATAAGAAGGTTGCAGGCCAGGTCACCAACACTCAGACCGAGTTCCCCGAGGACGCTACCCAGCTCCAGAAAATGATGACCTTAGATAAGCTGTCCTCCAAGATTCTGTACCCCGAAATCCTGGAAGGGGTTGATCTTGAATATGTGGTGGAATCCTGCAATATCAAGGAAAACATCATCGTCAAGGAGCGCGCTGATTCTTATAGCTACACTTTCGAGATCAAGTTGAACAATCTGGAAGCCGAGCTCTGTGTGGACGGCTCTGTGGCGATTTCGGATCCCGATACGGATGAAGTTGTTTATACGATCCCCAAGGGATACATGTTTGATGCAGACGGAGAGTATTCTGATGCTGTGGAATATACATTGACCAATGTTGGGAACGGGAAATACTCCCTGACCGTGACGGCAGATGCTGAGTGGATCAATGACGAGGGGAGAGCTTTTCCTGTAACCATTGATCCTACTTTGAGTAATCCTTCATATAATACTGTAGATGCTCAAATCAGTTCTGGTAGTAGATACTATAGCAATGACATTATTCACATTGCAGGCTCTACATACTTGTATTGGAAGTCAAACTTGCCCTCTCTGCCTGAAGATGCATATATTGTATCTGCCTATCTTTCCTATCTTAGCTCTAATGGAAGTGAAGATACGATTGGGGCATATCTTGTAACCGCAGATTGGGGGAGTAGCGGTGTCCCTGCTATTAATACAACGCTCATTGCTCACCAGCAATATGAGCTTGCGGACATGCTTGCTTTGAACTATTGGTTTAATTGGGATATTACCGAAGCAGTGGTTGCTTGGTATAACGGAACTCCCAATTACGGTATTTCTTTGAGGAACATGACCGATTCGAATGAAGGTATGGCTCTGTATTCCTATGAAGCCACACAAGCGATTTGCCGCCCTCAATTTTGCATTGCGTACCGTGATGTTTCCGGTATAGAGTCTTATTGGTCATATGCGACTCAAAATGCAGGATTGGCAGGCTCGGGTGCAGTAAATCAAGCTACCGGTGAATTGACTTTCTCGACAGATATGTTAGCAATGACAGATCATTTGTTCGGTTATACACCGGCTCTTGTTTACCAATCTTCCAAAAGTGCTGAAGAAAATACAAATGAATATAATGAAAATAGTCCCTTTATTTATTATACAACAGGATTGGGTTGGCATTTAAGTACGGATATCAGTGTATGTTGGAAACCCTTTGAAACTTCAGACGGCACAGAATACATGATCTATACTTATACAGATGGCGATGGAACAGAACATTGCTTTACAGCAAGCTCAACGGATTATGTCAATAGCGCGTATGATGAAGATGGGTTGGGGCTGTATTTGTATCATTCCATTAATAGTTCGTATATGCAGATTACAGACGCATCAGGAAATATTCAAACATTCACCGTCTATTCTTCAAACAATGGATACATGGAAGAAGGGGCACTTATTAGTTCTTATGCTGATTCAAACGGAAACAAAATACAGTTTAATCGAGATGTTTACGGAAGTATCATGTCGCTTGGTCTCATTCCTACAGGGTTAGCTGAAATAACCTTTTTAAATTTCACCTATAGTTCCGACGGTTATTTGAGCCAAATTGAAGATTCTACTTACGGAAGAATCGTATCTTTTGAATATTCAAATGAGCCCAACGATGATGCCGACGAATGCGACGGTGTCTACTTAAGATCTGTTGAGTATTCACACACTGAGGGAGGCACTACATGCGTGGATGCTTTGATCAAATATTCTTATACGAATATTGTAAATGAATCTACCGAAAGTGATACCTATCGTCTATCTACTGCTACAGATACTTTGTCTGGATTAACGATTGAATATGCCTATAATGATGCCGGCCAGGTAATTGCGGTAACAGAGTACGCATCCGAAGACGGAGAAATCACTGCCGAAGGACAATCTATTCAATTTAGTTATAATGTTAGATTCACCGACATTCAGACAAGCGGTAGCGATGATGTCCTTGGAACTGACGATGATATTATCACTCGTTATTGCTTCGATCGTGCCGCACGTGCGGTTAGTGTATATTCTACTGACCTCTCTGGAGAAACCATTTACGGAGCGTCTGCCGGAACTTATGAAAGTGAAGAAGCAGATGAATCAAGTAATAACAAGCTGAAAAGTTCTGTTGTATCGGGCGGTTCTTCGACTAATTATTTGATCAATGGCGGTTTCGAACTCACAAATTCGTCTGCCGTGCCTTACTGGTATGCTTCTTCCAGTTCGCGCATTAGCATCAATGATCCGACCTACGGTTTGTCTAAAGAAGTTTGTTTTACACCTGCCTATAATGCACAAGATTCTATATATCAGCTTGTAAAATTGGATAATGGTAAATACACCGTTTCCTTTGATTACTCAACAATCAGTTGCGAAAATGTAGATATTTGGATCCAAGTTCAATCGAACACAAGATCAACCGTCATTGCAGAAAAGAAGTTGGCCGTCAATTTGGACTACGCTGCTGAACGAGTCTTCGATAGTTTGTCTTTTGAAGCCAATCATACTTCCGGTATTGACACCTATAAAATTTCTTTCATTGTAAAGGGTACTGCTACTGATTGCACAGAAGCTATCGTTTATGCGGATAATTTCATGTTGGAAAAGAGTATTGGCCCCAGCTCTTATACCATGATTCAATATGGCAATTTTGAAGCATTTTCTTCTCTTGAAGAAAATGCAATCAGTAACTTTTGGAATATTGCCTCCGATTCCAGTTACAGCAGCATTAGTAATGAAGAATTGCATCTTTATAGCAGCATTGAAAAGCAAGCTTTTGCATCGCAAACCATCTATAGTGCAAGTTCTGCTGCGTTGGATCAATACGATAGATTGGGAACTGTATACAGCCCTTCCGGAACATATGTTATCTCCGGCTTTGCACAAAGCGATGATGCTGTTCCTTCCGCGAGCGGATATTTTGCTCTTCGGGTCGAAGTAGAATATTATGATAAAACAAATGGCTCCGATGTTAAGAATTTCCAATTCGATTTTTTGGACTCATTGAATGATAAGCAATTTGTAACAGGTTCATTTGAATTGGATAATACTCGCTTCATCAAAGCAATTCGTGTTATCTGCGACTACAGCAATCAGCCCGGTGATGCGATTTTCGATGACATCAGCGTAGTCAGAGTGTCGGACAATAGCGTTTCCTCCTATGAATACTACACACAGGAAGAGGGTTCTCATGCTGCCGGCAAGATTAAAACACACCGTACACCTCAAACTACGACAAAATATTATTACGATATCGCTACTGGTCAAGTATCTGAGTATGATACGTATACTCTTGGTGTTCTCAAGAACATGACGCTATGCTTCTACAATTCTTCCTCCAAAAAACTGGAAGAGCAGTATGATATGCGGTTCCGTGAGGATGGGTCTCTAATTGATGAGACTGTGACACTTCATACATATAACACATATGGTATGGATACCATTACAGATATGTATGTCATAACATATGATCCTGACGATGATAATGTCGTTGAAAGCACTTCTCCCAAATTGCGCAGCCAAACCGGATATATTACTACCTCTGGTTCTCATATTTTCGGAGCTGTAAGCTATACCACCGATACCTCCGGAGTAAGTATGTACTATCAGTATGATAGCGCTACCGGCTGGCTGAAATTCGAGTACACGCTCAATTACTACGGTCTATACTATACCTATGATGGAATGGGACGAATAACGGCTGTTAATCCTCTGGAGTATTCTCCTACCGATTCGCTTTTTTATGCGTCAACCACCGAAGAAGAAGTAGAATATACGTACAATGCTAAGGGACAAATCAGTCAGATGGACACCAAAACCACATCGTATGCATATACTTATGATGATTTTGGCAATACTACTTCCATTAAAGCGGGTAATAGCGTGTTGGC
Organism: Clostridia bacterium; assembly: GCA_017456905.1. Classification (GTDB taxonomy): domain Bacteria; phylum Bacillota; class Clostridia; order Oscillospirales; family CAG-272; genus CAMEON01. Next base: position 26,378 of record JAFTIL010000025.1, read on the forward strand.
CCAGTATCAGTACGACCAGTTTAATGGTAAGCTCCAGACAATGACTTACGGCACGGGAGAAATTGTCCGCTATGTATACGACGAACTTGACAGAATTTCTGAAATATGGTATACTGTTCTCGGAGAAGATCCCGACTGCCGTTATCGATACACTTATACCGATCGCGGATCGCTGTCTCGTGTGGAAGATTTTGTAATTAGTCAAGAAATGCTGTATCAGTACGATGCTTCTGGCAATTTGATTGGCTGCACAGTAGTCGATACGACGGAGAATGTGGTGCTTGCCGGCTATACGTATTGGTACGACGAAGAAAATCGCCTCTCTGAATATGAATACGGTTATGATTACTATTACGGAACCGAAAATATGTTCAGCACGGTCTATGGACTGTATACATATGGTGAGGATCAGTCTATCGAACAATATACGCTGTATAGCGATTCTACCTGCGTAGCCAAAATCAATTATAACTACGACAAAATGAATCGCTTGGATAGCAAAACATATACATATCCGAGCTTTAACCAGCAGGTCTTGTATACATACAAAGATCGCAGTTCTACCCTTTCAACGGTTCAGGTGTCGAAATACACCTCCAAGATCAACAATACTACATCTTCGGAATATACTTATACATACGATACCCACGGGAATATTAAGAAGATTGTCGACCTCGAAGGAAATATTACCACATATGTTTATGACGACCAAAACCAGTTGACCCGCGAGAATTTCAGCAATGCTGCTGATTCCACCAAGAGTTATACATATGTGTATGAATACGATAAAGCCGGCAACAGAACCAGTAGAAAGAAATATGCTTATACCACCGGTTCTGTCGCATCGCTGACTCCTACCTCTACCCAAACCCTGACCTATAGTACCGGGGCATGGGGCGATCAGTTGGCAAATACCACGTATGACGCCTTGGGAAATCCTCTGACCTACAACGGTTACGCTATGACTTGGGATGGCCGTCAGCTTATGGAAATGAGCATGACCGGTGGGCAGTTTGTCTATAGCTTCACATACAACGACGAGGGCATCCGTACAAGCAAAAATGCCGCCGGAAGTTTACACATCTATACCTTGGAGGGTTCCAAGGTGGTCAAGGATAGTTGGGGAAACCGTATGCTCCTTTTCCTGTATGATGAAAGCGGTTCTCCCATCGGCCTGCAATATCGAGACACAAGCTATGCCGAAGGGGTATTCGACACATACTATTTTGAGAAAAATCTTTTCGGTGACATCATCGCCATTTATAATTCTTCTGGCACCAAGATTGGCACCTATACCTACGATGCATGGGGCAACTGCACTACAAGCACTACATCCGAATCTACCACCGCTGAAAAGCGAGTCGTAAAGAATTATAATCCCTTCCGTTACAGGGGGTATTTCTACGATTATGAGTTGGGTCTGTATTACTTGCAGAGTCGGTATTATAATCCTAACACTGGTAGATTTGTTCAACCAGCAAGCATATCAAGCTTAAATTGTGCATCTATTTATTCTTTTAACCTATATGCGTATGCAACTAATGATGCTGTGGGAATTAAATATACTACAAGTGGATATGGTTTAAATGTTAGCAATGATATGGAAAGCACAATTACTTCAACCAGATTAAACCCCGCTTCGCATAACCTCGAGACTACTGTTTATGGAAAAAGCAAAAGAATAAAATTCAATTTAGACTGGCTTGCCAATGGAATATCTACTAGTTCTACCATCCACGGATTGTTTACTTCGGGTGCAACATTACTAAATCACATTGGATACTTTAATATCGGCAAAAATATTGGAGCCTTCTCCGACGATATGATTTTGCTTGGATCGTCTGTGAAAAAAGGGATTCTAGCATTTAATGAATTTAGTTGGGGATTAGGAAAAGCAGATGTGTTTAGTATAGGGCTGGGAGTGGTTCTAGATATATACGATAGTTACCAGCGTGATGTAAGTACAGGAGGGATCATTTTAGGTGCAACTTTAACCGCTGCCAAAGGTGTGGGACTAATATACGCAAACAAATTGATTATGTCTGGTGCAACATCAATCGGGTCAGCTATTTGCCCTGGCCCAGGTACAGCGGTTGGTTTTGTAGTTGGAGGGATTGTATGTATTTTTGTTGATGTTTTTGTAAGTAGCTGGGTTGACGAATCTATTGATTCAATAGTTGAATAGGGAGGGTAGTATTCATGACAAAAAAAATAGTTTCTATTTTTGATATACTGCTATACATAGCTATATGTATACCTTTCTTAACAATTTCAATATCAATTTTTTTGTTTGGAAGATTAAATGATTATGTTTGGATTTTATCGCATTGGTATTTGCTATTATTATTTGCCGTTGGTATAATAATACCAATTGTGGGATTCCCTTTAATCAGATATGTCACAATAGATGATGGTGAAGTCGTATATTTTTATTATGCCTCTTTTACAACCAGCTGGGAAAAAATTGCTAATAGTATTGATGAAAAATGGAATCAACGTTTTTATATTTCTGAAATATCTTCTGTTGAAATTGTCAAATTAACAAAGGATGAGAAAAAAAGATTGGTTTATCTAAAGCATTTAAGAAACAAATATTTGAAAATAAATTTGAAATATGGTTCACCCAAATATATTTTTATAGGAAACTATTCAAATTTACAAATTCAAAAGATGATTAAATTATTTGTATCAAAATAAGTGACTTGTTTAAAGAATATAAGGTGTTCATAATAAAATAATACTATTTTAATATCCTTAAAAACATAACAATATTCCGTATAATAATGTTGTAATAAAAAATAGAGCTTTTTCTTATATCAGTAAGATGCCCACAACAAGGAGTATAATTAATGAAAATTAAATGCTTACTTTCCACCGTCTTTTGGCTGATACCCTGTATTCTCCTTCCTTCCTGCGCCCTAGACAAAGGAGAAATCAACGAAACCCATCTCCTTGACACCATAGCAGAAACTGTGACAATTGCGGAAACCGAGACCGAAGAACCGATTACCGAAGATAAAACCCCTGCTAAGCCCGAAATTCCTGAGTTAGATAGTTACCAAGGTATGACCGCAGATATCCCCTATACCTTGCAGTTTCAATCCAATGGAGATGGTACTTGCGTTGTCAGCGGGATCGTAGCCAATCTTCTGTATGAAGGAACTTACACGGTTGAAATTCCCGAAACGTCACCCGACGGCGAAACCGTCGTGGGTATGTATCCTCCCAAGGCTACCTACAATCTTCCTCGGTATCTTACTGTTGAGGACTATGAGATCTTGGACGGTTGGATCGAGGATTACGTCAACAAAGGTATCGAGCAAGGCGTATTTGAGAACGACATGAATCTGAGAAGATTTCGGTCATACTACGTCCTGCGTAGCGCCGCGCTTTCTTCGACACCCGAGCTGAGGGATGATCTGATCGCACAATATCCCTTGTGCGAGTATGTGCCCGTGTATGCCTTGGATCCGGCTATCACGGAAATCCAGCTTGCCAATATCTCGCAGTTGATCGAATCGGCTGCTCCTTGGTATACCACAGATTGGTGTTATGCCGGTCTGCTCTCCATGCAAAGCGTCGCCGGTCTGATGGGAGTTCAGGACGTGTATCTGGAAAGATGTCTTTCCGAGCACAGCTACCATTTGGAGAATGCGGATGCTGTCCGAATTCCCAAAACCGTCACGCAGTTTGGCGACAGCCTGACTACTCTTTCGTATTTGGGCGCAAGCCTGCTGATTTACGACGGAACTATGGAGGAATTCAAGACCATCGTCGATGTGGAAATGCCCACCATGTGTCCGCTGACCGTGCAATGCACCGATGGTGAGCTGACCTTCGATGTTAGCGAGACACGGTATCCCGTTTTTGCAGAGTGATTCTTGTTTCTCCCATTGCAGAGTGATATGCTCTGTAATGGGAGAGTAGGGAAGAATCAATTTTCTCTACGCCAAATTATATGCTAAGGGCCTTCCGGCCGAACAGAGAAATCTGTTTGTCGGGGAGGCTCTTTCTTACTGTGTGGAGGCTTGTCTACATTGGTGGACAGAGCGTATCAGAAAAGTCTTCGCTGTCAAGGTGAAAAAACTTCGCTGAAAACAAAATTCAACAGACATGGATGCAAACTTTTTTCTTGTACTCAAAAATAGCTTGCTCAGAACCTTGACTGCCGCAGACTTTTCCGATGGGGTGTAGGTGCCCTTTGGGCAGAAAGGAGAAAAGTGTATGCAGATAAGAGCAAGATACAAATTAGGGCGAAGCCAATGCAAGTGTGGCTCAAAAGTGTCCGGTAACATCGCAAAACTCGCCACATCCGTCAGTTTACATTTGTACGCTAAACGTGTATGCTTATGGGTGAAATCAAAAGAAAGGAGATTGCACCCATGAAAACAGCCGTTATCTATGCCCGCTATTCCAGCGAGCGACAAACCGAACAATCCATCGAAGGTCAGCTCAGAGAGTGCATGGCCTACGCCGAGCATCACGATATGATGGTCGTAGATACTTACATCGACCGAGCCATGACCGGCACTAATGACAACCGAAATGATTTCCAGCGTATGCTAAAGGATGCACAGAAAAAGGCGTGGGACGTCGTACTGGTGTACAAGCTTGACCGCTTCTCACGAAACAAGTACGAAATGGCGATCCACAAGAAGACATTGCGGGATTACGGCATATCCTTGGTGTCTGCCAAGGAGCATATTCCTGACGGACCCGAGGGCATCATTCTTGAATCGCTCCTTGAGGGCATGGCGGAATACTACTCGGCAGAGCTGGCGCAGAAGGTCAGCCGAGGGATGAGGGAGACCCGCATCAAGGGCAACTACGCCGGAGGAGGGATCCCTTATGGGTACAAGGTCGAGAATCGGAAATTTGTTGTTTCCGAGGATGAGGCGCAGGTCGTCATCCGTATATATGAGATGTATGCCTCGGGGGTGATTGCAAAGAACATTATCAAGGCCCTTACGGATGAAGGGATCATGCACAGTTCGGGTAAGCCGTTTACAAGGGCCATCATATACGGCATCTTGCAGAACGAGCGTTACATCGGAGTGTATCATCATAAAACCGAAGGTGCCTACACGCAAACCTTCCCGCCAATTGTTCCACAACACCTGTTCGATACAGTTCGAGCCATCGCGGAAGGTAACCGTCATGGCAAGCATCCCGAGGACGTGGTCTACTTGCTTCGTAACAAGCTCAAATGCGGTTACTGCGGTAAGTCGATCACATCCGAGTCGGGAACATCACGAAATGGTTCTGTTGTTCGCTATTACAAATGCAGTACGCGGAAAAAGGATTCGACCAAGTGCCACAAGACACCCATCCGCAAAGAGATACTGGAGCAACTGATCGTGGATGTTACCCTTAAGGTCCTAAACAATCCGCAAACCATTAATGCGATTGCGGACCGCGTATTTGAAGCTCACGAAAAGCGGATAGCTGACACGTCGGTGATCAACATTCTGGAAGCCGAGCGAGACAAGATCCGCAAGGCTCTCGACAATATGCTCAACGCCGTGGAGCAAGGCATTATCACCAGCTCTACCAAGCAACGCATCGAAGAATTGGAAGCCGCCTTGGAAGTTGCAGAAGGAAAGGTATTGGTGGCACGATCCAAGAGCAAGGTGCAGATCACGCCGGAAGATATCAAGAAATTTATCCTCAAAGCTCTCAAAAAAGAACCTCGGCTGATGATCAAAACGCTCGTGAAGGAAGTGATCCTATACGATGACAAAGTGGAAATCTACTACAACTGCATAGATAAGAAAAAACCCGATGACTTGGATCATCGGGCTTTTTGCATATATAGGCAAGATTGCGATATTGATCCGAAGGATTTCGGGTTGTATCGGAACGTAGCAGGGTATGCATTCGCATTAGAAATGTACTTTTAAACTTTTTTGACAAATTATTATATAATCTTGAAAGGACTTAAACGAAAGATAGGGGGCGTACGGTTAGCAACAGCACGCCCGCCCTGTGGTCAATTGTCTTTCAAAAATCTCCCATGAATTATAAACCAATACTAACTGTCTGTGAAATTAAACAATCCGTTCTTTCAGTTTGGTATAAAGACTCAATTGTTCATACAAATACAAATCCGAAAAATAATCACGGTAGAACTTGTTGGGAGAAATTTGGTTTATGGGCTCTTCACTATCGCAGTAGCGCCCAATGGCTGCGTATACGTTATCCCCCTCTAGAAGATAATCTTCATAATTTGCCGAACACAAGTCATCGTAGTTAACAGGATCCACCTTGTTCGCTATCTGTTTCTGCGCGGCGTCTTCCAAAATATCGTTGAAATATCGAACTTTATAGTCATGAATATTTCCCCGACTTCTAGAATCCTCTAGATATTTTTCGCTTGCTTGATTGGCCACTTTGACAGCGAATCTGCGAAAATCCAAATCTTCCATTTGCCAACAGTAGTATATTATGGCATAAAAGATTGCGTTGGCAATGATATTTGTTACATAACCCGACGTGCTTGTTCCATATAATTCGTCAACAATTGATTTGATGTGACTCGTCAATGGTTTAATCGCGTCGTCTTCTGTAACCGCATCAACAAACCCTTCATCATATGTTTGTTTTTTGATGGCTTCTATTTCTTTTTCATCACGTTTTTCCTCCTTGGCCTTTTCGGCTGCTTTTTCTACCTTTTCCTTCACATCCTTTTTTATTTTATCATCGTTTGGCTTAAATTGATATTCAGAAAATTTCAAATACTCTCCCCAAATCATAGCCTTCAGCAAGTATGGATTGGGTGTCATATTGTGCTTTAAACCAAGATACCCATAACCTTGACCCAATTCATCTGTAAAGTCCTGTATCTGTAAGAAGCGCTTATCGTTAGCTAAATCCTTAGCCCTGTATTGACTGAAGGTGTGGTGAATAGAGCAGATCCGCAACTGTTTGTACGGGTTGTAATAAAAATCAAAAATAAGTCGCCCGGCAGCCAAACCTATGCCTGTCTCTTTTGTAACAACATCAACATGATCGCACGCTTGAATGGTCACGATCTGTCTGCGATCAAACCAAGACAACCGATCATGAATGTATTTGCCATCACCACAGCGACAAGTATACTCCACCCTTTTTACCGACTTACTAAAAATCGGTTTAGCATCTGCATTTACAAGCTCATTAGCATTCTCAATGGGTTCTTGGCCTGATTGGGCATTATTAGATGACTTGGGTAAGTCAAGGTATGACCGAACAATCATATCCGATTTACGTATATAATTTGTTTCGTCAAACATCTTCAAGAAAGGAGTATGACATTTCTCGCAGAACATAAGATTAGGAGAATTCGTAATCTCGAAATATTCCCGATCCCATTCCTGAGCATCATCGCAAAGGCGGAAGAGCCAGGACAGCGGATCCCGCGAGAATTGCATTTTGTAATGAAGTGTCTCCCCCTTTCGCTTGCTGTAGTAAAAATCAAGCGTGTGGTTATAGATAATGACAATACCGTACTCCAACGCAACCTGCTGCTCAATAGGCAGCGCATGGATGCGTCCGGTTTTGTGGTAATGCAACGCCAACAGCAACGCGGATAGCGTTCCGTGATCTCGATCCTCGAATCGTTCCTTGATCTCCTTGGGATCAACGATTTGAAACAACAGCGTATCACTCAAAAGATCCTGCAGTTGGCTGAATGTTACACTCTCGTTATCCAGCAAAACATTGAGTGGCGGGAAAAACTCGATGGCACGATCCTGTGTCTCGTAGCAGTGAGCGATTGGATACCCAATATCGTGAAACAATCCTGCGATTGCGGAAGCCGCATACGCAATGTATCGCATGAAATAGCAGTCTGCGGGTTCCGCATCGGGGAGATGGTCCTTCTCTGCGGAAAAATTGTTTTTAATCACTGTCTTCACGTCTGAAGGATATTGCTCAAACTGATACTTCCACTTGCGTCGCTCGCTGTGAATGTACTCTGACAACTTGCCGACAGAGGGGTTGAACAGATATTTCATAACATTGTAATAGATGTACCGATTATTCAACAGGGAATACATCATATACACATTTCTCATTTCATGAATAAAATGATCGCGATAATAGCTGTTCCGATGCTCTTTAAAATTCAGGTTTACATGCATGCTCCATTCGAAATCCGGATAATCCTCATCGTACAGAGCAGAGAGACCGGGAATGCCGATGTAATCGACAATAAACTTTTCGGCAACGGTTTCATAGAGATCCTGAAACTCCATAGCCTTTTCCAAACTGCCGTATACCAGTTTGGTATTCATAATCATGGAGGCTGTGTCATGAGGCTCTATGTTCGTAGGCCTTTTGTCACGCTCGTAAATCAGGATGTTATCTCGATCATCATTGGTGAGAGAAAACTTGTCCCAATCTTTTTTTGCTTTTATTTCTGACTGAATACGGCAACCATACTTATACGAAAGGGGATCAAAATAGTCATCAATCCGATCTTCAGTCTGATCATCAGACTGAAGATCAAATTCAACATCAAAATGATCATGTTTGATATAATCGCGGAAATTTTGAGTATCAAACCGTATGCTCATTTATCCTTGTCCTCCTTTTTTTCTCCTGTTTTCCAATTGTAGCCGTCTTCATTCCGGTACGCTTCGCCCGCTGTAATCACAAAAGGAGTATCAAGGGTGGAGGATAATGCCAACTTGGGATCAAATTTGTACTGTATTACTTTATCGGAAACAATATGGGCCGTTTTTTGGCCTCCCTTATTATATGTAACCCCGCCAGGAAAAACTCGTCCAACTTCGTCTGTTAAAGGTGTTATGGGGGCCTTTTCAATTTTTTTCTGATGCTTATTTACAATTGGACCACTAACATCAAATACCTGATTGAAAACAAACTGGATGGTAGTGGGAAACGCATTGTTATACGAGGTGGTATGGACATAGTCCTCCACCCAAGTCAAATTAGCCTGAATGTGTGCAACATCATATGTTGAAACCACGCGCAACTCCAAGCCGGCCTTTTTTTTCTTTACTTTTTCGTCTTTCTGAAGAATATCGTAAATACACTCCGAATAGGGATCGGAATTGGGGGGCATATCAAAAATTACATGTGTAAATTTTTGGATGGAATTATCATTAAGCTTTTGGACAAAACTTCGTAGCACCTCTTTGTAATAACGAATACTAACTACACTTCGGTATCCGCTGGCGTTCTTAGGTTGGAACATATTTTTTACCGCTTGCTCGGGCGAAGAAAATACGATATGTAGATTTTCACTGACAATAACAGCATTTTTCTCCTCAACGGTGACATCGGAGGATACATTTTCACCATTTCCATCGTTTGCGCTGGCGTCTTTTCTTTTAACCGCATAATCTCGCCAAACAACAGTATCTTTTAATTTGGCATAGTCTTGAATTACCAGATCGGTAAAATATCTTTTTTGCTTGTCTTCATGTTTCTCAGATTGACACACTAAATATATTGATCCGTTCAGTAAACCCGAATCGACCATTGCAATGTCGTTTTCTGATTGCAGAGAGCCGTCGCCCTTTATTTTTCCATCAACAAATCTCTCCAAACAGGTTCCCAAAATATCCATGTCAATGATAATTACATTTCGTTTGGGATCCTCTTCCAGCAACTCAATGGCCGTGCGAAGCGAAACAGAAGACTTGCCGCAACCACCCTTTACAGAAGTTACTATTATGTATTCAAGATCATGGTTATCTTTCGAAGTAGCATCAGTAGCTTTAGCGGAACTGTCAGCTGCACGATTATTGGAAGAGGTTACTTTTCCTTGGTTCTCTGCAACCTTTTGGGCTATCTGCTCGAAACTTTGTTGGGGTGAAATTGCAGAAATACTCTCGCCGTTTTCGTCAAGGATATTCTGTTGTGTCAAGTCGGATCCTTCTTCAGGCATTTGGGCCATATTTCCTTTTTTACTATCCATAACAAAACGGCAACAGATACCATAGCACCGTATCTGTTGCCTCACTTCCTTTCTCTGTTTGATTTTGTTTTACTGTCGCAAAGGTTTTTTCGGAGAAAATATTATTGATTTTGAAATTACCGATTTTTTATAGCGGAAGTTTTTGCGTTTTCGTAAAGCTCCAACGCCTGACATCCGCAAATCTCACATGCTTTATAGATTTCGTCAAACAGCCTCAACTTTCCAAATTCCTCATCCACCTTTTTTACCTCGTCCATTAAATACAGCAGGTAGTAATACTCAATATCCGGTAAATATCCGCTTAACCGCTTGAGCGTTCGGACAACAATCCAGCGGTCAGGAAGAAGGGTTGACGGAATTTTGCAAACATCCTCAATTTCATTTTTGTGTTCGGCCGGTAAAGACTCTACCCCCGGAACTTCAGAAACTTCAAAGGTTGTACGATAGTCTTGCTCATAATGCAATTCAAGCAACTGATAGTGAATCGCATCCTCCCAGTATCTCATCCGGCTATACAGAGTGTCTTTTAAAGCGTTTTTATAACAACACCTAAAACTACCATCGCGAAGGTTCAAAATTTTATTGAATAACTGTTCCAAATAACTTGTGAAGTCCCGACGATAATCTTCGGATATTGCGCCCTCTCGATCGTACCAATGAATAGTATAGTGCGCTGTTTTCTCCAAATGGTCATACTTCGACTTAAAGCAAATAAAAATTTGCTTGGTTGCACGAATCAAATCATGACTTCCCGGCTGAGAATCCTTCAAAGAAAGTATTCGGTACAACTGAGAAGTTTCTTCCGCAGAGATATTAACATCATCCAACCACTCATAATTAATGTGTTTGAACAAATTCCAAAACGTAAACCAAATAAAATCCTTTTGAGAGCCTTGTTCGTGCTTGTCGGAATAGAATTCAAACGACCTATTGGGTTTTGATTTGAAAGTGAATAAACGAAAGCTTTTTCCTCGGAATTGTTCTTCCCGAGCCACATTCCATTTGACTGCACGCGTGTTTTCCGCACTATGTGAGGCAGACAACATCACGTGCACATGCATGTTGCGGTGTTTCTCTGTGGTGGTTACTTTCCGCAATTCATCAATCAAATCTTCCTTAATCGCGTATTCAAAATGGCCTTCGTAATCCATAACCCCCAGGCCAAACATGTTGAACTGACGAACCATTCTTCTTACGGGCAAATTTGTTGGAGGAATCAAACTGATTTTTTTCTCTATGGATTCATACGGGAAATTTACTGCACGGGTCTTAATCCAATCTTTAAATTGATCAAGGGGATAATCGGATTTGGGAACAACGTCTGTCTTGTACAACGCAGGGCAATCTAAAATAAAAATCACATCGTGCGCGCCCTCTACGTCGCTTCTGACCTCTGAGTCAAATTTCCCCAAAAAGTATTGCAATGCGCGCGGATTCAGATACGGGCGTTGCTCTGGACTGCTATCCCGATATAGTATTACCGGGCAATTCCCTAATTTCAACTCTTTATATTCCAATTGGACTGCATTAGCATCGATAGAAATCCAATTTTTCGATTTATTATATTCATTATACTTATTGCACTTTTCATCCTTGGCGTTGTAATACACACCGTACTCAAATTGGTATTCCGGATATTGTCCCGCAAGATATTTATGCAGGCAACTCAATCCGCGAGGTGAGTTTTCGTCAAGATCCACACTATTCACTATAAGAATTCTTATCTTCTTATTCTTATTCTCTGGCGCTTCAATCTTGGTTTTATACTCCGTAATATAAGCACTAATCTTTTCTATCAAACGAAAAGGCTCAATGTTCTCAACATGCGATTTGTGATCAATACGGCAACAAGACGGATAACAATCATCATCCTCCATAGCAGTGATATGGACACGACCATGTTTTATCGTTTTCAAATAAAAATAATTAGCTATGCTTTCGTTCAAAAACTCAGCTGTTAATTCCAGCATTTGCTCGTTCTTCTTATCGTCGCTATGATTCCATTGATCAACCAGTTCAGCTATCATTTGACCCACGACAATATAGTTCTCCACATAAACAGGAGAGAAGAAACGATATAGAAAATAATGATTATTCTCTTCTTTATTTGTTTCTCCGCGTCCTTCTGTTTTCGATTTATCCAAATAACCCGATACTAACGCCATTCTGGTAACATCGTCGTTAATCAACTCGTTGCTGTAGAGATTGCAACATACAACAATTTCAATCAGTTTGCGATAACTCTCCAAATATTTTTTAGCCCAAAATATCGCAATCTGAATTAATTGAAAAGACTTTCCAATTGCCTCATTAATCTCTTCTTGAGAAATTTTACCTGTTCCATCTTCCAGTATTGATCTGAGCAAACTCAAAAGGTCAAAAGAAAGAAGATCTTTCAACCGATCAACTTCCTCGTGCATCTCCCTACATATAGCAATGATTCTTTCGCCTTCCTCTTGGTTGTAGATTAGAGATGCTAAGTGTGATCCAATACCATGCCATTCGGGCAATTCAACAAAGCCCTCGCTTGCCTCTTTCGAATTCTGTCCATTCAAGTAGAAGAAGTGCAAGACATAATAGGAACTGAGGCTATCTTGTATTAGCTTAGCACGCTCGTCGGGGCGGTCGTTCAATTGGACTTCATCATCACCAAATAGGGTTGATTCATTGTTCAAAAAAACACTTCGCCAGGAAACAATCTCCTTCAAAAAAGTTTTCCAGTCATTAACGCCGAAAAAACTTTTTCTCTGGCTTCGGGGGTGTTCAGTCCCTTTAACGATTGTTTTGTCGTTGTTTTCATGAGTATCCACTCTCGTGCCCCTCCTACATTAAGCAATTCTCCCCACCCTTGATTAAAATCAAGGGTGGAAGAGTAGAATAACTAATTTATTTTAACATTATTCCATGTCCTCGGTACAAATCCTACATGTATGCAATTTAAATTTTTTGTAAATTTTTCGTTATCGGCTTTCCTTCGTCCTACATACTAAGTATACCATAAGTATATGCTCCTTGTCAAGAAAAAATCATTTGTGTTCATTTGTTTTCTAAATATACACACAGGGCTCTGGTATTCTGACACCACAAAAAAGAATAAGAGAAAAGGCATCCGACCCATCTGCAACAAAGGACAGTTCAGTTGCATGGACTAGATTGCGATATTGATCCCCAAGACTTCGGATTAAGATAGAACGTATCGGAATACGTATTCACTTTGGAACTGTATTTTTGAACTGCAATTCATATTGAATTTCAAAAAAATCGTGCTATACTGTATGTGTATAATTTGATTTGTTCAACGTTTTCAAGGACGAAAAAAGGCTATCAAACAAGGATAAATTCGGCCGCTGATATAGGAGACTGCGCGCTTTTCAAGGTTGTTCAACTGGGAGAGTCCCAGGTAGGCCAACATAAAAGGCACCCTGCGTGGATGCCTTTTATGTTGCTTATTCGAGCAGTAAACAGAAGCCTGCGAAAGCGCGCCAGTGAATCAAGGTAGAAGACTGACCAGGGACGTGCTTTCTGCTGTGACGGAACGGCACAGCGGCGTTCAGAATCCGCTCGGGTAGGCCAAAAAGAACAGTACCTACGGGTACTGTTCTTTTTGCTTATACGAACGGTGAGAACCGCTACTAAAGCACGAAATTATTTGTGCTGTTCATTGAGCTGCTTTAGTAAGCGACTTTTTTGTCGTTCAGCTTCAATTACAGCAGCGTCGTTGTCGCTGTATCCCCATTCATCTTTAAGGCACGTAATGAGCCTATCATAAGTCTCAGTTGCATGCTTATAATCCCCCAATAATTCATAGATGACTGAAATACCGTGAAGGGCATCTGTAAATCTCGGCTTATGATCTACTTCTGTCTTCCAAGATCTTTCATAATACTCGATGGCCTTTTCATATGCACATTTTCGAGCGTAATATTGTGCCGCTTCGAAAAGAAAGCCGCTATGGTCACTATAGCTCTTTAAAGCCGTTTCTATGATCGTATCTGCCATTTTCTCATCATACTCCGCCAGCGCGATGTGAGCTTTGTAGACGGGAATTAAAAAGGGCTTGTGGGAGGGAAGGGTTTGGCAAATCTCCAAATATTGCGTTGCCTCCCTTGTGCGGTGGTCGGCGATCAAATTATCCATGATCTCGTAATAGGGCAGGGGAGTTTTAGGACTCTCTGTGTCGCTTTCAATGACATTTTTATAGAAATCAATGATGGCCGTGTGGTTGGCTATATTCCAGTCCCAGATATGCGCGCCCTCTGCCTTCTGCAGTAGCCATTGACAATCCTTCTTTTCGGGACTTTCCATAATGGCCTCTCGTGCATATCTGCTGACTCGTCTGGAATCCGCCTCCATGCGGTGATGATATAGGTGTGCTAACAGGCTGAGGATCTTGGTTTTATCCTTGCTTTCGTCAAGCTGATTTTTCAAAAAAGTCTCGTATTCCTTGAAAACGTCTGTGGGAAATTCTTCTTCAAGATCCAGTCTCTTTTCGATTCGTTGAAGTCTTTGGTCAGTGGTCAAGTCAAAAAGATCGTCGATGGTCACGCCCAGCTCGCTTGCCAATGTGGGTAACAGCGTGATATCCGGCATGGTAATGGCGGTTTCCCATTTTGAAACCGATTGCGCGCTGATGCCCAGCTTAGCTCCAAGCTGTTCCTGTGTCAATCCCGCCTTATATCTGAGTTGTTTGATTTTATTACCGATTTCCATGTGTTTCCCTCCGATTGATAAATTCAAAGGCCTTTGTGAGGATATTTTAACACAAATATCCATCAAAATCAATAACGCAGTTTCATTGTAGGCTCACCTAATGGGCGATATACCGAGCTCGTCCTTGAATAACCGATAAAGATAGGACTCAGAGTATCACAGTTTTTCATGCCCCGAGAAACCTATCAGGTATTTCGCATTTTATCATCATATCTCGCTACGGACATTGACATATGCCCCAAATCTTGTTATAATATGATTGTATATGCAAGCATTTGCTTGCTTTGGGCAAAACAAAACCAAATCTTCGCAAAAGGAGGTATGAATTTATGCCGAGCCTTAAAAAAAGCCCGCCGTTGCGCGCGCTTGTCACCAGAGACGACATTCTTCTGACGGAGGACGATAAGCTCAGAGCCTATGCTAACGCACCGACCGAGCCATATTTCCCCAAATACGCAAACGACCAGACCACATCCGAGGGTTCATCCCTGAAGGAGATCTGTGAGCGGGCACAAAAAAACAAGACCCAAATCCTGACCTTCTTCCACGACCATTTCTTTGGCGGTGGACAGCGTGAGCTTCACCTGTCTCACCCAGAATTTGTGGACTGCACGAAAAAAATATCTGATTTTGCGGCAGCATACGGCTTGGGGATCGGCGCGAGCGTCACGAATCCCCTTGATCTCGGACGCACCTTCAAGGACGAAATGGGGGTTGGCGGTCAGCACCGCTTCTTCTCAGAGGGCATCCTCCATCCCGACGGAAGCTTCAAATTCAACGGGATTCTTTGCGAGAAATGGGCCAATAACAAGGGATATATATACCCCAAATTTGACTGCGCCCGTCTTTTTGCTTATACCGAGGAGGATCTTGGAACGCCGTATCTCGTGATCAAGCCGGAATCCGTTCATGAAATTCCAACCGAAGACTACGTTTGTACCTTGTGCGACGAGCCCTACGAGCTCAGCTCGCATTTTGGAGACAAGCATATGGTCATCGAGGGAAAGACCTCGCTCTGCGGTAACAGAGTTTTTGCGGTGTTTTATATGGATACCCCCGAAATGGACTATTTCCACCCCCTGGCGACCCAATACGTACATAACGTCATTGATACGTACAGAGAACGAGGCGTGGAATTTATGGAGCTTTACTCCGACGAGATGCACATTCAGTTTGACTGGGATCTGGGGGCGCATTTCGGGCCGTATGAGATTCCCACGCGCTATATGACGAAAAGCTTTGAGGCAGAGCTGGCCAAGATCGATCCCATGTTTGAGGATTTTGACCGCGCACTCATCTACTTTGGCTATGATATGCACATTGACAGGGCTACCCTTGGCAGATCACACACCCAGCACGTGATCGGCAACTCCAAGGCCGACCTGATCCGCACCTTCAGCTTGCGAAAGGCATATTTTGAAAGCCTCCAGGACCGCGTCGTCCATATATGCTGTGATGCGAGAGATTATATACGGGATACCTACGTCAAAAATGCGGGCTGGGATCCCATTTGCTACGGTCACGCCACCTGGCAGGAATCCCCTACCTGCGACAGATACGGTGAAGGCACGCAGGGGATGTTCAACCTCGCGACCATCAACGACATCTGCGCCTACGATTACACTCCCTCGTACGTTTATTCAAGTACCATCCGTGAGGCCATCGCGGCGTGCTACGATTATTTCAAGTGGAACGATTATTTTTCCTACGGCGGAACGGATTTCTGTGAATGCGGATGGTTTGACCGTAACTACTACGGTGGTGCCATGTCGGCATCCCTTGCCTCCCTCAATCGCAACGAGATCTGCGCGTGGGGCGCGTGGGGATTTCCCAACAAGGTAAAGGAAAGATTCGTCAGCGTCCAGAACGGCTTCGGATCCTATATCCCCCGTGAGGGCATCGTCACCTGGAATCGCCCCCGTGATAGCCGTGTGCTGTATATCTACCCTAAGGATCTTACCATGATCGAGGAGAGATTCGGAAGCTGGATGGTCCAGTACGGCTATACGAATTACTGTCCCGCCGACCGTGTGACCGCCTTGGGCAAGGTGGAGAACGGCACGCTGAGGCTGGGGCTTTGCGCCTATACAACCGTCGTGGTGGGCTTTGAGCCGTTCTATGACGAAGCTTTTGTGTCGTTGCTTGAACGGTTCGCCCGCGGGGGCGGAAGTCTCGTGTGGAACAGCACCCCTCCCGCAGATCATCTTGGCAACGTGCCTGATGCGTGGCTGACGCTCTTTGGCTTGCGCTCCGCGCAAACGGTGACCGAGGGCGGCACCGCTCGGTGCATTCGCTTTTCGGGCGTGCTTTCGGGCATATCCCCCATGAATATCCCCACGGATATGCTCCCCGACAGAGTTTATCAAATCGAGACCCAACCGGATGCCGAGCCCGTGGCCTATGCCGACACCTCTCTGATCGGTGCCGGCCGAAAATACGGTGACGGCCGCGTGACCTATATAGGCTGCCGCCTCCGCGACGACCAGTCGGGTGAGTCGGGCGATGCCCCCTCGACCCTCTTTGACGTGCTGAAGACTCTCGGCGCGTACGGCGGCAAGGACTGCCTCGACAGCCCTGAAACGGTATCCAGAAAAAGCCCGTATTTCGCAACGAGATTCCCGAACGGCGCGTACTCCTTGTGCCGCCACTACCACACCATGCGGGAGCTGTGGCCTGAGGGCATCTTTATGCGCCATCAGGATGTGGATGCAAAATTTATGGAACACTATGATCTGTTAGTGCCCACGGAACTTGATTTTTGCGATTTTTCCCTTGATGGACACAAGATCACCTACCACGGCAAAAATTATGTGCAATACCGACTTGACAGCGACGGAAATCTCATTGGTTTCCGCGGTGATGACACCTGCGGCATTACCATCGACGGTAAGGCATATGCGGTGACCGACACGCCCGCCAATACAGCATTTGGTATTCTTGAAGATTGCCGTGTACCCGACGGCTATCAAATGGGTTGGATGATTGACTCCGACGCCAACGTCGTGGACATTGGCAACACGATACCCGACGGTGCAGAGCTGTATATAGCTCCCGGTAGCGTTGGCGACGAGCTGATACCCTGCGAGGACCTTTCGTATAACGGCTCGAAGATCTTTAAGGGAAATGCAAGAGCTGTCGTGGTGCTGGTGAAGTGAGATAGACGAGCTTTGCTTTATAAAGATTACCTCTAGAAAAGCCTCACTAATTCGCCTACTTTAAAAAGTAGGTTCAAATTAGTGAGGCTTTTGACGTGTGTCCGATTTAGGTGCATGGCGCATCAAGCGAGGACAGACTAACCCCTTGGCGATGATGGGAGTTAAAAGATTCCGCGTTCTACTGGACTTTTAACGCCATGTTTGGAAACGAGTCCTATGTAATTCATTCTGGTAGCCGTTCTATGTAAACGATAATATTTCCGTATGTTTCGTTCAAGTAAACATATCCGATTTTTAAGTGTTGACCATTTTCTTTTATTACTCCGCCATGTGATTTGGTGTTATTATATCCAGGGTGAATGTTGTAATCAGAGTAAGAGAATTTAACACCGTTAATTTCAAAAGTTTCTTTTGCGTGTCCCTCATAAGGCATCGGGTCGAATTTTTCAACATATCCCTCAACGATTTGATATTCGCCACGGCTATATGCACCAACAGTTTTATTATACATATTCAACTGGGCAATTAAAACGACCGTAGACCAAAAGGCTACAAATAGAATGCCCGCAAGGCAAAATAGTTTGACATATTTAATATTCAATTTTGCCTCTTTACCTTCATAAGATTTTCTTATGATCAACGGAAAGATCAGCATAAAAATTATCATAATTATCGGTATAGTGAGAATTGAAAAATCAAATTTTGAAGTCGCTTCATATAAAACATTATTCATTGATTACCTCCTCAAAAAATACTTGTTTTGTTTAATTATACCATAATTTTGTAAACATTTCAACCGTTTCGCGCAAATAGGCTCCCTCCGGGAGGGCGCCTGAGGGAGAGTGCGTTACCATAAAGTTTAATTAAATTTCAAAGTCACGCAGGCTCCTTCCGTCACGCTCCGCGTGCCACCTTCCTCCCGGAGGAAGGCTTTCGCCGGTTCGAATCTGTCTACAGACCCGAAATGATGCGCGAGCAGAGATCGGCGCGGAAATGCATCTACAAAATTTCGAAAAACTTCAGAGTCGAAAAAATCAAGTGAAATATTCGGCTTGCGCCGAATGTGAAATAATTTAGATGCAAAGCCGTGTGTGGCCAATTTAGATGCACGTGGGTTTTGCAGAGGGTAGACTACCCCCTTGGCGATGATGGGAGTTAAAAGATTCCGCGTTCTACCGGACTTTTAACTCCATGCTTGCAACGAAGTCCTATGTAATATTATAGTATTGATTCACATATTCTTTTTGCTCAGTCTTGTAGATATTTTTGATTTTATTTTCTTAATTTCTTGGCATTCTTTTCTACACCAAAAAGCATAACTTATGACACTTCCGATAAGCATTAAGCATATCATTATCGCACAAATAATATGGAATATTTTTTGATCATGCTCCCATTTAGCAATAGATTTATCCAAGTCAATAAACTCGTTATCCGGTGATGACAAAGACTGTGTGATCTTAGTAAATATATTTTCGCAATATATAATGCTATACTGTTGATTGGGAATCAACTGTTGCGACAAAAGTTCCGTTTCTTCAGTTCCTGCGCCAAGTATGTATCGATCACCATCGGTTGTATATAATACGTAGGTGCTTCTTCTCGCAACTCTTTCTCTGGAAATGTTTGAATACGTAATCTGCTTTTGTTCCCATTTTTCAGGCGGAGGATTGATTGACATAATGCCCCACAGAACCGCCATCAAGATTGCCAATGGTACAATAACACATAAAATCTTCAACAGTATATTGAGACGCATTTCTTTCAAACGCATATTTTGATTTTTTATATAACCATCTGTCTTTTGCTTGCCTTGGTTCGGCATATTCTCCTCCCTATGCTCGATTTTATTTTAATTATACCATAAATTTGTAAACATTTCAACTCTTGGCATAAATAGGCTCCCTCCGGGAGGGAGCTGGCGCCGGCGGCTTGCCGCGGGCGACTGAGGGAGAGCGCGTTACAATAAAGTTTAATCAGATTTCAAAGTCGCGCAGGCTCCTTCCGTCACGCTTCGCGTGCCACCTTCCTCCCGGAGGAAGGCTTTCGCCGGTTCGAATCTGTCTACAGACCCGAAATGATGCGCGAGCAAAGCTCCGCGCGGAAATGCATCTACAAAATTTCGAAAAACTTCAGAGTCAAAAAAGCGGAGAAATCATATTTTTTGGCCGGTAACTCCGCTTCGCTCCGTGATTCGCACGCCCTGCGCCTTGCAAGCGAGCTTGCCGATCTTCGGGCGGCGAATGTGCACCGACGCATTTGCTTTTGCAAATGCCCGGTCAAAGGGAAGGTTATCCCAGCCAGCAGAAAAGGCACGCCACATGGCGTGCCTTTTCTGCTGGCTGGGATGGCCGGATTTGAACCGACGAGTGCGGGAGTCAAAGTCCCGTGCCTTACCGCTTGGCGACATCCCATTAAATTGACCTAAACATTCTACCACAAAATTTGGGCTTTGTCAAGGGGAGATTTCAGATTTCCTGGTGTTTACGCGGATTTTTGTTTGAGATGTGTGTCAAGGAGGTGCAAAGAGCAGCGCATTCTCTTGACAAACTTGCCGTCCCGTGTTACAATAGGGTAGATTTGATATGAGGAGGCTGCCATGACGGATCGTATTCAAACGCTGCTGAACATGAACGGTGTCTGTGCCTGCGGGAAGATCCACCCTGTGTCCCTGCAGACGCTGGTGATGGAGCGTGGTGCCCTTGCCAAGATACCCGAGGCGATCCGTGGGCTGGGTAATTATACCCGCCTCGTCATGATCTGTGATGACAACACCTATGCCGCCGCAGGTCAAACGGTGGAGGGGCTTTGCGCGCCGCTTTGGCGCAGAGAAGGGAAGAACTTTCAGACCGTTTGCTTGCACACCCCCGCTCACGGTCTCCGCGCTACCGAAACGGTGGTAAGTGAGGTCATGGCGTCCATGGAAGCGTGTGATCTCTTGTTGGCCGTGGGCTCGGGTACGATCCACGATATCACCCGCTATATTGCCACCGAGTTGGGATTGGATTTCGTATCTGTTCCCACCGCCGCCAGCGTGGACGGGTTTCTGTCCTCCATCGCGGCCATGACCTGGCACGGTGTTAAGCGGTCCTTTCCAGCCAAGCCTCCCGTTGCCTTGATCTCGGACAGCGACGTGCTGGCGGCGGCCCCTTACGCCCTCACCGCTTCGGGCGTGGGTGATCTGTTGGGCAAGTATACCGCTCTCTTTGATTGGCGGGTGTCTCACATGGTTACGGGCGAATATATCTGCGAGCAGGTCATTTCTTTGGAAGAAGCCGCTCTCCGAGAGGTGCTGGCGTGCCAAGACGCGGTGGCCGCGAGGGATCCCAAGGCTGTGGAGACCGTCATGTACGGCCTTGTGCTGTCGGGTCTGGCCATGCAGATGGTGGGCAACTCCCGTCCTGCCTCGGGCTCGGAGCATCACGTGTCCCATCTCATCGAGATGGACGTGATCACCCGTGATAACCCCGCCTTGCACGGCGAAAAGGTAGGTGTGGCGGCGGCCTTGGTGGCCGAAAAGTACCACCAGATCTTATCCCTCTCTCCTGCCGCGTTGGATGTGCATGCCTACACGAGCCTACCCGTTGACCGTATTCAAACGGTCTTTGGTGACCGCACCGACGAGGTGCTGGCCGCCGAAAATACCCCCGATCCACTTTGTGAGGCAGACGCCACCAAATTGATGAACTTATGGCCTGAGATCAAGGTTTTGGCCGATCGGACCCTTCCCACAGGGGAAGAACTGCGCGGTCTGCTCTGTACCATGGGCGCTAAAGCCACTCTTTCGGAGATCGACCTTTCGGATGATCTGTGGAACACCTTATGGGAAGTCTCTCCCTATGTCCGTCGCCGCCTGACCTTTATGAGGCTTTGCAAGCTGATCGGACAATAATCTATAGAAAGAAGGAAAAAACATGAACAAGCAAATAGAGATCGGCATCATCGGTGCCATGAAGATCGAAGTGGACGCGCTCAAGGCCGCTATGACCGAGACGCAAACCCAAACTGTGGCAGGTATTGATTTTATCAGCGGAGAACTGCAAGGCCGCCGTGTGGTGGTGGCTCAATGCGGTATCGGCAAGGTTTTCGCCGCCGTGTGCGCTCAGACCATGATCCTCACCTATGCGCCCCGTGTGATCATCAACACGGGTGTGGCGGGTACGCTGACAAATTGCCTCTCCATCGGCCAGGTGGCTTTGGCGGATCGTCTCGTTCAGCATGACATGGACACCACCGCCTTGGGGGATCCCGCAGGACTGGTTTCGGGCATCAACGTGGTCTATTTTCCCACAGACCCCGAAGTGACCGCTTGTCTTTCCGCCTGTGTGGCCCACGAGGGGGTCAAGTCAGTGACGGGTACGATCGCATCGGGAGATCAATTCATCAGCAGTGCCGCCGTGAAGGCTCGCATCACCGAGACCTTTGAAAACTGCGTGGCTTGTGAGATGGAGGGAGCCTCCATCGCCCACGTTTGCTATATCAACAAAACTCCCTGCGCCATCCTGCGTGCCATTTCCGATGGCGGCGACGAAGAGGCTTCCGATGACTACCCTACCTTCTGTAAAAAAGCGGCGGATACCGCCATCCGCGTGCTCATGCGCTTTCTGCGTGCCTGGCAGGGATAAACTCCAAGGAAAGGAAGAAATTTTATGAAACGTGCTCGATCGTATTTTCTTTTCGCCCTGTTGTTGGCGCTATTCTTGCTTGTAACTGTGTCGTGCGGCGTTCCCGAAATGCCCGATGGTACTGACGATCCCATCGGCCCTGCGGGACCTGCGGCGGGTACAGAGATGGAGGAAATCTCCCATGACCACGATCACGACCGTGAGACGGAGGCCTCCCCTGTTACTTACGCCCCCGATTTTGAAGTGCTGGATAAGGACGGCAAAACCGTCAAGCTGTCCGACTTTCGCGGCAAACCTGTGGTGATCAACTTCTGGGCTACCTGGTGTCCTCCCTGCAAGGCGGAATTGCCTGACTTTAACGAGGCTGCTACCACCTACGCCGATGACGTGGTATTCTTGATGGTCAATCTGACCGACGGAGCGCGGGATACCGTTTCGGGTGTCAAGACGTTTATGTCCGCTAATGACTACACCTTCCCCGTGTACTTTGATACCACCTATAGCGCCGCCAACGCTTACCGCGTTTCTTCCATCCCCATGACCTGTTTTGTTAGTGCCGAGGGTGTTTTGGTGAAGCAACAAGTGGGTATGATCTCGGCTTCAGCTTTGGAGGCGGGCATTCAGCAGATATTAAACTGATCATAAAATCAAGGCCGATCGGGCGTATGCTCGGTCGGCCTGTTTTTTAATTGTGGGGCGCTCGCCCGTAAAGCTCTGTCAAGCCCTTGATTTCTCTTGATAACGATTGATTTGTACTGCCTGCCCTCACCCGCCAGCGCCAGTTGCCGCTTGACGTGGAGGGTGTGTTGATACGGGCCTCGTCATCAAGACCGAGATAGTCCTGCAGAGGAATGATGCACAGCTTGGCAGGGCTTTTCATGAGCAGGGAAATCAAAGCTTTGGGCAGAAGATGCTGGGGAGTGTACCAATCGTTGAGATAACCACGCACCTGGTCCCGCTCTGCGTCGGTAATGGTGGCCAGCCAGGAGATGAGGGTCTGGTTATCGTGGGTTCCTGTATACGCGATACAATTCTCCCCGTAATTATGAGGCAGATGCTCTCCGCGCCCACCCGTGTCCCGTGCGTCAAAGGCAAATTCAATGACCTTCATGTTGGGAAAGCCCGTGTCTTTTACGAGACGGCGTACAGACTCAGTCATAAATCCCAGATCTTCGACGATGATCTCCCGATGGCCGAGGGCGGCTTCTACTGCTGAAAAGAGTGTCATGCCGGGGCCTTTTTCCCAATGGCCGCTATGGGCGTCGGGAGCACCGTAGGGAATAGAGAAATATTCGTCAAAGCCTCGAAAATGGTCAATACGCACCACGTCGTAGAGGCTGAAGCTGTGCTTGAGCCGTTCGCACCACCAGGCGAAGTGGGTTTGTGCATGATAAGGCCAGGCGTACAGGGGATTACCCCATAGCTGGCCGTCGGGGGAGAAGCCGTCGGGCGGACAGCCCGCTACCGCCGTGGGGCGCTTATTTTCATCCAACTGAAAAAGCTCGGGGCAGGTCCAAACGTCGGCACTGTCGTGGGCTACGTAAATGGGGATATCGCCGATGATGCGTATGCCCTTACCGTTGGCGTAGGCCTTGAGGTTTTGCCATTGATGATGGAAATGAAATTGGAGAAAGAGGTGATAAGCTATCTCGTCCCGAAGCTGTTTGCGCGCTTCATCCAATGCCTGTGGGTCGCGTTGACGGAGAGGATCTTCCCATTCATACCAAGGTATCCCTCCGTGAGAGGCTTTGAGTGCGGCAAAGAAAGCATAGTCCCCAAGATGCGGATGGGCGTTTTTGAAATTCTCAAGCTCAGATGCCATAGACTCACGGCTTTGCTCAAAGGCGCGGCGAAGCAGGCGATAGCGGTGACGGTATTGCCGCTCGTAATCTACGAAATGAGGGGAGGCCTGCAGGTCTGCTTGGTTACATTCCTCCCGTGTGAGAAGACCTTTTTCTATGAAGGCTTCAAGACTGATATATAACGGACTGCCCGCAAAGGTGGAGAAGGCTTGGTAGGGCGAATCTCCGTAGCACGTAGGGCCCAAAGGAAGGATCTGCCAGTAGGATTGCCCCGCTTCTGAGAGGAAATCTACAAAACGATAAGCTTCGCTGTCAAAGCAGCCGATGCCGTAGGGGGAGGGAAGGGAAAAGACGGGCAACAGAATGCCTGAACTTCTGTTCATGAATGATAGCTCCTTTTCTGTGGAATGGTCGGGTCAGGTCTCGGAGGTGGTGTGAGACTCGCTCAAGTTCAGCTTGCGCACAGTATCGCGGAGTCTCAGGACATAGGCTGGGGAGACGGAAAGCTCGTCGATGCCCATACGGAGAAATTCCTCGGTAAGAGATGTGTCAGCGGCCAACTCTCCGCAAATGCCGATCCAAGCGTCGTGGGCATGGGCATTTTGGGCCGAAAGGGCGATCAGCCGAAGAATGGCCTCGTGATGTGTGTCGCAAAACTGTTCGATGTGGGGGTTTTGCCTGTCGCAAGCCAAGGTGTATTGGGTTAGATCATTGGTACCCATGCTAAAAAAATCCACCAAGGGGGCCAACTTGTCGCTGATGATGGCGGCAGCGGGGGTTTCGATCATGATGCCCAGCTCCACTTCGGAAGAATATTTTTTTCCTGATAAGGACAACTCCCGTTTGACCTGCTCGCAGATGGCAAGACAAGCCTCCAGCTCGGAGACGCTTGTGATCATGGGGAACATGATGCCCAGTTTGCCGAAAACTGAGGCGCGATACAGGGCGCGGAGCTGGGTCTTGAATACCTCGGGACGAGTCAGACACAAACGAATGGCGCGAAGCCCCAGGGCGGGGTTTTCTTCTTTTTCAAGACCGAAATAATCCGCCTGCTTATCCGCACCGATGTCCAGAGTACGGATGATGACCTTTCGGGCAGGCATACTCTCAAGAACCCTTTTATAGACCTTGAATTGTGTTTCCTCGGAGGGATAGTCCTGACTTTCAAGATACAAAAACTCGCTTCTGAAAAGCCCGATGCCGTCGGCGTCGTTGAGAAGCACCGCACCGATGTTGTCTGCTGAGCCGATGTTGGCGTAAATATGGATACGCCTGCCGTCCAGGGTCACGTTTTCCTTGCCCTTCAGCTTTTGGAGCAACTCTCGTTTTTCGGCTTCCGTCCGTTGCTTTTCCCGCGCTTCACTCAGGGTCTTTCCGTCGGGGTGCAGGATAAATTCTCCTGAATGACCGTTGGCGATGGCTAAGTCACCATCCTTGATATGATTGAGAAACTCGTCCCCTACACCGATAATGGCGGGAATGCTCATGTTTCTGGCCAAAATGGCGGTGTGGGAGCTGTAAGAGCCATGGGCTGTGACGAAGGCCAACACCTTGTTTTTGTCCAGAGAGACGGTTTCGCTGGGGGCCAGGTCATCGGCGCAGATAATGACGCCGCCATCCATCATGGGCTCGTCTGTCTTGTTGTGAGTCAGACAGGTAATGAGACGGTTGGAGATGTCGCGGATATCAGCGGCCCTTGCCCGCATATAGGCATCCTCCATGGCGGAGAACATTTCTGCGAAATTTTCAGCAGTGGCTGCCACGGCGTATTCGGCGTTGACCCGTTGAGCGCTGATCATCCCCGTGATGGCCTCGTTGAAATCCTCGTCTTCTACCATCATGACGTGGATGGAAAAGATTTGTGCGTTGGACTCCCCCACCTCAATGAGTGCCTTGTCATATAAGGCCTCTAACTCTTGAATGGCTTGTCGCTTGGCCGCCTCAAAGCGTTCAAGCTCTGTGCGAGGATTTTTGATCCTGTCCCGCTTCACAGGCAAATGGGAGCGCTTGAATACGGCGATCTTGCCCGCGGCTATGGCCCCGTATACGCCTTTGCCCCTGTATATCGTCATGGGAATATCCTTTCTGTGTCAGAGATTGTTTTCAAAAAAGGTGCGGATGGCCGCGAGAGAGGCCTCCTCGTCGCCGTCGCTGACAGTCACGGTCACAGTATCCCCACATCGGACACCCAGCCCCATGACTGAGAGGAGTCTGTCGGCGTTAACGGACTTGCCCTCCTTTTCAAGGACGACACGGCTGTCGGTGCTTTTGACAGCTTTGACCAAAAGGCCTGCGGGACGCGCATGGATGCCGAGGGGGTCTTTGATGGTGTAAGAAAACGTTTTCATATGAGTACCTCGATTTCATGTGATGATGGGTGGATGTCCACGAGTACCCCGAAGTGATCCGATACCACGGGTTCGTTTTCTCCGTTGAAGACAACGCGAAAGGAAGATACCCTGCAGGGGAAATTACAAAAGATATGGTCCACTCGGGCTCCTTCTGCGGGGAGGTCACGGTGCGTCCATCCCGCGATCCTGCCACTGACGGTGATACCGTTGTCCCTGACAGAAGCTGCTGTATAAGTGTCTGTCCAGCCGTCTCGGGTCACGAGATCATACCCCTCACCTCTTGTCTCGGCAGGGCTGTTGAAGTCTCCCATAAGAAAGACTTGCCCCCGTCTCGCCATATGGGCGTTGACCTTAGCCCATTGCGCGGGAAAAGGCTCTTCAGGATCGTCCCACCAACCCAGGTGGATGCTGTAAAACCAAACGTCACCCACCCGTGCGCCCAGGAGCTTGCGGGTCTTCCAGTTTTTGTAGTCGTTTACACGGCTGATTCTGACTGTGTCGGTGGCCTCCATAGGGGCGCGGCTCAGAATCGCCACCCCTTCGTCGTAGTGAAGGTAGCCGCGCTTGATGGGAAGCCAGGTCCAATGATAAACAAGGTCAAAGGCATGGAGCCCCTCGGCCACCGCGAGTGCATGGTTGCCCTCGCGTATAACAGCCGATGGGTCACACGAGATATAGGCCCCGAGCTTGTCCTTGGGGACGGCCGCCACATTTTGCTTTTGGTTGACCTCCTGCAAAGCTATGACGTCAGGACGCTCGCGGGAGACCGCCACGATAAAATCAGACAGCTTTTGCCTGTAGTTATCCTCTATGAGACTATGCGTGTTCAGGGTGAGCAGCTTCATAGGATATCGTTGATGTCGGATTTCAAAATATCTGCCTTGGGGCCGTACACCGCCTGTACGCCTTCTCCCTTTTTGAGCAGGCTGAGTGCGCCCTCTGCCTTCCAGGCATCCTCGTTGGCTACCTTGGCGGGGTCTTTTACCGTGACGCGGAGGCGGGTCATACAGGCATCCACCAAGACAATGTTTTCCCGTCCGCCGAGAAGGGAAACAATGCGCTCTGCCTGGTTGTCATCGCTTCCTGACGTTCCTGCGGGGCGGTCATTGGTGGTGCCACCGTCGGAATTATCCTTCATATAGTTGCCGAGGCGTCCGGGAGTGGCGTAGCGGAACTTGCCGATCATGAAATAGGCCACGAAGTATCCCACGATAAAGAAGGCGATGCAGCTAATGATAAAATTCAGAATATCCATACCCAACCCTGCGTTCAGAGACATGGGGACACGGGTGAGGAACTCCACGTTGCCGAAGGAATGAAGCCGCAGGTCAATGACACCCGACAGGGCGAAGGCAAGGCCTTGCAGAAGGGCGTAAACGATATAGAGGGGCAGGGCGCAGAACATGAACATGAACTCCAAGGGCTCGGTAACACCTGTGAGGAACACGGCCAGCGCCGCCGAGAAGAACATGGAGCGGTAGGCGCGGCGCTTGTCCTTGTCCACACGGCGGTACATGGCCAGACCGATGCCCAGAAGCAGACCCGACGCGCCGATCATCTGCCCCACCTTGAAGCGAGCGGGGGTGACAGAGGTCAAAAGAGATTGATACGCCGCCGTATCTCCCGCGTTTTTGAGGTTGATGAGGTCGGTGATCCAGGCCAGCCACAGCGGATCTTGGCCGTACACCACCGTTCCCGCATTTGCGCCTGTGAGAATCTCGTAGGTGCCGCCGAAGGAGGTGTAGTTCATGGGGATGGTCAGCATATGATGGAGACCGAAGGGAAGGAGCAGACGCTCCAGAGTGCCGTAAATGAAGGGCGCGAGGACGGGGGCTGTATCGGCGGAGTTTGCGATCCAGATACCGAAATTGTTGATACCCGTCTGAATGAGAGGCCATACCACCGCCAAGACGAGAGAGACGACCACCGACCAGCCGATGACCACAAGCGGCACGAACCGCTTGCCATTGAAAAAGGACAGCGCATCGGGGAGCTTTCGGAAGTTGTAAAATTTGTTATAGACGATGCCCCCGAGAAATCCCGAAATGATACCCACGAACACGCCCATGTTCAGGGCGGGAGAGCCGAGCACCGAGGTGAAGTAGTTTTCCACTAACATTTCTTGACCGAAGATTGAGTGGGTCACAGCCGTAGGGTCTGCCAGCATGGCTGAGGAGACGCCGAACACCGCACCTGTGATGTTATTGATGAGAATAAAGGCCAACAGCGCCGCAAAGGCACCGCCTGCCCGTTCCTTGGCCCAGGAGCCGCCGATGGCCACGGCAAAGAGAATGTGGAGGTTGCCGATGATGGCCCAACCGATGTTTTCCAGCACGCTGCCCACGGTAAGGGCGAACTGGGCATCACCGCCCGCCATGGCGATGAGCTTACCGATACTGATCATGAGTCCCGCCGCGGGCATGACGGCGATCACCGTCATCAGCACCTTGCCAAGCTTTTGAAGCAAATCGAAGCTGGCGCCTCTGCGTGATCTTTTCTCTTTTTTGTCGGGCTTGTCTGATGTTTTTGGGGGTGTGGGAGTCTCGGTTAAGGTCAAAAGCACGTCGCCTGCTTTGATATCCCCTTCGGCGGCTGACAGCGTTGTTCCCTCGCTCACGTCTGTGACAATGACGGGAGTGGTGAGATCTATTCCCTTGGCTTTGAGAAGAGAAAGGTCTATGTCGGCTATGGGGTCTCCTACCTTGACTTGATCCCCCACCTTGACTCGTGGGGTGAAGCCCTCGCCTTTGAGTGTGACGGTTTCCAGACCGAAATGAACGAGGATCTCGGTGCCGTCCTCGGCGGTAAAGCCGTAGGTGCTTGGTCTCGGCGATGGAGGAGACGGTTCCGCTAACAGGGCTCAAGAGCTTTCCGTCGGTGGGGAGGATGGCACAGCCGTCACCCAGCACACGGGTGGAAAATACCTCGTCGGGGACCTTGTCGAGGGGGATGATCTTGCCGTTCAGCGGGGAACGGACGGGGGATTTCTTTTTTATTTGATCCATGATTGTTTCGCGCCTCGGGTCGTGACGAGGCATCCTTTCCAAAGAGATGATGGCGGTCTGAAAACCCTTTTTATCTATTATGATTGCCCGATATCCGTGATGTATTCTACATGAGCCTGCGGGAAATTATTAAATTTCATGAAGAATTTGGCGCGAACATTGACTTTTTCATACTACCGTGTTAAGATGGGGACAAGCTGAATTGGCTTTGAAAGGATGAGTGGGATATGGAGCTTTGGACAAGTGAGCATATAAAGACCCTGTTACCCGAGATTGGCGTGATGATCGTCTTGGCGGTGATCTTGCGGTTATGGCTGGGTAAAAAAGACCTGTCGGTGCGTATGATCCCTTTGCAAATCGTTGCGTGCCTGCTGTTGCTTTTGGAGATCGGCAAGCAGACGGTATCTCTTGTCAAGGGGTATAATCTGTACCATCTTCCCTTTCATTTCTGCTCTCTGTTGCTTTTGGCTCTGCCTGTGATGGCTTTTTATCGCGGTAAGCATCGGCAGGTGGTTTACGGTGTGGTCTCGGCGCTATGCGCGTCTGTTTTTCTTCTGATGGCCATCTATCCCAATCTGATCTATCCTGCCGGGGACGTTCAAAACTTTTTTAACGGATATTTTCATTTCCATACCGTTGTCTTTCACAATCTGGCCATGTTTTCATTTATGCTGATCGTGGCGCTGGATCCCCAGGGAACGGTCAATACCAAGCGTGAGGTCAAGGCTTTGTCGGTCTTTGTTGCGGGCTTCGGTGTGGTGGCGGCCACTATGGCTCATCTTCTCAAAACCAATTATGCCAATATGTATACCTGCAATATACCCGTGCTTGAGGAATTGCGTAAAACAGTTGGGGAGGCGATCGGTACAGTACCTACCCAGATTTTGTACGTGACCATCGTGTGTGTTCTGCAGATCGGCTTTACGCTCATGGCCTATTGGTTTTATCGGCTGGTGAAATATCTGCTGAACGGTACACGGAAAGAGCATGATGCTTGAAAAATTCCGCAATTCCTTTTAAGGGGTTGCGGATTTTTCTTATATATGTTATAATGGTAAAAAACAAAGAAAGGCGGTGTTCTATGGCAACCTTCACATCCATGCTTCAAACCATGAGGCAAGCCGAAAAATATGCCGAAAAGACTCAGTTCACAACCTATATTCTCCGAAATCTCGAAAGCAAGCGGATCAGACTGACGACAGAGGACAAGGCTGAGCTGTCTACGATGGCTTTTGCCGAGATCGCCGCCGTGGCAGGTCGCATCCCCGAAATAAAGACCTACCGTGAAAAGGACGAGGCTATCGGGTATGCGGATGATTGGGTCAGCATCGTTACTCATTGTTTTCCCTCGCCGGAGGATGTTCCTGCCGAAAAGCTGGCCGCGCTTGAGGTGTATATTTATATGCGAAACAAGGAGCGTTTCGTAGAAAACGAGGTGGACCACGTTTTTGGTGACGGACACAACAGCAGGTACGAAATGGAGCATCTGATTGAGATCATTACCCCCGTCAAGGACGAATATCAGAGGGGGATGCTTTATAACGGCATGCTTCATTATAAAGATAAGCTGAAGGACATCCCCGATGATGCAAAGGACATCCTGACTGCCTATATGGCCGCCGAGATCAAACGCTATATCAGCGGCGAGCCTAACGAGGAAATGATCAACGCCTTGGAAGTGGCTTGCGATGTGTCAGCCTATCTTTTGAATGACGAGCTGACTGCCCTTCTGTACGAGGTGCTGAAGTTGGGATATGCCAATGTCAATTATTATGCTGTCGGTACACTTCTGAAAGCAAGGAAGCGCATCCCCGACGAGGCGGTGAAGTCCTTGGCGGCCGATCTTGAATACGCCGGCATGACCTACGTCCTGCTGGAGCAGTACGGCCAGACCAACCGCTTCCCGCCCGAGTGCGCAACCGAGGAATACCTGGCCAAGAGCACCATGATCCGCTGGCTGGTCTCTCCCACCGAGCTGGGACAACTGCCCGATGAGATCGAATATCTGGGCAAGGTCAAGAAAAAGGAGGTCTATCACATTTTCCGCTTCAAGTCAAATAGCGACAATTTGGAGGGTGCCCGCAAGGGCGTGTGGCTCATCGGCTGGTCGTCGGAGGAGGGCGGTACCTTCTCAGAGTTTGACCTGTACGCCGATTTTGAGCAGAAGACGGTGGAGAAGACTCTCAAGTACATCAAGCGGAAACTGCTGTAACCCTGTTATTTTAACCAATTCGTCAATAAAAAAACGTACCCCCCACGCATTGCGACAAACTTTGCGCGGGGGGTATGTTATACTTTGGGAAAAAGATGCGAAAGGAAGTGAAAAAATGAATGAACGCGCATCGTTTCTCTGCGATACTGCGGGAGAGACGCTGACGGTCTATATTCGCGGAGAGATCGACCACCACACCGCCGTGAAGGTCCGCAACGGTATTGACGCCGTGTTGTTTGAAAAGCGTCCCGCACGGCTAATTTTGGATCTGTCGGAGGTGGGATTTATGGATAGCTCAGGACTGGGGCTGATCATGGGACGGTTGTCGGTGATGCGGTCCTTAAACGGGGCTATGTGTCTGCGGGATCCAAGCAGGGAGACGGAGACCATCCTATCTTTGGCAGGCATGGAACGGCTGATCTCGGTTGAATACACCCGCGAGCGGCCCGAGCCCCCGGCCAAAAAGCCCGTGAGCAAAGGAAAAAGGACGAGCACCCGCAGAAAAACGGGGCGCTCCGACAACTCGGCGTGAGAGAAAGGAGTTAGCGTGAAAGTTCAGTGATCCAAAATCGAAGTTCACTGGATCACGCACAATTCTCCTTAAAATGGGAACCCACCCATTTTGCCGCTAAAGCGGCATGGTCGAATGACAAAATTTATTTGTGCCGCCGTGTGGCGGCGGAATGGAATTTATATGAGCAGAACAAAAAGTGCCTATAACGGCAAGGTTTTGAACAAGATTCAAATGAAATTTCCCGCACTGTCGGTCAACGAGGGCATGGCCAGATCGGCGGTGGCGGTGTTCGTATCCCAGCTTGACCCCGAGATTACCGAGCTGGCGGATATCAAATGCGCCGTTTCCGAGGCGGTGACCAACTGTATCGTGCACGGTTACCGCCATGTCGGAAGCGGTGAGGGGATGGTGACGGTGAACGTTTCTGTCCTGGAAGGGCGGATCGTCAAGATCGAGATCAAGGACAAGGGATGCGGGATCCCCGACGTGAAGGAGGCTCGTCAGCCCCTTTATACTACTGATGCGGCAGGCGAACGGAGCGGTATGGGATTTACGGTCATGGAGAGCTTTACCGATGCCATGAGGGTGACCTCCAAGGTGGGGCAGGGGACCACCGTCACTCTGTTTAAGCGGCTGTCTGCTCTGGGGCGGATCTGATACATAATGCGGAGTGCGGGGAGATCCTTTGCTCTGCCAAAACAGGAGGCAAACCATGACAGATTACGAAGCCCTCAACATCCCGGATCTGACGATTGCAAACACCGACACGCCACACCCTGAGGAACGGCGTTTTTCAAAAAATATCAGCCTCATCTCTCTGGCACAAAGCGGGGATGAAGCTGCTATGGAGCGGTTGGTCGTAGAAAATATGGGACTGGTGCGAAGCGTTGCCGTGAAATTCCGCGACAGAGGCACCGAGCTGGAGGATTTGATACAGATCGGAACCATTGGTATGATCAAGGCTATCCGCAGCTTTGATTGCGACCGTGGGACGGCTTTTTCGACCTACGCGGTGCCTTTGATCGTGGGGGAGATCCGACGACACCTGCGTGACGACGGCCTGATCCGCGTCAGCCGGGGCTATCGCCATTTGGGGATGCTTCTCATGCGGGAACGGACACGTATTGCCACCGAGGAGGGACGGGATGCGACCATTGGTGAGTTGGCCGAGGCTTGCGGCGTGACCCGCGAGGAGGCGGCTACCGCGCTGGATGCCCTGTCTCCCGTGTCCTCCTTGTCAGATAACGCCTTTGGAGAGGATTCCCCTGAACTGGGGGCGGTCATTCCCGACCAGAGCGAGGCCGACGATATGGCTCGCCGGATAGATGCCATCGCCCTAAATCAAGTGATTTCTGCGTTGCCGCCCGACTGGAAAAAGATCGTCCTGCTTCGGTATTACAGAAACATGACCCAACAGCAGGTGGCCGATCTCATGGGGCTGACCCAAGTCAAGGTATCCCGTGAGGAAAAAAAGATCATGGCCTTTATGCGGGAACGGTTGGGCGGATAGAAAAAGATGCTTTGAAAAGAGCTCGGCAACGGGCTCTTTTTTGTTCTTGAATTGGAAAGCGAAAAACAAATTCTGCAAAAAGTCAAAAATATTTTTCCGAAATTGGAATAAAACCTCTTGACAAACGGAATAAGATGGTGTATAATGATGCTATCGAAGAAAAAAGGCCCCGCAAAGGGGTTATCAAATCATAAAAGTTTCCGTTTTGGAACGCAAGGAGGATATGATGGCAAAGGCATCCAAAAAGTCTCTTACCCCTATGGTGGCACATGACGCAGACAGAGAAGAGAAGCGCAAGGCCCTGCAAACGGCCATGAAGCAGATTGAGAAGGATTTCGGCGAAGGCTCTATCATGAAGCTGGGTGACAACCAGCGCATGACCGTGCAGGCTGTACATACGGGCTCTTTGTCCCTGGACATGGCCCTGGGTATCGGCGGTGTGCCCCGCGGCCGTATCGTGGAGATCTACGGTCCCGAGTCCTCGGGTAAGACAACCGTGGCGTTGCATATCGTTGCTGAGGTGCAGAAGGCAGGCGGCGAAGCCGCTTTTCTCGACGCGGAGCACGCCTTGGATCCCGTGTACGCCAAGGCTTTGGGTGTTGACACCGATAACCTCTTGGTCTCCCAGCCCGATTGCGGCGAGGATGCGCTGTCTATCTGCGAGTCTTTGGTGCGTTCGGGGGCTGTGGACGTGGTGGTCGTGGATTCTGTGGCCGCGCTGGTTCCCCGTCAGGAGATCGAGGGCGACATGGGCGCCGCTACCGTGGGTATGCAGGCGAGACTCATGTCCCAGGCCATGAGAAAGCTGTCTGCAGTCATTTCCAAGAGCCAGGCCGTGGTCATTTTTATCAACCAGCTCCGCGAGAAGGTGGGTGTGATGTACGGCAATCCCGAGACAACGCCCGGTGGCCGCGCGCTGAAATTCTATGCTTCCGTCCGTATCGACGTGCGCCGTACCGAGCAGCTCAAGAAGGGCACCGAGGTTTACGGTAACCATGTACGTTGCAAGATCGTAAAGAATAAGGTGGCGCCTCCCTTTAAGGTAGCCGAATTTGATATTCTGTATGGCAAGGGTATTTCCCGTTCCAGCGAGATCTTGGATTTTGCCATTGAGCTGGATATCATTAAGAAGAGCGGCTCCTGGTTCTCCTACGACGGTCAAAGACTGGGCCAAGGCAAGGATACCATCCGTCAGCTTGTGGAGGATAACCCCGAATTTATGGCCGAGCTGGAGGCCAAGGTAAGAGCTGCCGGCGAGGAAGCGGATCTTTTAGCGGCCAAGGATTTTGAATTGGACGAGGATGATGAGGACGAGGAGGATTACGATATCCGTGCTCTGGGCGAGGACGATGAGTAAGTCTTTTCGTCTCGTGGATGAGCTCGTCGGTAGCGGAAAAGAACAGACCCCAACCCCAACACCGTCCAAAGAAAAACGGGAGCCTTGCCACAAGCTGCTTGCATCGGATGAAGCTGTGTGGGAAACAGACGTTCAAGGCGAAGGCACCCCTTTGATCACTCACGTGACACCTATGGATGGCGGTGAGTGGGTGAGTGTGGCGGTGAAGATAGGGAAGGAACGCAAGCATTTTCGTTTGCTGACCGAGCAATATGCGGCTCTTCGCCCCGTGGTGGGCGTTGTCCCTCCTGAAATGCTTGAGGCCTTGGAAACGGCGGAAAAGTTGTGTGATGCCATCCGCAAAGGCGCCGAGCTTCTGGGCTATGGTGCTGTTTCCAAGCGCCGATTGACCCAAAAGCTGACGGCGCGTGGCTTTGACTGCGATACCGCCGAGGCGGCAGTCTCTTATCTTTGCGAGCGCGGTCTTTTGCCCGAGGAAGATGATGCTGTCCGTTTTGCAGAGCAGGGAGTTCGCAAACTGTGGGGCCCCCGCAGGATCCGTGACGATTTGTTTGCTCGCGGTTTTCCCTCAGAGGCGATATCTATTGCCATGGATCACCTGGAGGATGTGGATTTCGTCGAAAATTGTGGTCGTGTCATCGTCAAGAAATACGGTGGCATTCCCAAGGATCGGGGAGAAATCAAAAAAATGATCGCCGCGCTGATGCGTTTGGGCTATACCTCGGATCAGATCAGGGAGGCCATGCGGTGATGGTGTGTGACACATACCGTTTAGCCGATTTATGCGAATTTCAGTTGTGAAAAGCCTCGCTTCTTTAACTTCTCATAAGTATGTTTGGATTCTCGGCAGGGGCGAACTATGTTCGTCCGCGGGAGACCGCAGGTCTCCCCTACGGGCACATCAACAAATTTCGGCAGAGATATTGTTTCTCTGCCGATTTTGTGATATAATGGGTTAAAGGAAAGGCTCCCTCCGAGAGTGAGGGGGACCGAGATAGCGGTGGAAGGAGCCTGCGTGACATAGGGCTTGCATAAACTTTGTGGTAACGCACTCTCCCTCACCCGACTCCGTCGGGAACTCCCTCCCGGAGGGAGCCTTTGGATGCGTGCAATCTTAGGGGTATGGGCTTTGCCCAATGTCTTTGTAATACAAAGGCGAAACTGGCGATAAAGGAGAGAAATAATGTTTACAACAAAGAAAAAGAAAATACAAAAATATTTAGAGCAAATGGCAGACGATAACAAATGTGCATTTGACGCTCTCCTTTCTGATTATTTGGACGGAGCGTTAAAAGAAAATCTTGAGTCCGTAAAGATAGAAAGAGTTGAAATACATATAGATTGGGTTGATGATATGAAGTGTATTGGAATACAAGGTCGATATAAAGAATATTATATGGACTTGCAAATTTACCCCAATGAGTTTAGTGTTTCGTTTGATTTAGATGAACCGGATGAAGATGTAATATATCCGCTTGAAAGCAAAGAACAGATATATAGTGTATTATCTGAAGCAGTTAAAACTTTGTAACATTGAACAGCCATCGCGATTATTGTACCGCGATGGCTGTTATCATCCTTATGAGAAGTAACTTTTGCGAGGCTTTTTTACATTGGTAAATTGTTGTGTAGCTTCTTTTCGCTTTTCTCTCCTCGTCGAGATGAAAAGTTAGTAAGATATACAACAATTTATATTTATAATATAATCTTTCCAAACCTTATTGACTTTATCTCTAAAAAATTGTATAATAACTCTGTATATGTTTTGAGTCCTTATGAGAAAGAAGGTATGCATTCATGGCAAGGACGGTTGCTCTCGGAAAGCGAGACATGAATATGACCGAAGGTCCTCTCCTGGGAAAAATGATTGTCTTTACGCTCCCCGTCATGGCCTCGGGCCTGCTTCAACTGCTGTTTAACGCCGCCGATGTGATGGTGGTGGGAAAATTCGCAGGAGATGCCGCCATGGCCGCCGTTGGCTGTTGCGGTGCTCTCATCAATTTGATCATCAATCTGTTCATCGGTTTGGCCGTGGGTGCGGGCGTCATGGCCGCTCAGGATATCGGCGCTAAACGCTACGAAGGCGTGAAAAAACTGGTCTCCACAGCCCTGACCGCTTCTATCGTAGGTGGTATCTTCGTGGGTATTCTCGGTTTTGTGCTGGCCGAGCCTCTGCTGATCCTCATGGACACCCCCGATGATGTGCTGGTCGAAGCTGTTCCCTATATGCGTGCCTATTTTTGCGGTATTCCCGGCTGTCTTATTTACAACTACATGGCCGCCATCCTCCGTTCTACGGGTGACACCAAGCGTCCCCTTTACTTTTTAACGGCGGCAGGCGTGGCCAACGTGGGTATGAACCTGCTTATGGTCTGTGTGTTCCATCTGGGAGCCATCGGAGTGGGGATTGCAACGGCGGTGGCCCAGTACGTATCCGCCACATTGATCCTTATCTATATGGCCCGTATGGAGGGCTATTGCCGCATCACAGGCTTTGCCGTGGACAAGAGCAAGCTGCTTCGCATGATCACCATCGGCCTTCCCGCAGGTCTGCAGGGATGTATGTTCTCCCTCTCCAACGTCTTGATCCAGTCCAACGTCAATACCTACCCCACGCCCGTGATCGCGGGTAATACGGCGGCAGGTAACCTGGAGGGCTTTGTTTATACCTCTATGAATTCGGTCTATCAGACCGCCCTGACCTTTATCGGTCAAAACGTGGGCGCGGGTAAATATGAGCGCATTAAAAAGATCTCGGGTCTTTGCGTGGGTATGGTGACTGTCATCGGCCTCACTCTTGGTGTGGGCTTGGCGGTCTTTGGAGACAAACTGCTCCTTCTGTACGCATCGGGCGAGAACATTGACGCGGTGATTGCCGCGGGTGTGAACCGACTCAGCATCATTTCTGCCACCTATGTGCTTTGCGGGCTGATGGACGTGGGATGCGGCATCCTTCGCGGTATGGGTAAGGCCATTCAGCCTATGATCGTGTCGCTTCTTGGCTCTTGTGCTTTCCGTATTGTGTGGGTCAATACGATTTGTCAATGGTTCCCTGGACAGATCACCATTCTCTACATCAGTTATCCCATTTCCTGGATCCTGACAGCAAGTGTCCATTATTTGTTCTGCTTCTATTTCTACCGTCTTCTTATGAAAAGAAAGAAAATGGCGGAGCTTCAACCTCAAAATGCATAAACGCGCCGAGCGTATAAAGAAAGGAAACAACTCATGTCCGATATCAACTACACCGCACGTGCGGCCGAAAACAGACAGAGATTCATTGATATTTTCAAGTCCAAGATTACCCGCGACGGTAGTGAAAAGCTGTTGGCTTATCTTACCTCAGACGGCTGCGATTTCTTTACCGCCCCCGCCTCTACCCGCTATCATGGCAACTATGAGGGCGGTCTTTGCGAGCATAGCCTCAACGTCTACGACGCGCTTGTTGACATTTTGGCGCGCCCTCGTGTCCGTGATCTGTACGGTATCAACTATTCCGACGAGAGCATCGCCATCGCCGCCCTGCTCCACGACCTTTGCAAGGTGAATTTCTACAAGGTCTCTACCCGCAACGTGAAAAACGAGCAGGGAAGATGGGAGACCGTGCCCTTCTATACCATCGAGGACAATCTCCCTTACGGCCACGGTGAGAAGTCTGTCTACATTGTGTCGGGCTATATGAGACTTACCCGCGACGAGGCCTTTGCCATCCGCTATCACATGGGCTTTTCGGGTCCCGAGGATCCCGGTAACGTGGGCAAGGCGCTGGAAATGTTCCCCCTGGCCTGGGCTCTGTGCGTGGCTGACATGGAG
This sequence comes from Clostridia bacterium, assembly GCA_017456905.1. Lineage (GTDB taxonomy): Bacteria > Bacillota > Clostridia > Oscillospirales > CAG-272 > CAMEON01. Next base: position 65,357 of record JAFTIL010000025.1, read on the forward strand.
GCCGCGTACTTCATGGAGGGAAGCCCTAAGAAGTGAAATACTCACTTCGTTCGTGTGAAATTCGCCTGCGGCGAGTGAAATTTTCACTCCGTGAAAGTGAAATTCGCAGGCCTTTGGCTTGCGAGTGGGGGACGGCTTTGCTTCGCAAAGCCAATTAACTGAAATATAGGAGGGAAACCCTTATGGGTCGAAGCTTAGGCTATTTTGATTCCGACGAGTTGGATCGCCCCGAACTGAACAAATGCCCGGAATGTGAGTGCTATTTTGCCTCGGAAGAATGTCCCCTTTGCGGAAAAGTCTGCCCCGAGCATATGAGGGCAGGGAACCGCGCGCCCGTGAAAAAGCCCAAGAAGACACGAAATTCCTCGGGACGGGTGCAGTTCATCCCCTGGTATCATACCTGGTGGTTCATCCTCATCATGATGTTTTTCATGCCTGTGGTAGGGGTCGTGCTGTTTTTTACCAGCCCTTACTCCAAAAAAGTGAAGATTATCGGGGCGGTCATTGGTGTGATCTACGTGCTGGCCTATGTCTTTATGTTTTACCTTGGCGGCATCAATATGATTTTTAAATTGATGTTGGGCGAATATGATCTGGTCAATGACGATATCTCCCGTGAGGCGTATATAGAGACCTGCGAGGACTTGTCTGTTGAGGAGTTTTACCGCATTTCCGATGATGACGGAGTTTATATTACTATAGAGCTCAAGGTGCTGGAGCGCCACGTGGATCTGTCTCTATACGGTGATGAACAGAACGTATATTACCTTTGCACGGACGAGACGGGCGAAATTCTGATCTACGTGAGGGATTGCAGCCTGGATAATGCGGGCAATTACCTAAAAGGAGATACCATTCGGGTATGGGGGCAGAATGCGGGTGAGCAACGCATTTATCCCGAAGGACAAACGCCGCAGTCGCATCCCTGCCTCAATATGGCATATTCGGAGCGAGTCAACTGATAAAAACGTATAAAATACTTGTTCTGTGGCACACTAACCCCAAAAAGCAAGGAAGTGTGCCGCCATGAACATGAGCAAAAAGACCTATAAAAAATACGCCGAGGCCAGAGCACCTCGGTCACCCATCCTGAAAAACTGTATTCGTGCCTTTTTTGTGGGAGGGTTGATCTGCACCATAGGGCAAGGACTCAAGGATATTTACACTAACCTCTGCGGTATGAACAAAGAAGATGCGGGGGCGCTCACTGCCGCCACCCTTGTGTTTGTGGCTGTCCTATTGACGGGACTTGGCCTCTTCGACCGCATCGCCAAGTTCGCCGGGGCAGGAACACTGGTGCCTATCACGGGTTTTGCCAATTCCGTGGCTTCTCCCGCCATCGACAGCAAAAGCGAAGGCTGGGTGCTGGGCGTGGGAGCCAAGATCTTCACCGTGGCCGGTCCCGTGTTGCTTTACGGCACCTTGACGGGGGCGGTATATGGGTTGATTTATTGGTGCGTGTGTATGATTGGTGGATGATCGATCACTTTTTAGGTGTCCCGTAGGGGCGAACTGTGTTCGCCCGTGGATTCCTCGATTTAGGCCGACGATTTTTGAAAAATATTCGGGCGAACACAGTTCGCCCCTGCGTAGCAATGCCTGAAAGGAGCTAACCATGGGCAAGCATTACCTCGTCAACGACTCTCTGTTCTACGCCGATAACTCTTACGTAGTGAAGAACCCCTATTTGACCATGCCTGCGGAGGACACGCCTTTGCCTACATACGAGGAAGTCAAGGATCAACTGCCGAGACCCATTTGGTCGGGACATGAGGACGCCCTCTCCTGCTACGACAAGGTCTGGGAGATCGCCTTCCGTAATTTGCGCAAGCCTAACGCCGCAGGGGGCTTTGTGTCCAACTTCATCGACACCGCCTTCAACGGCTACTTGTTCATGTGGGATTCCTCCTTCATCGTCATGTTTGGACGGTACGGTTCCCACGTGTTCAATTTTCAAAAAACGCTGGACAATTTCTATTCCCATCAGCACAGGGACGGCTTCATCTGCCGCGAGATCTGCGAGGATGAGCTGGGCGAGCAGTTCCAAAGAGATGACCCCGCCTCCACGGGCCCCAACATCATGCCCTGGTGCGAGTGGGAATATTACCAACTGACGGGGGATAAAGACCGCCTGGACAAGGTATTCTACCCCCTCTTGGCTTACCACAAGTGGCTGCAGCTCAACCGCACTTGGCGGGACGGCAGCTACTGGTCTTGCGGTTTGGCCTGCGGTATGGACAACCAGCCCCGTGTAGACAGGGGCTACAGCGAACACGCCTCCCACGGTCACGGCATCTGGATCGACGCTTGCATCCAAATGGTCATCAGCGGCAAGGTGCTGATCGAGATGGGCAAGATCCTCGGGCACGAAGAAGACACGGGGTGGCTTGCCGAGGAAGTGGAGATGCTGACGGCTCTCATCAACGACAAACTGTGGAGCGAGGATGACGCTTTTTACTTCGATATGTGGCGAAGCGGGCTGTCGGGGGTGAAGTCCATCGGTGCCTACTGGTCACTGCTGGCGGACATCGTCCCCGCCGAGAGACTTCCCCGATTCATCGCCCACCTTGAAAACTCCAAGGAATTTAAACGCCCCCACAGAGTTCCCACCCTGTCGGCCGACCATCCTGATTACCACGAGGACGGTCACTACTGGAAGGGAAGCGTGTGGGCACCTACCAACTACATGGTGCTGAAGGGTCTTGCCCGCGTGGGCTATCACGACCTTGCCCATGAGATCGCCTGCAATACTTTGGACAATGTGGTGAAGGTGTATAACGAGACGAATACCGTCTGGGAGAACTATTCCCCCGAGCATGTCAGTCCCGGCAACCCCGCCAAGTTCGATTTCGTGGGCTGGACGGGACTCATCCCCGTGGCGGTGCTGATTGAGTATGTGTTTGGGATTCAGGCCGATGCCAAGAATAACGAGATCGTGTGGCGGGTGAAGCTTACCGAAAAGCACGGCATCGAGAAGTACCCCTTTGGTGGGAAATTTGTCGATCTCTGCTGTGAGGCCAGAGAAGATGCCGCCGCCGAGCCTGTGGTGACTGTGAAGTGTGATAGCTCCGTCCGTGTCAGAGTGATCTGGGAGGGTGGGGAGAAGGTTATCGGATAAGGCTTTCTTTATCGTAGGGGGCGTTTCGCCTCCCGCTGTTCCCTGAAAATTTTTTCGTTCTTATTCGTTTCAAAAGATTCTGGGAGGGGAGACCCCTCCCATACGATCATATTTTTTAGTCTCTATAACCGAAAGGAGAATACATATGAACTTTAAAAACATCGACAAAAAGTACCGTCCCGTGCCCTTCTGGTCATGGAACGAGAAGCTCTCTGTCCCCGAGACCCTGCGTCAGGTGGGGCTCATGGACGACGTGGGCATCGGCGGCTTCTTCATGCACGCCCGCGGCGGCCTGCAGACCGAGTACATGGGCGAGGAGTGGTTTGAAAACGTCACCGCCTGCGTGGATGAGGCTGAGAAGCGGGGTATGCACGCTTGGGCCTACGACGAAAACGGCTGGCCCTCGGGCTTCGGCGGCGGCGTGGTCAACGGCAAGGGTCTAAAGTATCAGCAGAAGTACCTCCGTGTCCGCACCTTCACCCCCGACTTGGAGGATCCCAAGGGCGACAACGTCATCTGTTGTTTTGAAAACTACTGCTTCTACTACGACGTCAACCCCTTCTACGTGGATACTTTGGACGGCGAGGTCATTGCCGACTTTATCAACGAGATCTACGAGCCTTACTACGCCAAGTACGGCTCCAATTTCGACGGCTTCTTCACCGACGAGCCTCAGATCTCCCGTAACGGTATCCCGTGGAGCTTCATCCTCCCCGCCGAGTATGAAAAGGCCTACGGCGAGCCCATCTACGATCACCTCATCGAGCTGTTCGTGGCCCGCGGGGACTACCAAACCACTCGTATGCGCTTCTGGAAGCTGGTCACCGAGCTGTTCTCCAAGAACTTCATGAAGCAGATCTACGACTGGTGCGTGGCACACGACCTGGGCTTTACGGGTCACATGGTGCTGGAGGAGTCCTTCCACGCCCAGCTGACCTCCAACGGCGCTTGTATGCCTCACTATGAATATCTCACCATTCCCGGCATGGACTGGCTCTGCCGTCCCATCTTCCCCTGCCTCACCATGGCACAGCTTTGCTCTGCCGCCGCACAGACCGGCAAGAAGCAGGTGCTGTCCGAGACCTTCGCTCTCTGCGGTCACAACGTGGGTCACGACGAGCTGAAGCGTAACTATGAGTGGATGATGGTGCGCGGTGTCAACCTCATGTGCCAGCACTTGGAGGGTTACTCTCTCCGCGGTATCCGTAAGCGCGACTATCCTCCGGCCATGTACTGCCAGCAGCCCTGGTGGGCCGACTACAAGGTCTTCAATGATGCCATGAGCCGCATCGGTATGTTGCTTGCCGAGGGTGAGATCAAGGTCAGCACCCTGGTCATGCACACCCAGACCTCCGCATGGATCTGCTACGACGATAAGGCCAATGAGAACCTGAACTACTATAACGAGGAGCTGATCAAGGTCATGCATCAGCTGGATGCCAAGCATATCCTGTATCACTTGGGCGACGAGATCCTTATGGAGCGTCACGGCCGCGTGGAGGGCTCTGAGCTGGTCATCGGCGAGATGCGCTACAACAAGATCGTCGTTCCTCCTCACATCGCCTTCCTGCCCAATACCAACAAGCTCCTGGAGGAGTATAAGGCAAATGGCGGTGTGATCGTCAACGCCGAGGAGATCGAGGCTGACAACATCATCGACAACCCCGCCGTCACCTACATCTTCCGCGAGTTCCCCGAAGAGGGCTTCACCATGCGCTACTTCGTCAACTCCACCGATGAGGAGCAGGCAGCCAAGTTCACCTGCGGCGGCAAGATCATGGATCCCGCCACGGGCGATCTGTTGCCCTTCGACGGCACCCATACCTTCCCCAAGTGGGGCAGCCTTGTGATCATTGACGACGGCACCCCTGCCTCTGCTCCCATTGAGAAGCCCGCCATCCCCGCCATCGACCTGAGCGGTAGCTGGAAGGTCACCTCCGCCACCGAGAATGCTCTGACTCTGGACACCTGCGACTACTGGTTCGACGGCAAGCTGGAGGAGGAGAACGGCTACATTCTCAACGTGGGCTCCCGCGCTCTGGAGCTGAAGCGTCCCGTGGACATCCGTTGCGCCTTCAAGGTGAACGCAGAGTACGTCCCCGAGACCCTCTATCTGGCCTGTGAGACCCCCGAGATCTTCGATATCACCGTCAACGGCAAGGCCGTCAACACCAAGGCTGACTGCGGCTTCTTCTGCGACCACAGCTTCAAGAAGCTGGATATCTCGGGACTGATGCATGAGGGCGAGAACATCATCGAGACCCACGTGCTGTTTACCCAATCCGACGTGGTCTACGAAAACATCGAAAAGGGCAAGCAATTTGAGAGTGAGAAGAACAAGCTGACCTACGACATGGAGATCGAGGCCATGTACCTGGTGGGCGACTTCGGCGTGAAGGGCATCGGCACTTTTGAGGAGATCCCCAACAAGGCATCCTTCTTCGACGGCTCCTTCGTGATCACCAAGCCCGCAAGCGAGATCATCCTCAAAAACATCGAGCGTCAGGGCTACCTCTTCTTCTCGGGCGAGCTGGCTGTGGAGAAGACCCTCACCCTGGCCGAGGGCGACACCGCCCGCGAGCTGGTCTTTGAGAAGTCGGGTCTCAACGCTATCCGCGTCAATGTCAACGGCACCGACGTGGCCACCGTCATGTGGGCGCCCTACTCGGTTGACCTGACCCCCTACCTCAAGGCAGGTGACAATCAGATCAAGCTGACCCTCGTGAACAACCTCCGCAACCTCCTGGGTCCCCACCATCACGTGGGCGGTGAGCTTCTGGCCGTGGCACCTCCTCACTTCTACAAGGAGCCCTGCATCTGGAACGGATATGCGGGCGGCTACTTCACCGAGAAGTACAGCTTCGTCAATACTTCTTTGGAGTAATCTTCCGCCTTTTACCCCAATATTTGGATATCCCCCGCCGTATTATTATATGGCGAGGGATATTTCTGTCTTATCTTCTAATTTATATACAATCAAATTGTGCATCCCACCAAAATCTTCTGCCGCTTGTTGACAAATCATCTTCAAAATGTTATAATACAATGAAGTATTGTCATTTGAATCTATCTCTCTACACAAGCTCCCCTGAGGGAGAGAAAGTGCAGGTTAATCCATATGAAAAAAATGAAATTTGAAGGAAAGTGGAGGTTGATTTTGCTGGCCCTGGGTCTTGCAGCCGTCCTACTGTTAGGTCTTGTTGCTTGCGATAAGAAGCCCCCTGCCGAGACTACCCCGCCCGCTACGGAGGAAGAAGCGCCTTCGGAGGATGTCACGATGAAGCCTTCTGACAGTGATCCTGTGGAGGATCCCACGACGGAGTCCTCCAACGGTGAAAATCCTCCCGATGAGAGCACGTCTCAAGATCAAGGTGGCAACGGTGACGGTGTGATCACCCGTCCTCCCGTGATCACTTTGCCCCCCATGGATCCCGATGGCGACAAAACCGAAGAGCCCGAGGAGACTTTGCCCTATGATCCCTCCCTGCACCCCGGTAATGCCGATGATTATGACGGTGTCATGATATCTGCGGTATATGGTACGGGCAAGAAAAACACCGATGCCGCCATGGAGTCGGGCTTTGTTCAGCTCTATAACGCCAGTATGTATACCGTGTCCCTGAAGGGCGCGTCCCTGTACTATAAGTCCGACGGAGCTTCTCCCTTCGACCAGTTCGTATTCCCCGAGGACGCAGTCATTGCCCCCGGCGGCTATTATCTTGTCAAGTGCAATTCCGTGGCGAACTATGACTCGTCCATGGCTGTCATCGGCATGGAATACTACGACGCCGAGTGGGATACCATCTTCGATAACCACGAGATCCGTCTGCTCCTTGCCCCCTCGGGCTGGGCCATTGGCCGCGACGAGAACATTCTTCTCTTTGACGATGCCATTTCTGTTTTTGTGGCTACGGAAAGCTACAATGAATCTGTCTATGCGGTGGATGGTATGTCCAAAAACAAGATCGCCGTCCGTACCGCCCTCAAGGAGTATAGCGGCTATCATACCGTCAATATCGCCGAGCGCGCCACGGGCGAGCTGCAAAAGGCCGCGCCCATCGCCTCGGGCAACCGTGTCAATCCCGTCATCGCGCCTCGTATCAACGAGGTCACCTTCTCCCAGCCTGCGGGCGTGTACGACAAGGCCTTTGGCCTGTCTCTTACCGCCAAGACGGGCTACAAGATCTACTACACCACCGACGGTAGCGATCCCAAGGTCAGTGGCAAGCAGTACACGGGTGCCATCCAACTCAAGGATTCCTCGGCTATGACCTGGGGACCGACCATCAAGGCGGGCAGTCGATATATCGGATCCCCCTCTTCTTCTACGCTTCCCGGTGGTTACGTTATCAAGGCATACGCTACCAATGGCACCGAATCTACGCCGGTCTATACCAATACCTATTTCATCATTCCCGAGCTTTGTGACTACGGCGTGACCGTTATGTCCATCTCTATGCCTGTAAATGAGATTTTCGGTGATGAGGGATTTTATAATAACTATATGCTCATTCCCGGTAATATCACGAGCGGACGCAGACGCGGTACCGCCATCATGGAGGTCTTTGACACCGACGGCGACCGTGTGGGTAATTCCACCGTGGAGCTGGCTGTCAGCGGCAACGGCTCTTCGGGACTTCCCATGAAGTCTTTTCGTATCTACTACAAAGGACTTTTGAACGAGGACGGCGGCAGAGAAGGGAACTTGGACTATGACCTCTTTGAGGGCCGTGCCAAGGATCAGCACGGGCAGGTCATCACCACTTTTGACCGCCTCCTGCTCCGCAATTCGGGTAACGATTACGGCAATTCCTTCATCCGTGATGCTTATATGCAGCGGGTTTGCGAGAGTACCAACGTGGACATCATGGCCTCCGCTTCTACGCTGGTGTTTATCAATGGCGAATTCTGGGGGGTGTATAACATCCGCGAGCGTTACTCCCCCGAGTATGTGGAAAGCCACTACGGCGTGGACAAGGAAAACGTAGCCGTCATTGAGAGCGACTACTCCAAAGTGCATTCCGATCATATGGCGGATTATGTGGTTTCCTCGGGCATTGAGGGTGACGCAGACTCCTTTAACGCTTTGACCGCATACATGAGAAGCCATAACCTTGCCGATCCCGACGCTTACGCTTATGTGTGCAGTCAGATGGATATTGACTCCTTCATTGATATGTGGGTCGTCCGTTTGTTCTTTAACGCCCGTGACTGGCCCGAGAACAACATGAAGGTTTGGCGTAACCGTAATCCCGACGATCCCTCGGGCTTTGATACCAAGTGGCATTTCACTCTGTTGGATATGGATATGGGCTTGTCCTTTTTCCCCATCCATGACGGTAACAATACCGCAGAAAACGCTAATTTCTTCTGGTTCATCAGTAACAGCGGTTCTGTGTGCGGACAGATGATGCGCGACCTTTTGAAGAATCCCAATTTCAAAGAGCAATTCATGCTTCGTTACTATGAGATCGTCAACGACTATCTGACTGCAGATTACATGTCTGCCGAGTTTGAGGCGCTGGTGGCTGAGCGCGATCCTCTGATGCCTCTGCAGGTAAAGCGTTGGGGCTATTCCCTCAGCACCTGGAACTCCGATGTCAGCGACATCCGCAGCTTTATTGCTAACCGCACTCAATATGCCTTGAATTTCTTCTACAGCTTCTTCGGTATTTCTGCTGAGGATATGGAGAGTATATCCTTCCGCCGTGTGACCATCTCCTACAACCCCGAGCGCGTGGAGGTTTACGTCAACGGCCAGCCCGTATCTGACGGTACTCAGTTCCGCTTCGAGGATAAGGCGCGCGAATTTGAGGTCAAGGTGACGGTCAAGGCAGGCTACACCCTCAACGGTATTGTATGGGCACCCAACAGCGGGGCTACCCAGCGGGAGGATACAGCCACCTCGGTCACCTTCAAGGTTACCACGTCGGGTATCATCTCCATCTACGCTAAGCGGGATAAGACGGGTCCCATCGATACGTCGGGGCAGCTCATCGCAGGTCCCAGTTATATGTTCTATCTGACGGGCAACGGAGAGCTGTACGCCTGGGGTGATAACAGAAACGGCATTTTGGCGCTGGACAGCAGTGACGGGGTCATTCCCACCCCTACCTTCGTCATGAATAACGTGGCCAAGGTGTCCACCACTCAAGGCTCCAACTTCGAAGGCGGAGACACGGCTTGGATGACCGCCATTCTGACAAAGGACGGAAAGCTCTATACCGTAGGCTCCAATTCCTGCGGTCAGCTTGGCCGAAACGGCAGAACCGACGATATAAGATTGGGTCTCGTTTCCTTTAACGGCAAGATCGTGGATGTGAGCGTGGGCTACGACCATATGCTGATCATTGACGATAAGGGTGTTATGTGGGGTATCGGCTCCAATTCCAACGGTCAGTTGGGTTCAAAGAATCAGGGTGGCACCACCCAGACCTTCCAGAAGGTTGCTGAAAACGTGGCCATGATCTCTGCAGGCCGCCGTTCCACTGTATATGTGGATGATAACGGTAATCTGTACGGCTTGGGCGATAACCGCTGGAAGAAGCTGTCCCAAAGTCACGGAGACGTCATCACTACCCCTATACTCATGCTTTCCAAGGTGAAGTATATAGATTCCGGCGAACACCAGATGCTCGCTGTGACCGAGAACGGTGATCTCTACTATGCGGGGTGGCGTGATTTCAATTCCTTTAACCAGGGCGGCGGTAACAACCCCACTCTCCGCAAGGTCATGAGCGGTGTGGAAAAGGCGGACGTTTACTTCTCCAATATGGTCATTCTTACCGAGAACGGCGATGCCTACGTTTACGGTCTCAACCAGGACGGCGGTATTGGTGCTTCGGCCGTCACGGGCGGTACACCTAAGAAGGTTTATTCCGGTGTGACTAACGTTGCCGCAGGGTATGGCTTCACAGCTTACTTCTGCGATGACGGCAGTATCCGCATTCTGGGTGACAACACCTACGGACAGGGCGGCACGGGCAAGGCCGGAGGCCGTGTGGATTTCTCTGAGGCTGACGTGTAACGCACGCTGTTTTAACAAAATTCGGGGCTGGCTTGCCATGGTGAGCCAGCCCCCTTGACGTGGATAATCAGATAATCCGAAAATCAGATCGAAAAATAAAAGCTGAGACCGATTTTTCACACAATGAGTTGAAAAAGGGGGTCCCGGCTTTTTTTGTGTCGAACGATTTTCCTTCTGCGACAAGCATATTTTGATATTTTGTATTGACAAATGCAGGCAAAAATGGTAAAATTTAACAACAAACCCAAAATCTGAAAGGAAGGAAAAAGAACATGAAAACCCAAAACAAGTCCATGCCCACGCGAGCGGTGTGCTTCCTCCTGGCGGTTGTGATGATGGCCGCGCTTTTGCCGATGACGCCCTTGACAGCGCGGGCTGATGCACCCGAGCGGCAGGTGTGGCTATACGTGCCTGCCGGTGTGTACGAAACGGTGGAGGATGCTATGGCCGCCATGCATAAGCACACGGATCAATATGATGACGTGGCTTCACTCAAGGAGGACGGCGAAGGTGTCAAAGTCACCGAATATACCGACGAGGCAGTGGACGTTTATCCCGGCTTTGCGGACGGTAAGCTTACCGATACCATCCCCTCTTACGATGTGGGCCATATGGAGTACAGCTTTTACGGCTGGCAGCGCATGACCGAAGTGGACGGTGTGCTGACGGGATCCGAAGAATACGCCACCTATGGTTCCACACTTTCTCTCCCCTCCGGTACGACGGTTTATGCCGCTGTATATCTGAAGCGTCCAAAGACCTATGACGTTACTTTCCGTCAGGCGGACGGCACGGCCATTCCCGCCCTGTCGGCGGCGCTGATCTATGGCGCCGATCTGTCAAAGATCATTCCCTCCGACGAAGCGGTGACCCAGTACGTAACCACCCCCGAGGGCTTTGAGTTCACCTTTTGGAGTGAGAGCAAACAGGATCTTACCAAGCCCCGCGACGATGGGAAGAGCTATTTTGACGGGCACAGCACCATGGGAGACGAGCCCCTGAATCTCTGGGCGCATTTTATCCCCAAGACCTATATGGTGACTTATGAGGTCAGAGACCCCTTTACGGGAGAGCTTGTGAGCACCGAGACTCGTGAGGTCACCTACGGCCAACCCCTGTCCTACGACGGTGTCACCGATACACAGACCAATCTGCCTTCGGAGCCGTCAGTCGCAGGTTATACCTTTACAGGCTGGCAGAATGAGGAGGGAAAAGGATACAGCGGCAGTTCGCCCGTAGATTTTACACAGGATATGACCCTTACCGCCACTTTTGTGCCCGATGACGGCCAGATCTTTGTTGCGCGTGTGTGGTACGAGGATGATACGGGGGCCTGGGTGGACAGTGAATTTTTTTTGCCCTTTACGGGGATCACCCACCAGACGGCTGTCCTCACCGAATATCAGTTGGATCAACTCCGCCAATTGCTAAACGATCCTGCGGCGTACGTCTTTGAACGTGCAGATGAGGATGTGATCATCATGCCTTGTCAAGACGCGGAGGGCGGTGATCCTGCTGTGGTCAACGTGTATTATGCCCGCAAGGTCTTTACGCTGACGGTGGATGGCGACGGAGGTGATCTGTACGTCAACGGTACTCTTTCGAAAAAGGGATTTGTTGAGATCCCTGTATATGCGGGGTGGCCCTTCACCTTGACGGGAGATGTTCTGTCGGTGACGGGGGCTGACGGAAAGGTCTACGAGATGACCGTCTCCAAGAATGCCTACCGCTACGAATGGCTGAATATTCCGGAAAAGACCCCTGCTTCTGACCTTACCGTACGCGTGACGGGCACGCGACTCAACGTGAATATCAAGATCGAGCTCCATTTGGCGGATCTGGTCATTGAGACCGACGAGGGACAGCGGATCGTCTATACCCAGGCCGATCTGGAGGCCTTGAACAAGGCCTACGCCGCCGCCTACGAAAGAGCCGCTGAACGGCTGTCCGAGGCCTTGGGGTACACCGTCACTCCCGATGATCTTCGGGTGTCCGACCTGGCCGACGAGACATATAAGCGATACGAAGCTGTGGTCAGTGAGGAGTTGGCTCTCGTAGATCCCGGCTACAGCGGCCGCGCTGTCAACGTGTGTGCCGCGGATAGCTATACGCTCTATAAGGAGATCAGCGGCCAGGCCGATGCTTATAGCACGGTATCCGTGTCCCTGACAGAACACAAGGGAACAACTCAGTACGTTGTCGCGTATACGGATGTCAGCGGACAGACACATACTTTGACGGAGGCGCTTTACTTGCTTGATGATCACGAGTTGGGCTTCAGTGCAGCCGCCGAAAGCCCCTTTGAGGTCACCGTAGCCGATGATGGCACAACGGTGGTGGCTCTGTGCTATCGGCGCAACCTGTACGGCTTCATTCCTTCGGTATTTTTCGGAGACGGCAGTAACGCTACCGAAAAATTTGAGGGGATCCCGGGGATTGACGAGTTGACTACCTGTTATGGCGCACCCTTGCAGGCCTTAGCGCAGATGCATATCGGTGCCGCCCATGCGGCGTTGTCTGAGTACGGCTACGGCCATGAGGGTTATCGCCTGGATGAATTTTCTTCTCTCTACGCCCTCCATTGCAAAAATACGGGGGCGCTGAAGGATGTTTATACCTGGCCTGCCCGCGAGTATGGTCTGGTCATTGGTGAATATGTGATCTGCCGTTACGATCTGACCCTGCACTATTGGAGCCCTGATAAATCATCTCGATCCATGGTTCTTCCCGTGACCTACAACACCCCCTTGTATGCGCTTCTTGAGGAAAATCTGACCTCGGATATGCAGGTGTTCGGTTACGATATCACGGGCTTTGCCTACGATGCCGAGGGGATGCTCCCTATGCAAATGGATGATACCATGCCCGCTAAGGCTTTGGAGGTGTGGGTAACTTATACGCCCAAGACCATGGAGCTGCTTTTTGACGCAGGTGCCGACGATGCCACGGCTCCTACCCCCGAGGGAGGGAAGACGGTCACCTTTGATGCCCCTGTGGGTCAGTTGCCCGTAACCACCCGCCCCGGCTACCTCTTTAAAGGGTGGAGCTACGTGTCGGCCGACGGAAATACCGTCGTGATTACCTCCGACTCCGTAACGGATGCGGGTATGTTGACACAAGCCTTAGAGCACGAGGGTGTCTTGACTCTCACGGCTCTGTGGGAGGAAGGCCCCACGACCTTTACGGTGCAATTCCTGTACGCAACCCTCGATGGTGGCTACGAGATCGACGAGACGGCTACCATGACAGGGGTAACAGGCATTACGGGACAGACCGCCTTGGAGGCCCTGCTGACATATGACGCAGAGATATTCGCTTCCCACGTAAAAGCAGGCTTTGCCGAAGGGAAACGGGACGAGACCATCATTCTGGCAGGCAATGGTTCCACCGTATATAGTGTGCTGTACGATCGGCTCACTTATCATATTACGGTGTACGCCAACGGCGTCTTGGCAGGAGCCGAGGGCTATGCTTACGGTGCCACTCTCGGAGGGCAGGGAAGCGATGTCAAGAGTTTGACCGTTTCCTACGTGTACGGTGCCGATCTTAGCGGTTATATGGCATCGGTGCAGCCCTATGCCGCAGGGTATGCCATCAAGACGTGGCAGAGATTGGATTGGGAGACCATCCTTTCTCTGGCCGATGAAAACCATACCGTCACAGACCATGTGGCCTACCCTTTGTGGGAAACCGTGAAGGCGCAGTACGTGGTGGACCCCACTTGGGGGTGTGTAGATATGACCATCAACGGCGAGGCCTGCGGGCAGGTGCGATACTACTATCAAAGTGTCTACCTTCCTGTGGGTGCTAAGCTTACTCTGAAAGCCAATGCCCCCGAGGACGAAAATTTCCGGTTCCTCGGCTGGGTGGAGCTCAAAACCAATACCCTCATCAGCCGTGACGAAGCAATTACATTTACGGCCACCGAGGTGGGGCTGTCCTGCAAGGCTCTGTACGTCTATTGCGGGGAAGATACCACCTATCACCTGTATCTGGATGATCGCAACGGTGCTATTCTGTGGTTTGGTACAGAAACCTATGAAACGCTGGATGCCGCTACCCGCGAGGCCGTGATCAAAGTCGCGAACCAAGGAATAGATCCGCAGGATGAAGCACAGCTTTTCACTCCCGAAAAAGGTTTTGAGATGATCTCCCAAGAAAATGGCGTGGTCTGGTATCAGACCAAACGCTCATAAACGATATATCCCCACCCCTCGGGGTGGGGATATATCAGGCTTGAAGGGAACTTTTTTATAATTTTGAAAAAAAGTCTTGACAAACGAAACAAGATGATGTATAATATAGAGCGTTGCAAGTCCTGCAAACGGCCGCTTGCAATGCTCGCAGATAGCGAGGGCGTACGGAGATGTACTCAAGAGGCCGAAGAGGCGCCCCTGCTAAGGGTGTAGGGCGGGTAACCGTCGCGAGAGTTCAAATCTCTCCATCTCCGCCAAAAAAACACTGCGAAAGCAGTGTTTTTTTATTGGTGCAAACGAGGAGATTTGAACGCGAGCGACCGCGAGAGGGAGCGAGACAAGCGCCGCCGGTGGCGGAAGAAGCGCAGTCGAGCGAGTGAACAAACAAGGAGCATCGCGCCAGAAGGGCGCAGGGCGACTATGTTTGAGAGGTGCAAAGCCGCGTAGCGGCAAGAGAATCTCTCCATCTCCGCCAAAAGGAACTAAAACGAACACCGTTTTAGTTCCTTTTACTTTTTTACTCTTCAACTCTTCACTTGTAGGGTCATTTACGTTTCACACGCTCCGCCAAAAGGAAGTAAAACGAACACCGGTTCAATCTATCTTGGGAAACTGAAAAAACTACGATTCGTAGATGAAAATGGTCGTTTGCCTGTTTTTCTGTCGCCAATTCGCGGATTGACAAAAAAACAAAAGCATGGTACAATGAATGTATATTAATTAAGGAGATTGCTATGAGACACAATTTTGGACTCCGATTTCTTTGCACCCTGCTGTCAGCCGGTATGCTGATGAGTCTGCTTCCTATGAGCGCTACGGCGGCCGGACCGGCAGACGACTTGAACAGCCGTCAAAGCTCTCCGATGGATGCGGTCGAAAAGGATTTCTCTTCCGCTGACGGCTTCCATGCCGTGGAGAGTCGGGCGAAAAACGCGACCATGACCCTTTCGATGGGCGGGGGCGTTCTGAATATTTCGGGGCGCCAGACAGCAGACGGGCATGCGTGGAACTATCAAACCATGTATACGGGACTGAATATTCCCGTACGTGAGGATACCAAGCTGACCTATATGATGTCTCCTTTGGGAGACATGAAGGACGACTACCCTTCACTTCATCTGGCGGTGGATTTGAAATTCTCCGACGGCACTTATCTGAGCCAGCTGGGCGTGGAGGACGAAAACCGCGTGGGCATGAATCCCGACGATCAAGGCGAGGCCAAGGCCATGTTCTACGGCGTGCAGAACGTGAGTATCACGGCGCTGGGGGCCTATGAACAATGCCTGGGCAAGACCATCACCGACATTCTGGTGGGCTATGAGAACAAAGACGGCCAAGCGGGCGGCACCTTTGCGGCTACCATTGACGATCTACGCATCGGCCCCTCGGTGAAGGTTTATGACGAGCTGACCGACTACGTCGTGACCACCCGCGGCACCAACCCCGTAAGCCCTTACGAGCTGTCCCGCGGCGCCTGCCACCCCTTTGTGGCTCTGCCCCACGGCTTCAATTTCTGGACGCCTGAGAATGTGGGCTGGATGGGCATCTACGACTACAACGCCGGCTATATTTCCTCCTTCCGTTGCAGCCATCAGGCCAACTTCCATCTGGGCGATCCTGCCGCCTGGAACTTTATGGTTACCAGCGGCGGAAGTGGCGACACGGCCTATGACCACGAAGACGAGGTGGCGCAGGCTCACTATTACAGCGTGGAATTCAACAAGGAAAGCGGTCTGGCCGCCGGCACCAAGGTGGAAATGTCGCCCACGGATCACGGTGTCTCGGTTCGCGCAACCTATGACGCCGGTGTGGCTCTGCGCGGTATCACGGTGAACAGCATGAAGATCGATGCCGCTTCGGGCTCCTTCAGCGGAACGGTTCGCGTCAGCTGTACCAACGGCAGCTGGAATACGACCATACAGAAGATGTACATCTACGGCACCTTTGACACCCCTGTGGAAAACGTCAAGGGCAACACCGCATATTTTGCCGAGGCCGCCTCGGGGCAGACCGTGGTCACCATGAATCTGGCCACCTCCTTCATCAGCGTAGATCAAGCCAAGTCCAATTACGAGCAGGAGCTGGGCGGCAAAACCTTTGACGAGGTCTATACCGAGGCTCAGGCCATCTGGGAGGACAAGCTGGGTGTCGTGGAGATCGAGGGCGCTACCGAGGATCAGCTCATATCCTTCTATTCCAATATGTACCGTCTTTTTCTTTACCCCAACCACATGGGCGAGTACACAGGCGAGGGGACAGAGGGAGGCTGGCAGTACAGAAGTCCCTATACCCAAGAGGTGGTAGACGGCAAGATGTACTACAACAACGGCTTCTGGGACACCTACCGTACCGCGTGGCCTGCCTACGCTCTGCTGGAGCCCTCCCAGGACAGCGAAATGCTGAACGGATTTTTGTACCACTACCGTGACTGCGACTGGATCCCTCGTTGGTCTATGCCCAACGGCCTGGACTGCATGGCGGGCACCAGCTCCGACGTGGTCTTTGGCGATGCGCTGATGCGGGGTGTGGAGTTTGACGTGGAGACCGCCTACGAGGCTGCTCTGAAGAACGCCAATATGTCCACCTACGCAGGGGGCATGGGCGGCCGCAAGGGTATGGATACGGGTATCTTCCTGGGGTACATCCCCAATACCACCTCCAACGGGATGTCCTGGACGCTGGACGGTTGCCTGAACGATCTGGGTATCGCCCAAATGGCCAAGGCCGTGGGTGACAACGACGGGTATACCTACCTCATGAATCGCGCGCTGGCCTATACCTACCTCTTTGACACCGAAAGCGAATGGTTCCGCGGCAGAACCGTGGACGGGGCGTGGAGCGTGAAAAATCTGAATCCCACCGCCTTTGGCGGAGACTACGAGGAGACCAACGCCTGGAATATGGCTTTCTCGGCTCCCCATGACGGGCAGGGACTTGTGAATCTGTACGGTAGCCGTGAGGATCTGGCGACCAAGCTGGACGCATTCTTTACCACCCCCTATCCCAGCACAACGGGCATGGGCGGCCCCACCATGATCAACGAGATCGTTCAGGTCAAGATGGGGAACTACCAGCACAACAACGAGCCCTCCCTGCACATTCCCTATATGTATCTGTATGCCGGTCGTCCCGACCGTACCCAGGAGACCGTCCGTCAGGTTCTGCGGCAGTGTTACACCGGCAGTCAGATCGGCGGCGGCTACATCGGTGATGATGACAACGGTGCCCAGGCGGCCTGGTATATCTTCAGCGCCATGGGTATGTATCCCCTGAACGTGGGTAGCGGCGAGCTGGTCTTTGGCTCCCCCCTGTTTACTAAGGTTACCATCCATCTGGAAAACGGCAAGGATCTGGTCATCAGCGCGCCGGACAACAGTTCTCAAAACATTTACGTAGCCGGTCTGACCATCAACGGCAAACCTTACAACAAGACCAGTATCCTCCAGACCGAGCTGACCGAAAACGGCGCTGTCATCGAATTCGAAATGACCGACAAGCCCTCTGCCTGGGGAACCGATCCGGATGCCGCTCCCACATCCCTGACCACTAACGACGAAATCCCCAATCCCAAGGCGGATCAGACGGTGGAGGCTATTTGTGACGGCGCGGAGAATGTGTCCCTGCTGACCGACAACAGCTCCGTCACCGGCACTACGCTGACCCCTGTGGACGGGAAGGTTTCGGTATTATATTCCTTTGCGGATATGCAGTGTATCACCATGTACACCTTGACCTCCGCACAGGACAAGACCTTGGCTCCCCGCGACTTTGCCCTGTATGGCTCCAACGACGGCAAAAACTGGACTCTTTTGGACAAGCGGGAAGACGTGACCTTCAAGTGGGAAACCTATACCCGTCCCTTTGTGGTCAGCAACGTGGATTATTACGCCGAGTACCGACTGGACATTCTGACCGAGCATGACGTAACCTTGGCCGAAATCGAGTTGTTGGCCAACAACCAAGAAGAGATCAACCGGGATACTTTGCTGGGGGCGATTGCACACGCGGAGGCCAGAGATACCATGGGTCTGACCGAAGCGGAAAAGACGCAAGTGAAAAATGCTATCGCCGCCGCCAAGGCTGTGGCCGACGACGGCATGGCCTCCAATGAGACCATTCAGGAGGCTTATGCGCAACTGGCTAAAGAGATAGGGAAGGCTTTCTACCGCGTGAGTACCAAGGCGGAGCTGCAAAAGCTCTACGATACCTGGGCGAGCGCATCCCGGAGCTTCTGGTCCAATGAGACGTGGGCAGATCTGCAGACCGCTTTGACGAAGGCCAAGGGGCTGCTTGACAGCGAAACAGCCACCTTACAAGACTGTGAAAACGCAGAAGCGGCCATCCAAAAGGCTGTCGCGGCTCTCGCTGTGGGATATGATACCTCTCTGTCCTACGGTAAAGAGGCCACAGCCAGCCATTCCCAGCCCGGTGAGGGGGCGTCCAATGCCCTGGACGGCAATCCGTCTACCAAGTGGTGCTCCACGTCACCCCAAAGAGGCGCTTACTGGCTGGAGGTGGATCTGGGCGAGACCTACCGCGTGGACGGTTGGGTGGTCATGGGGGCGGCCAACGAGCCCGGGGGAACAGGGTATCTGTCCTCCGAATACAGCCTGCAAACAAAGGATGAGGACGGCAAGTGGATCACGGTCATGACGGCGAACCCTGAAAACGAGAACGTCTTTACGGCGCGGCTGGAGGAAGGAGCGGTGGGGCGGTATTTCCGTCTGTACGTTCCGAATCCCGCGTGCCCTCTTGATGGATACGTGCGCATCTATGAATTCCACGTTTACGGTGAGGTGTACGTGCCGGAGCCTGAAACCGAGCCTGAAACCGAGCCTGTCACAGAGCCTGTCACAGAGCCTGAAACTGAAACCGAACCCGAGCCCGATTCCGTGACCGAACCTGAACCCGAGACGGATCCGGAAGAGGTGACGAACCCCGTTACGTCTCCCGATACCGTTGAATCGGATTCGGCAACCGAAGGCGAGACCGACGCGCCCAAGCAGGGCTGTAGCTCTTCCGTGGGTCTGAACGCCGTCGGGGCGCTGGCTTCCTTGGCTGCGGTCTTTGCCACAAAGAAAAAGCGCAGCTCTGACGTTGGCGAAAAATGAGATGAACAGGGTCGTTTGAGGTTTCACTCCTCCCGCCAAACATAAACCGCAATTCTGATACAAAAGGATTGCGGTTTTTGTTTTTTTGTGGTATAATGAAGCGAAGAAACACAAGGAGGAGAGCTATGGAAAAGGTGCTATATGAATACGGGTTCGATTTATCAGAATATTTATCGAATTTAATTCCCTTGATCGTTGGCATAGGCTTTTTTGCAACATCAATATCTATTATAAAAGCGAAGAAGCGCGGTGAGGATGTGCGCGGCTTTCATCCTGCG